>JAHEKN010000186.1 GCA_024638305.1 Gemmatimonadota bacterium | reverse complement strand
CTGAGCGCCCACCGTGTGGACCGGATTCAGGCTGGTCA
The DNA here is from genome assembly GCA_024638305.1 of Gemmatimonadota bacterium. GTDB lineage: Bacteria > Gemmatimonadota > Gemmatimonadetes > Longimicrobiales > Gaopeijiaceae > JAHEKN01. Next base: position 6,956 of record JAHEKN010000186.1, on the reverse strand, counting down.
TCGGCTCCTGGAAGATCATGCCGATCTCCTTGCCTCGAATGGTCCGCATCTCCTCTTCGGCCAGCGCAGTGAGATCCCGTCCGCCTAGCCGGATGGATCCTTCGGTGATCCGGCCGACCCTGGGCGGAAGGAGCCGCATGATGGAGAGCGCAGTGACCGACTTGCCCGACCCGCTCTCGCCCACGATGGCGAGCGTCTCCCCGGGGTCGACCGTGAATCCAACGCCATCTACGGCGACCAGGGGGTCGCGTCCACCGAGGAAGAAGCTCGTTTGCAGGCCCTGCACCTTCAGTAGGGGCGCGCCGGTCACCGCAGCCCCAGTTCCTCGAGCGCCTGCGCCACGCCGTCCAGGTGGGCCAGGTGCATCGAAGCGTAATTGGGGGACAGGACCACGCCGTGCCCGCCGGCCCGGTAGGTGGCCAGGACCGAGCGATAGACGATGTCACGGGAGCACTTCGCGGTTTCCGGACTTGTGCGGGGGGCGTCCACGCCGATGCCCATGTACACCCTGGCCTTGCCGTCGACGCCTCGGAGGGCGTCCACGCATTGGCCATGGACGTAGGTGTCGGGGTCCATACCGGTGGCCACGAGCTCGTCGAATGGAGCTTCGTTCAGCCCCAGGATCCGGAACAGCGCCCGTGTGGCTTCGTCGGGCGAGAAGTCACGGAGGATGGTCCCACGGAGGAACGAGAGCTCCCGCGACCAGACTTCCCCCGCCTGGTGCTGGTAGGTGATGGGCTTCACGAAATCGGCGTAGAGCGTCTGCTCCGCCCACGGCCACTGGGCCCGTCGGATGGGATTGAAGTGGTTCCGGTTCCAGACGTTGAGCCCGAACGGCAGCTCCGGCCGGCACCACTTCACGAGCCCGTAGAGCTCCCGGTCCAGGTCTTTGTTGCGCTCGAGCCAAAACTTCTCCCAGACGAGGGCCTCGGGGTTGTCCAGCAGCACCCGCAGGAAGGTGACGAGCGCGCCGTCGGCGAACTGTTCGCCGGCCGCCGCTTCCTGCATGAAGTCGTACAGGCGGAGCAGGGCCTGCCGGCACGCCTCGACATCGATTCCCCGTTCGATGGCCTCCCGGCGGGCCGGCGCGGAGAAGTCCCCGGGAGCGCCTCCCTGGATGAGTGTGTCGAGCGGGGAGTTCCGCTCGTTGCACCACATCACCCCGTCTATGGGGTGGTTCCGCACCTGGTCCTCGATCATCGAGTGGATCCAGCGCCGGTACCCGGGATTCGAGGTGGAAGGCTCACCCCCCAGGCGACCGAACAGGTCCACCTCCATCGCTTGGGCCAGGGTCGGAATCTCGACGTTTCCGGCCGACCCGTGCCCCGCATACTTGAAGAACGGCTCCATCAGCTCGATGTAGACCTTCATCCCCCGCTCGTGCGCCGCGGGGACCACCATCTTCAGGATGTCACGCCCAGTGAACTCGGGATCGCGGCTCCGGAAGTCCGCCATGAACGTGTCGGCGTAGTACCGCGGGTCGGGGTCGAAATAGGCCCCTCCTCGCATCTGGTAGGGCTCCGACACGCCGTGGTCGGGCCACCCGTCGAGCTCGTGGCTGATCGAGCGACCGGACTTGAGCCCCAGCCAACTCACCGTGCCGAGCATCAGCACGTTGACCCCCACACGGTTCTGGAGCGTGTCCAGGACCGTGTCCACTCCTTCGTCCACGAAGCTGATGGGGCTGATCTGGATGCCGACGAAGCGGTCCTCGGGGGCGCGGTGGTTCACGGATGGACTGGTCATGAGGTGGCCAGCGCGCGTGCGGCGAACGAGGCTATGCGGTCCAAGGCCTCCTGGATCAGGGGAAGGGGCTGGAGATAGCTGATCCGGATGTAGTCGGTGCTCTCGTCCCCGAACATGGTGCCGGGGAACACCATGACGCCCGTTTCGCCGAGCAGTCGCTCGCAGAACTGCGGCGCCGGGAGCCCCGTGGACGAGACGTTGGTGTAGATGTAGAACGCGCCGCCCGGGTGCCCGTAGGTGAAGCCGGCCTCGGTCAGGGCGGGCATGAGCCAGGCCCGACGCTCGGCGTACGCGTCGATCATCGCCTCGATAGGATCCTGCGGACCGGTGAGCGCGGCCAAGGCCGCGTATTGGCTGATGGTGCACGTGTTGATGGAGAGCGTGTGCCGAGGTTCGGTCAACATCTCCACCAGGTCCGCGGGGGCGGCCAGGTAGCCGACCCGCCAACCGGTCATGGCGTACGTCTTGGAGAACCCGTTCAGGGTGACGGTCCGCTCCCGCATCCCCGGCAACGTGGCGATGGAGAGGTGCTCGTTCGGCGGGTAGATCAACCTCCCGTAGATCTCGTCCGCAACGATGATCAGGTCGTGCCGGACGGCCAGGTCGGCGATCTCGCGGATGACGCCCGGGGGCGTCACCGCCCCGGTGGGATTGTTGGGTGACACCAGGACGAACATCCGAGTGCGCGGGGTGATGCGCGCCTCGATCTCTCCCACGTCCAGCGCGAAGTCGTCCCGCTCGAAGGTGGGCACGGGGACAGGCGTGCCGTCGCAGAGTCGCACTGCGGTGTCGTAGGTCGTGAAGCGGGGGCTCGTGATGAGCACCTCGTCACCAGGGGAGCAGAGCCCCAGCATGGTGAGCATGATTGCTTCCTGGGCACCAGCCGTGACCACGATCTCGTCCGCCCCGTAGTCGAGCCCGAACCGGTCTTCGAGGTTGGCGGCGATGGCTTCTCGAAGGGGCAGGATCCCGGTGGGGCCGGTGTAGTGGTGCTGGTTCGCGTCGAGGGCGTCTTTGGCGGCCGCGACGATGTGCGCGGGCGTGTGGAAGTCCGAATCTCCCCGACCCAGGGCGATCACGTCGTTGAGGCCCGCGGCGATCCGGAGCATTCGGGTGCGGAACGCCCCGTCCTCCTCGACGATGCGCGGGGCCAGGCGCTCAGTGAGGAGGCTCATCCGTGCATCCTCCGGCCACGCACGAACGTCGTGGTCACCCGCTCCAGGGCGTAGAGATCCTCGTCCGGATTGCCGTCCACCACGATGAGGTCGGCGTCCTTGCCAGGCTCGAGCGTTCCCACCACGTCGTCCATCCTCGAGACCCGGGCGGCGCGGACCGTGATGGACGCGAGCGCGTCCATGTTGTCGCTGCACACGCCGACCTTGACCATGTGGGCCAGCTCGGGTGCGATAACGTCGTGCTCGACCGCGGGGCTGCCGGCGTCGGTCCCGAAGACGATCGGGACGCCCGCGCGGGCGGCCTTTACCAAGCCCTCGTAACGTGCCGGATCGGCGATCGCCTTCTGACGTTCCTCGATCTTCCATTCCGGGATCCCGAACCGGCGAGCGATCTCGGGCTGACTCTGCTGGACCAGGGGCGCGAAGGTCGTGACGATGGGGATCTGCTTCTCCAGGAGCAGGGCCACGGTGGCGTCCGACATCGAGCCGCCGTGCTCGACGCAGTCCACCCCGAAGCGGGCGACCCGCTCGATGCAGGCGTCGTAGGTGGCGTGGGCGGTGATGGGGAGGCCGTTTCGGTGCGCCTCGTCAACGACGGCTGCGAGCTCCTCGTCGGTGAACTCGAGCGTGTCGTGGCAGGCCATGATCTTGATGAGGTCGGCACCGCCCCGCACCTGTTCCCGGACGGCTCGCCGCATCTCGTCCACGCCGCTGGCCTCCCGGCAGACCCAGTAGGTGTGTCCACCCGTCTGGATGATGGCCGCTCCGCAGACTTTGAGCCGCGGCCCCGGGAAGATGCCCTGCTCCACCGCCTGCTTGGAGTAGAGGTTCAGGTCGTGGAAGCCGAGGTCCCGCACCATCGTGACCCCCGCGCGGAGGCTCTTGAGCATGTTCGCGGCGGCCTTGAACGCCGAGATCGGTCGCGGGTCGTCCATGGACTGACGCGCCAGATCGTGGACGCCATCCCAGTTGAGGTGCGCGTGGCTGTTGATGAGGCCGGGCATGATGGTGCCGCCGGTCTCTGCGACGGCTGCGGACGATTGCGAGGAGGCCGCTTCGAGATCCGCCCCGGAGCCCACCGCCACGATCTTCCCGTTCCTGATCTCCACGAAGCCCTCTTCGAAGAGGTCCCCCGTCATGGTCAGCACCCGCCCCTCGAGCAGCAAGTGTTCCGTGGGCAGGTCGAACACGGGTTTGGTGATCTTCTGATATCGCCAGGCGGCGGGCTCGGGCATGCGGTCGTTTCCTCGGGGGCGCGGAAGCTGTGGATCAGTGGGAGGGTGGTGTGTCTGAAAGCGACGCGCCAGGCCGGACCTCGCGATGGCCTCCGCGAAGCTCTGACTCGGGATTACCGGAACTAGGGCTAGGTTCCGCCGAGCTCGGAGATGCGTGAATCAACCCGCTCCGCCCACGCTTCGGCAGCGGGCCCGCCGTCCGTCCACATCGCTTGGGCTCGCTCGAAATGGTGCCGGGCGACGTCCGACTCACCCCGTGCCGCCTCCAGAATCCCGAGCTCGTACGACGCGCGAGCGGTCAGAAATCCGAACCACGCATACGGCGGCACCATCGAGGACAACACTGCACGTGCCGCATCGGGTTGGTCGTTCTCGTTGTGCAAGTGCGCGAGGTGCAGGCGCATCGTCGGCTCCGCGAATGCCTCGACGGTATTCTCGGTGTGGATGGTCCATAGGTGAAATGCGCGCTCGGCCTGTTCCAGCGCGGATTCACCATCTCCTCGGCGGTAGGACAGTCGAGCCTCGATGTCCGACTGGAGTGAGCCGACGTAGTCCTCGGACGTCCCGCCAGCGGGTAGGGTGCCGATCGCGTCGATCCAGGTTCGGGCAATCGTGGTATCTCCCGCCTGCGCGTGCCACGCCCCAATGAGCCATCCCGTCCACCAGACCGGCTTCACCTGGAACTGCGCCCTGGCCGAGTCGGCCGGTACGTACTCCATGAGGTCTCTCACAGCGTCAGCGGCCAGCTCCGAGTCACCCATTCCTGCCAGGTCGGCGGCCACCAGGTATCGCTGTGCGGTCCGATAGAACGAATTCTCTTCGTAGATGCCGGACTCGATGTCCCACCGCACGCGCTCCGGCCACCCACGGGCAAGGTTCCAACGCAGCCGCTCGGTGACCATCGCCTGACGGGTAGCGGGGTCGCGAGATGTCTCCAACACCTCGAGCAGCCGCTCGAACCGCATGACCCGGGCGGTGCGTAGGAATCTCGCCATCCCGCGAAGCTCGCGGATGGGAACGGTGTCGACCGACGTCATCATGCGCTCGAATTCCGAATCTGACGCCAGAACCGCGCGGAGTCCCAGAAGCGTGGATCGCGCCACGGAGCTGGTGGTGTCCACTGCGAGCAGCCGCCGGAGCTGGAGTTGCTGATCGAGAGAATCCCCTGCGGCCATCGCCAAATGAGACCGTACTGAGAGGGCCGTCACCTGGGTCGAGTCCAGCTGAACCACCCTTTCGGCCAAAGAGACATCTCCAAACACCGGCGGTTCGATCTGCCAACCGTAGACGCGCTCATAGAACTCGAGTGTCGCGGTCGCGTTGTAGTCCAGCGGGTCGAGTCGGAGAATCTGTCGAGCAGCGGCGATTGCCGTTGGACCGTCTGTCCGGACAGACGCGCGGGTCGCTTCGAGCCGGAGTCGCGTGCGTTCGTTCAACCCTTCCTCGTATGGTTCCGCCCGAGCCAGTAGCTCGATGAGGCCACGGTAGGTCAGGCCCTGAGAACTCAACGCCCAAGACTTGATCGAGACGGCCTCCACGATGGCCAGGACGAACGTCGAGTCGAGAGCGAGTGAACGGTCGATGGCCGCGTTCGCGGAGTCGATCTGACCGACTCGCATCGCTTCCTTTGCCGACAGATAGGCCTTGAGCGCGTCTGGTGATTGTGTCGCGTCGAAGTCGAGCTCGGACGGCAGATTCGTCGGTCGACGAGGGCCCCACACCCGAGCCAGGACGCGAACTGCCGCTTCGCGAACGAGGGTCGCGAGCTCATCCGCCGCCACCCCGACCGTGATGACGTCCATCGGCTCGGCACGACCAACCTGATAGAGTCGCAACACGGCCTCGACCTGGTTGCCGGTCGGGATGACCGACCCGAGCAGGAACCGGTGCGCTCCAGCCGTCTGGGCCAACTGCGTCGCTTCCTGCACCTCGGGCGGAGTTGGGGGCGAGGCCGCGGCGGGACGGAGCGGACGCCACAACGGCCAGGGGTCCACGATCCGGAGGTTGGGGGTCCCCTCCAACGCGATCGTCAAAAGGTCAGGCGCTCCTTCCGACCATTCGCTACCGAGATTGCCAGTCGTTCTGAACGGAAACACCGCCAGGCCCACGCGGCCGCTGTCATCCGTCGGAAATCGACTTCGTCCGATTGCCGCTACCGTTACGAGGACGATCGCGCCGACGACCGCGAACGCGGCGAAGAGTCCGATCCACCGGCGCACGGGAATGCGCTGGAGTCTCACGCTTGTAGGGACGGAATCTGTTCGCGCGATCCCGTCAGCGGTGAGCTCGTAAATCCAAGAGAGAAGGGCAGTTGCAGGAAGGCCGGCTGGAGGTACTGGCACTGTTCGACAAGCCGGACCCGCTGGAGGGCCCGTTTTTTGAGGAGACCTACTACATCACACCCTCGCGCCACAGCACGGCCATCTGTGCGCGGATCACACAGCGCGTGCAGCAGGCCTGCCAGGCGCTGGGACTGAGGGAAGGACCGGTGCATGCCGAGGTGCGCATCAGCGGGGACGATGGCGTGATCATGGAGGTTGCCTCCCGGACCATCGGTGGCGAGTGCGCGCGCCTGTTGCAGTTCGGCACCGGCCAGGGCCTGGAAGACCTGGTGATCTCCCATGCCGTCGGCCGGCCGCTGCCGGTCAAGGCAACGGCCGGCGGCGCCGGTGTATTGATGATCCCGATTCCTCAGGGCGGGATTCTGCGGCGTATCGAGGGTATCACCGCAGCGCGCGCGGTCCCGGGCATCGAGGAGATCCTTATCAATATTCGTGAGGGTTATGAACTCGTCCCCTTG
>JAHEKN010000032.1 GCA_024638305.1 Gemmatimonadota bacterium | reverse complement strand
CGCGTGCTCAAGCGGGACCGCGCGCCCTCGAGGATGTCCGCGGACAGGCGCTCGCCAAGCGCGCGCTCGAAGTAGCGGCCGCCGGGGGGCACCATCTGCTGTTCGTGGGGCCGCCAGGCGTGGGGAAGACCATGCTCGCCCGACGGCTCCCTGGTATCCTCCCCCCGATGTCGCAGGACGAGGCCATCGAGGTGACCCGCATCCACTCGGTGGCGGGAACCCTGGGGACGGGCGTCGGGCTCGTCCGCCGGCGGCCGTTCCGGGCCCCCCACCATACCGTGAGCGGGGCGGGACTCCTGGGTGGAGGCACGCCGCCGGGTCCCGGTGAGCTGAGCCTGGCCCACCGCGGCGTTCTGTTCCTGGACGAGCTGGCCGAGTTCCCGCGTCATGTCCTGGAGGGCCTCCGGCAGCCGCTCGAGGAGGGCTTGGTGCGTCTGGCCCGAGCCCGGCACAGCGTCACGTTTCCGGCTCGGGTCCAGCTCGTGGCCGCAATGAACCCGTGCCCGTGCGGCTATTTCAGGGATGGCTCCGACCGCTGCACCTGCGATCCGACCCGCGTGGCCAGCTACCGTGCACGCGCCTCGGGGCCGCTGCTCGATCGGGTCGATCTGCACGTGCACGTGGTTCAGCCACCGGCGCAGGTCCTGACGGAGCCGGCGGGCGACGGGGAAGGGCCCACCACTGCGGAAGCCGTCGTGAGGTGCCGCGCCGCGCGCGCGTTGCAGGCGGAGCGCTATGGCCCCGACACCGCCCGACGAACCAACGCCGACGTGTCCGTCAAGACCCTCATCGGCTCGCTCGGGCAGACCACCGAGGCTCACCAGCTCATCACCGGTGCGCTCTCTCGCCTGCGTATGTCGGCTCGGGCGTATCACCGGGTGCTCCGGGTGTCCCGCACCATTGCCGACCTGGAGGGCGACGCTCGCGTGCGACGACGGCACGTCGCGGAGGCACTTCAGTACCGCGCGCTCGACCGGGCGCTGGGATAGACCGTCAGAGCAGTGACCCGCCCGGCTGGACCACCGGCCTCATCGCTCCAGGACCACGCGTCCACTCTGGACCACGAGGACGAGGTTCTCCAAATCGCGAATCCTCGTCAACGGATCTCCGTCCACCAGGATCAGGTCGGCGCGCTTGCCCGGCGCCACCGTGCCGAAGTCGTCCCTTTGGAGCCACGAGGCCGCGTTGGCGGTGGCGGTTTGGAGAATCGTGGCGTTCGGGATTCCGATCGCCTCGTAGATCTCCATCTCCTCGATCAAGCTGCCCCCGTCCGTCCCGGCCACCCACCGCACACCCTGGCGGTGCATGGCGCGCAACATGTCGGCCAGAATGGCCGCGCGGCGGACCGGGCCATCGCCACTCCCCCGACCTCCGGCGGTCCCGTCGCCGGTGGACTCCTCGAGCGCGGCGGAAAACGCCTCTGCCTGGAAGTACTGCGACGACGCCATGAGCGTGGGATCGAACATGGCTCCACGGGCGGCGACCTCGGCGAAGAACGCGTTCATCCGCGCGCTGTCCGGCTCGACCACGGCAAAGGGACCGTCGCTCGGGTTCGGTTGCTCATTCGAGATGAACCGCCACTTGTGGTCCATCACGTGCACGAAACCGTCGATTCCCGCTTCGAGCGCGACCGACCAAGGGGTGGCGATCAGATCGCCAAGCACGGGCAACCCCATGGCGTGGCCTTCCTCGATCACCGCGGCGACCACTTCGGGCGGCAGGAAGGCGTAGATCTTGATCGCATCCACCCCCGCTCCCGCCAGCTCCCGCACGAGTGCCCGCGCATCGGACTGTTCCGTGACATTGGCGATGGTCAGGGGCCGTGGCCGACCCTCGGCGCCGTCGATCGTAGGACCGGCCGTGTAGATGTGGGGGCCTTCCAGAATGCCGAGCTCGATCGCGTCGCGCAGATCGAGGGTCTCGGGAAGGTAGGAGCCCGCATCGAAGACACTCGTGACCCCCCGGGTGGGGACCGTGGACTGCGCGAGTGCGCCGATGGGGGAGAGGTGACCGTGCGAATCCACTAGACCCGGCATGAGGAAGCGCCCGGCAGCGTCGATCACGCGCGCGCCCGCGGTATCCGCGTACGGCCCCGTGGTGACGCCGACGATCGTCCCGCCCTGGACGGCCACGGTGGCGCCCTCGACGACCTCGGCGCCCGCGCCGTCGAATAGGCGAGCGTTCACGATGACGAGGTCGGCCCGGGCCCGGGCCGGGAGGGTGAGGCTCGCCCGGAACGGGAGGGGCGCCAGGGCCCCGGAGGTCAGATCCACCCGGAAAAGGCGGCGCCCGGACGCGATCAGCCCGCGATCGCCGGCGGGGTCGAGGGTAAGCTCCCGGCCGTTGAAGGGTCCGAGATCGAACCGGCGTGCCCCGCCCGCGTCGGTTCCCGCACCGGAGGCACTCTGTATGGTGAGCGACTCCTTGCCCCCCTCCAGCTCCAGGTATGCGATGGAGGAGCCATCAGCGGTCCAGTTGGCCTCGGTACGCCGGACTTTGCCGGTGGCCGTGAGGCGCGTGAACTCGGCCGCGCCGAAGCGGGCGACGTGGAGATCGGTCCAGAGATCCGTTGTGTCCTTCTCGACCACGATCGACTGGCCGTCGGGCGAGAAGGCGAACGACGAGCGCTCCGTGATGCCGGGACGGCCCAGCCGCTCCGATCCGGGAAGCAGCGGTTGGGGTTGACCGCGCCCGCTCGCGTCGACGGACCAGATCCCGGACCGGAAATCGATGAAGTAGAGCCGTCCGTCCGTCGGATGGAAGGCGAGCTGCCCGAACGAATACGCCGCCCCCCACGATCGCGACCCGGGAGCAGCGTCGGTGGGAGAGCGTCCGTAGAGCGTGCGTGACGTGCCGGTCGCGAAGCTATGGAGGACGATCTCGCTCGACGCCGGCGTGTCGTGCACGTAGGCCAGGCGCGCCCCGTCGCCCGACCAGACCGGATGGTGGTCCCAGCCGTGCCCGAATGTGAGCTGCGTGGCCTGGCCCCCCTCCGCCGATAGCAGCCAGATCTTTCCCAGCAGGCCCAGGGCGATGGTCGACCCGTCCGGAGAGATCGCCGGATCGTACGCGCCACGGTCGACGATCACGACGCGCAGATCGGAATCGTTCGCGGGTGCGCAGGCAGAGAGCATGAGGGCGGCAAGCAACAGCCGGGAGGGACGAGTCGAGGGGCCGGTCGTTGTCATGGGCTCCGTGTGTAGGGTGGATGGCAGAGCGAGTACGCGGACCACCCCCGCGGCGGTCGCCACGCCCGAGACATACGCCCGACGTGCGACCCGATATCCACAGGGTCCAAGTATCGATATCGACGACCATAGTACGAAACCGGTCCCGGAGACCCGACATCGATCTCTTGGACGCGCGCAATCGCTGGCAGGTGGCCCCGACCCACCCTATCGTCGGACGGGTCGCGGCGGCTCGTAACGCGTAGCGTCCATGAACTCAGGGCCGATCCGACCGAGGCGGGGGACGTCGATGGGCAGTAGCAGACGAGAGTTCATGGCCTCTACGCTGGCCGGGGGCTGCGCGCCGTCCTCGGGCCCCGCGCCGGAATCGGTGACCGCATGAAGATCGTCCTCGTAGGCGCCGCCAGCCGCGAATTCGGCCCGGCCACGCTCCGAGACATCTACCTGAGCGAAGCGATCGACAACGTAGGTGCCGAGATCGCCTTGGTAGACGTCGATGGACGTGGGCTCACGGACACCCGCGCCTATGCCGAAACCCTGGCCGATCGGCTGGGGCGCTCGCACGCGGTGACTGCAACGACCGAGCTCACGGAGGCGCTCCCCGGCGCCGACTTCGTGGTCGTGGCCATCGAGATCAAGCGGTACTTCTACTGGGCGCAGGATTTCCACCTGCCGCGGATGTACGGGTTCCGACAGATCTACGGGGAGAACGGGGGTCCCGGCGGGCTCATGCACGCGCTGCGCAACATGGGGCCGTCCGTCGAGATCGCGCGCGCGGTCGAGCGGCACGCCCCGGAAGCCTGGCTGCTCAACTACACGAATCCACTGAGCAAGCTCTGCGAGGCGCAGACGCGGCTCACGTCCGCGCGCGTGATCGGGCTCTGCCACGGGGTGTTCCACGGGAAGGAGCAGGTGTGCCGGCTGCTCGGGCACCCGCTGGACGACCTCGAGGCGTATGCCTCCGGGATCAACCACTTCACCTGGTTCCAGACACTGCGCAGCCGGAGCACGGGCGAAGACCTCTACCCACGCCTCCGTAGCCGCGAGCGCGACGCCCATTGGCTCTCGGATTGGGACGAGATCGCACTCAGCCGCGTCCTGCTCCGGACGTTCGGCCTCTATCCGAGCCCGGGGGCCAACCACATCGGCGAGTACGTCCGCTGGGCCGAGGAATTCCTGGGGAGTAGCGCCCTCCAGTTCTTCTACGACCCACGGGACGGGCATCCCTGGGAGTCGGGCGAGACCCCCACCTGGATCTACAACCTCTCGGACGACCCCACCGGGGCCGAGCTCTTCCCCGAGCGCCCGCCGGCGCGTCTGAAAGCGCCGCGCGACCATCACGGCGACCGGGACGGCGAGATCCGCCCGTCCGGAGAGTTGGCGATTCCGATCATCGAGGGGCTGGCCGCCGGTGTCGCGCATGATCTCGCGGCCGTGAACCTGCCGAACGCGGGCTACGTGCCGGGACTCCCCGAGGGCTCGGTGGTGGAGGTGCCGGCCCACGTCGGGAGCGGGGAGCTCCACGCCCGCGCGATGGAGCCCCTTCCGGAGGCCGTCCTGGCGCTTCTCCGAACTCAGACGTCGATCAACCGGCTGCTGGTGCAGGCGTTCGAGGAGCGTTCGAAGGATGCCCTACTGCAGGCGATCCTCCTGGACCCCACCTGTCACTCGTACCGGCAGGCCGTCGAGCTGATCGACCGGTTCTTCCGGATCCAGGGGGACGCGCTGCCCGCGCTCGACTGGCGGGACCGATGACCCCGGCCTCAGGGGCCGAAGGAAGCGACCTGCCGCGGCCTTAGCGTTCCTTCCTGCGGGTGAGCAGCAGGGACCAGCCCTCCTGGATCGCGCGGGCCGACCCGATTCCCACCGCCAGCGCGAACGCGACGCCGATCGCGCCGAAGCCGATCAGGAAGGCGGCCATGACGATCTCGCGGGCGAAGTTGAGCTCCCAGAGCGCGAGCGCTCCGACGACCGACAGGAGTGCCGATTTGGCGAGTCCTGCGACCAGGGACGGCCGCGGCACCTCTTCGCGGGCCAGCACGCTCTCCACGCGGCGGGCGAGCGCGTTCGCCAGGGCCACGCCGAGTCCCACGATGATGGCGGCGAGCAGCAGGGTGGGGAGATACACGATCAACTGGTCGGCCATGCGGGACAGTACCGTGAGCCCCCAGATCTGGAGCGCGTTGTCCAGGAATACCAGGACCACGATCAGGCCCCCCGCGGTGCCCGCCGCGCCGTACACTGCATCCCGCACGTCCCCCTTGCCGATGGCTGCCCGCCAGGCGCTCCGGCCTCCGGCCAGCCGGTCGAGGCGCATGAGCACCAGGATCCGCACCAGGGCCCGTTTGGCCAGCCACCCCAGGAGGAGGCCCACCAACAGGACGATCGTCCCGGCGGCGAGCGTGGGCAGATAGTCCGCGAACTGCTGCCCGAATTGGTCCAGGGGCCCCTGCGCGCCGGTCTGCATGCCCATCTAGCCTCCGAAGAAGACGCGTTCAAAACGACTGGTCCGCTGCGGCTCGACGTTCCGCACCACGATCGAGGCCCCTCGCTCCCGCTGCGCGATGGCTCCCGGCACCGTGGTGCCGAACACCGGGGCCACCGGCCCGGAGCTGGGGGCGCCCACCACGACCAGGTTGCTCGGCTGGAGGGTCTCCAGCAATCCGCGCTCGACGTCGAAGTGACGCAGGAGCTCGGGCCTCTCCTCGATTCCCGCGGCCGTGGCGGTCTCCGTTGCCGCCTTGAGCACCGTCGCGGTGTCCGAGTCGCTCACGTCGTGGGGCACCATGGTCACCAGCCGGGTGGGCACGTCGAACCACTCGCTCACCGCTGGTGAGAGCTCCGCCGCCAGCCGAGAGTGCAGCCCGCTCGTGACTGGCACCACCACCCGGTCGAACGCGCCCGGCTCGACGGTGCCGTACACGACCCCGACCTGGCAGGGAGCGCGCTGGAGCACGTGTTCGCCGATCGACGCCACCAGGCGCTCGATGATAGAGCGCCCGCTGGGCTGCCCGAGGATGATGAAGTTGCAGGATTCCTCGCGGGCCGTCTGGAGGATCCCGTGGCTGATGCGCCGGCCGATCTTCACGACCGACGTCGCGGGCACGCCGCGGTCCCGGGCGTAGCGGACGGCCCGTTCCAGCACCGGCTCCATCTCGCGGACCCGGCGCCGGCCCGTCAGCAGCAGTTGTCCCTCCGGCACTTCCACCACGGTGAGCATGACGATCTCGCCGTCGTACTTCTTCGCGAGCGCCGCCGCGATCTCGACGAGACCCAGGACCGAGGCCGGGCTGGAGACGGCGACGAGCACCCGATACTCCTTGCGCTCGAGCCGCTCCATCCACTCGACCCGCTCCAGGAATGCGGCCTCCCGCTTCCTGCTGTAGGCGTAGTAGAAGACCACCCCCGCGACAATCCAGCCCCCCGCGGCCAGCCAGGCGAGCGGATAGCCGACGAACATGTAGCCGGCCACGAACAGCATTGTGACGATGGCCAGCAGGGGGGTGAACGGCACGAAGGGGACCTTGTAGCCCCGGTCCAGATCGGGTCGAAGCTTGCGCAGCCTGATCAGCGCCACGTTCACACCTCCGAAGAGGAGCAGGAACATCACGCTGGCCGCCGCCGCCACCTCCTCGATCGGGAGGGCGATCGCCATCCCGAGGATCAGCACGGTCGAGAAGATGATGGCGTAGTGGGGGGTCGCGCGGGTCGGGTGGACCCGGGCCACCACTTTTGGGAGGCTCGCGTCCCGGGCCATCGCGAAGGCCACCCTCGACGAGGAGTAGATCGTGGCGTTCAGGGCCGAGACCGTCGACAGAAGTCCTCCGACCAGAATGAGGATGCCGCCCCCGAGGAAGAACTGGTCGGCGGCCGCGACCAGCGCCACCTCGCCGCCCGAGGCCAGAAACGCCGTGATCTCGGTCCCTGGCGGAGGCTCGACCGCCCCGATGGCCACGAATGCGACCAGCAGATAGATGGGGATGACGATCACGAGGGAGAGGAACACCGCCCGCGGGATGTTCTTCTTGGGGTTCTCCACCTCCTCGCTCGTCTGGGCGATGATCTCGTAGCCTTCGAAGGCGATGAACGTGAGCCCCATGGCCATGAACACGCCGGTCCATCCCTCGGACAGGAACGGCGTGAAGGACCCCTGCCACCCCGGGCGGTGCACGAGGACCCATAGGCCGCTGGCGATGAACGCCCCGATGATGGCCACCTTGCCGATCGTGACGACGTTACCGGCCTTGCCGGCCTCGGACGCTCCCCGGTAGTTGATCGCGGCGAAGAGGGTGCCGGCGGCCACGGCGTACCACACCTCTTCCCGAAAGATCGGCGTGGCGAACTCCGGCAACCCGGCGACGTTGAGCACCTCGCGGAAATAGGCGCCGAAGCCCAGAGCATAGAGAGAGCAGGCGACGGCGTGCGCGAACCAATCCATCCAGCCGGCCAGGAAGCCGCTCGGATCGGGGAGGGACGCCTTGATCCAGAGGTAGCCGCCGCCCGCCCCGTGGACGGCGCCCCCGAGCTCGGCGTAGGCCGCGGCCGTCAGGAAGGCCACTAGCCCGTTCAGCAGGAATACCACCAGCAGACCGGGGCCGGCGACCCCGGCCGCGATCCCGGTGAGGACGAAAATTCCCGCCCCGATCATCGCCCCGACACCGATCATCGTGATGTCGATGAGCCGCATTTCGCGGCTGAGGCGAACCTCAGTCTGCAAAGACCACGCTCCTGATCGTCGCGAGGCCCGAAGCCCGGGCCGCTGGAGTATGAGTCGCCGCCCGGGACTTCGCCATGGCGTGCTCAGCACGCTCCAAGCACGGTGACGCCGCCCCCAGCGCCCACCGGAGCCGATCACCACGCGTGCCGGCCTGGATGCGCACGCCGCCGACACAGACTAGTCTCCGGCGATGCCCAGCATGTCCTCGCTCGTCTCGTATCTGCTCCCGTCCCCGGCACCGCTCGGCGCGATCGCGTCCTCGGCCGCACCCGCCGCACCCGCCGCACCCGCGGTCCCCCAGGACCCGGTCGGATCGGTCGTCGAGAACCTCTTCGGCACCCTGACCGGGGAAGACGTGCTCACGAAGGCGATCTTCACGATGCTGATCGTCGTCCTCATGTGGGGCCTCCGACGGATCGTTCTCAGGACCGTCGCTTCCCGGGTGCGGGACGTCCGCACCCAGTACCACATGTCGAAGGGGATCGGGTACGCGACGACGATCGTGGGAATCCTGTGGATCGGATTCCTTTGGTTCGAGCGGATCGGGTCCGTGGGCACGTTCCTCGGCCTCATGGCCGCGGGGCTCGCGATCGCGCTGCGTGATCTGATCGCGGCCTTCGCCGGCTGGCTCTTCATCCTGATCGAGAGCCCATTCGAGCTGGGCGACCGCATCCAGGTCGGACCGCACCGGGGGGACGTGGTCGATATTCGCGCGTTCGAGTTCACGATCCTCGAGATCGGAAACTGGGTCCACGCGGATCAGTCGACCGGCCGGCTCATCCACATTCCCAACGCCGACGTGTTCCGGGTGCCGGTCGCCAATTCCTCCACCCAGTTTCCCTACGTCTGGCACGAGATCCCGGTGGCCGTGACGTTCGAGAGCGACTGGCGGCGCGCGAAGGGGCTGCTGCTGGAGATCGCGGAGCGGGAAGGCTCCGGCCAAGTCGTCGGCGCCGAGGCCGCCCTCCTGGCCCGCGCCAAGAAATTCCTCATCCACTACTCGAAGGTGACGCCGACCGTCTACACCAGCGTGGTGGACTCCGGAGTGTTGCTGACGATCCGGTATCTGGCCGACCCTCGCGAGCGCCGCGGAACCTCGGAGCGCATCTGGGAGGCGATCCTCGACGCCTTCGCCCGTGAGGACGAGATCGATTTGGCCTACCCCACGCGCCGGGTGTTCAGCAACCTCACCGAGGGAAAGCTCCCGCTGCGGGCGCCGCCCGGGGCCGTAGACGATGAGCTCGGCGGGGCGGGCGAGCCCCCGGGTCGCGAATAGCGGCCGTCTCTCGGGAAAGGCCCTGCGCGTTGCTTGTTCCCTGCTGCGGCCCGGCCTACCTTGCGTCGTTCGCCGCCCGAGGCTCCTCAGACGGGATCGATGACGCGCGCCAACCGACCGCAATCGCCACCACCCGGACGAGCCAGCCGAGCGGCAGCTCGCCGGTCCTGAAGCGCGCCCCGAGCAAATGCGGTTGTTCGTTGCGGTCAACCTGAGAGCGGCCGAGCGCAGGCGGATTCACCGCGCCCTCAAGGTCTTGCGCGAGGCCACCTACCCCGTGCGTTGGCTCGAGCCCGACACGTACCACCTGACGCTCAAGTTCATGGGATCCGTGGATCCCAGACGTCTCGATGACCTCAAGGCGGTTCAGGATCGGGTCGCCGCCGGGAACCGTCCGTTCGCCCTCGAGGTCGGCGGAGTCGGTGCGTTTCCCACGATCCGCCGACCCCAGGTGATGTGGGTGGGGGTGGACCCGAGCCCGGCCTTACGGTGTCTCAAACAGGACCTGGAATGGGGAATGACCGAGTGCGGCTTCGATCGGGAGACCCGAGCCTTCCACCCTCACTTGACGGTCGGCCGGGCGAACGACACGGATGGCGCAGGCGCATTCCGCGGGCTGGACGACATGGCGGGTAGCGTGGACTTCAGCGCTTCAGCGAACGTGAAATCGGTGGAGCTCATGCGATCCCACTTGTCCAAGACAGGGGCTCGCTACGAGGTCGTGCACTCCAGCGCCCTGGGTGGGGCGGGGAAGAGGGGATGAAGCTGTTGCGTGGGATCAAGGGGTGCCTGGGATCGATCGTCTCGCTTCTCATGCTGGTGGGCGTGGCCTACGCCGGCTGGCGGTGGGGCGACGTGGTCTTCCCCAGGCTGGAGCAGGTGGTCCAGGAGGCCCGGGGCGTCGAAGCCACGTCCGACACGGATGCGGGCTCTCCCGAGCTGGGTGCCCGGGCGGCCGAGCGTCTCCAGGCGCTGATGGAGACCTCGGGAACAGGGGAGGCGTCCTTCGACGCGTCCGAGCTCACCAGCATGCTTCGCCACACCTACTCCGAGCGCATGCCGGGTGCCATCCGCGGGCCCCGCATCCGGATCGAAGACGGGCGCGTGACCCTGCTCGGCGCCGTCGCCTTGGCCGACGTTCCCTCCTTCCCCGACCTGGGCGAGGTCATGGCAATCCTGCCGGACACACTTCGCCTGGAAGCCACCGGATCGCTCATCCCCCTGGACGGTCCGGGTGCGGCGTTCCTGGTGGACCGGCTGGAGGCGGGCGGCATCCCGCTGCCGCGCCGAGTGATTCCCGGGATCCTCGAGACGTTCGGGCGGGAAGATCGCCCGGGGCTTCCTCGTGAAGCCATTCAACTGTCCCTGCCGGACGGCATCGCGGCGGCGTACGTCCAAGGAGATCGCCTGGTCCTTCGGGCGGAGGACTAGCAGGGATGCCCAAGATCCTGATCGTCGACGACGAGTCCTCCATCCGCGGCGCGCTGCACCAGCTCTTCGAGTACGAGGGCTACGAGGTCGCGGACGCGGAATCCGGACCGGATGCCCTGGAGCTGTTCCCGGAGTTCGAGCCCGATGTCACGTTTCTGGACGTCAAGATGCCGGGGATGGACGGACTCGAGGTGCTCAAGCGTCTCCGCGAGATGGATCCGACCGGGCTGTTCGTGATGATCAGCGGGCACGGGACCATCGACACCGCCGTCGAGGCGACCCGCATCGGAGCCTACGACTTCCTAGAGAAGCCCCTGGATACGGCGCGGCTCCAGGTCACGCTCCGGAACGCGCTCGAGGTCAAGGGGCTCTCCGACTCCGTGGAGCGGCTTCGAAGCGAGGTCGAGAGCCGCCACGAGATCGTCGGCGCCTCGTTCGCCATTCGCCAAGTCCTCGAGCGCATCGAGCGGGTGGCGCCCACGGACGCCCGCGTGCTCGTCACCGGTGAGAACGGCACCGGCAAGGAGTTGGTGGCCCGGGCCCTCCATCGCCTCTCCGCTCGCGCCGAGCGACCGTTCATCGAGGTGAACTGCGCGGCCATTCCGTCGGAGCTGATCGAGTCCGAGCTCTTCGGCCACATCAAGGGGTCCTTCACGGGCGCCGTGTCGGACCGGGCCGGAAAGTTCGAGCAGGCGGACGAGGGCACGCTCTTCCTGGACGAGATCGGGGACATGTCCATGGCGGCGCAGGCCAAGGTGCTCCGAGCCCTCGAAGAGGGCGTGATCACCCGGGTGGGTGGCTCGCGTCCGATCGAGGTGGACGTCCGCGTTCTGGCGGCCACCAACAAGAACCTGGAGGAGGAGATCGAGGCAGGGACGTTCCGGGAGGACCTGTTCTACCGGCTCAACGTGGTGCCCATCCGCGTCCCTCCGCTCCGCGAGCGCCGCGACGACGTCCCCATGCTGGTGCGCTACTTCGGGGAGCGGATGGTGGAAGGGGATCGGGTGGCGCCCCGCAAGTTCTCGGACGAGGCGGTGGACCGACTCATGGAGCTGGACTGGCCCGGCAACGTACGGGAGCTCCGCAACACGGTGGAGCGGCTGATGATCCTGGCGGACTCCGACCGCGTGACCCGGGACGACATCGATCGCCAGGTGCGGGGACGGGACGCCGGTGGCGGCCTCGGGGGCGAGCTCCTCTCCGCGGAGTCGTTCAGCGACTTCAAGGACGCGGCCGAGCGCGCGTATATCCTCCAGAAGCTCCGGGAGCACGACTGGAACGTGTCCGAGACCGCCCGCGCCATCGAGATGCCGCGCTCCAACCTCTACAAGAAGATCGAGAAGTTCCGGTTGGTGCGGGAGGATTGACCCAGCCGGCTAGCGGAGGACGAGGGCCCCGTTGGCCATCCGGTAGACGGCTTCCATCGTGCGGAAATCGCGGGCCGAGAGGTGCGACGCCGTGTTCTCCGGATACATCACGTCCCGCTGCGACTCCGAGTGGGGCAGCCCGAGCGCGTGCCCCATCTCGTGGGCGGCGGTGAGCTCCACCTCCCGCTCGCTCAGGGTCCGCTGCTGGTAGGGGTGCTTGGTCACCAGCGCGAAGTCGGTCACCTCGAACTCGACCCCGCTGGCCCGTCCTCGCCAGGCGATCCGAGCCTGGCCGAGCCGGCCGTCGTCGAGGGCCAGGGACCAGCGGATCACGACGTCGGGATTCTCGCCCTTGGCACTGGCTCGCTCGACCACCCGGATCGGAAACGGATAACCGCTCCACGCCAGGATCCCGCGCGCCGCCGCCCGTTGCAGCCGCCGACCCAGCTCCCGGCGCTCGTGTGTCGGGGGTGGGACATGCACCACCAGCGTGCCCTGGTCGTTCGGCCACCGCAGCAATCTGAGCGAGTCCGCGTACGCCAGCTCCGAGCAGAGGTAGCCCGTGTCGCCGCAGGCCTGGTCCCGGGTGAGCGTGACGCTCCCGGGGAGGGGAGGCGCCTCCTGGACTGCCGGTAGGCACTCACCTTCCACACAGGGCGCCAACGCGGCCGTAGGGGTCGCGCGCGAACGGGACGCGGCCCAACCGAACGTGATGAGCGCCACCGCCAGAATGAGGACAAACCGGGACATGGGGCCCCCTGCGAGCAGGAATCCTGCCAGGTGTTCCGGCGCTCGCCGGGGGTTGCCGGAGGCCCGGTTTGCAAGGGTTGTCGGGGTCTCCAGGTCCGGCGAGTTTCCGCTCCCGGGGCCTCGTGTTGAGGCGCCGCTCCCACACTCGATGCGCGAGTCCGATGCCTGAGAGCTTCCAGAACTTCATCGCCGGCGCCTGGGTCGACAGCGTCAGTGGCAGGACCTTCGAGAACCGCAACCCCGCGCGGGCCGACGACCTGGTCGGATTGTTCCCGCGCTCCGTGCCGGAGGACGTGGACCGCGCCGTGCGCTCCGCCCAGCGGGGGTTCGACGTGTGGCGGCGCACCCCCGCTCCCGCGCGGGGCGACGTGCTACGCAAGGCTGGGGACCTGATGACGGCGCGCAAGGACGAGATCGCGCGTGCCGCGACCCGTGAGATGGGCAAGGTGGTCGCCGAGACCCGCGGGGACGTCCAGGAGGGGATCGACACCGCCTACTACGCCGCCACCGAGTGCCGCCGCCTTTTCGGCCACACGGTGCCCTCGGAGCTGCCCGACAAATGGGCCATGACGTACCGGCGACCCATCGGCGTGTGCGGCATGATCACGCCCTTCAACTTTCCCATGGCCATTCCGACCTGGAAGATCTTCCCGGCGCTGGCCTGCGGAAACGCGGTGGTCTTCAAGCCTGCGGAGGACGTGCCGCACACGGGTGCGCTGTTCGTGGAGATCCTGCTCGACGCCGGCTTACCGCCCGAGGTGATCCAGCTGGTCCATGGATACGGCGAAGAAGTCGGTCAGCACCTGGTGGAGCACCCCGAGGTCCCGGTGATCTCCTTCACGGGCTCGACGGAGACCGGGCGCCGGATCGGCGAGATCTGCGGGCGCATGCACAAGCGCCTGTCGCTGGAGATGGGCGGGAAGAACGCGCAAATCGTGCTTCCCGACGCGGACATGGAGCTTGCGCTCGAGGGCGTGCTCTGGGGGGCCTTCGGAACCACCGGACAGCGGTGCACGGCGACATCGCGGCTGCTGCTCCACGAAGACGTGCAGGAAGAGTTCCTGACCGAGTTGGTGCGGCGCGCCCAGGCGCTCCGGCTGGGCGACGGCCTGCTCGATGGGACCGACGTGGGTCCGCTGATCAACGCCGCGGCGCTCGAGAAGGTCGAGACGTATGCTGGAGTGGCGGCGGCCGAGGCGGACGTGGTGCTGGGGGGGCGGCGGGCGCGCGGCCCGGAGCTCGAGGGCGGGTTCTTCTTCGAGCCCACAGTGGCGCAGGCCGTGCTTCCGGGCAGCCGCCTCGCGCTGGAGGAGGTGTTCGGGCCACTTCTCAGCGTGATCACGTTCCGGGAGTTCGACGACGCCATACGCATCAACAACGAGGTGCGTTACGGCCTCTCGAGCTCCGTCTACACAACCGACGTGCGCGTGGCCTTTCGCGCCATGTCGGAGCTCGACACCGGGATCACGTATGTCAACGCGCCCACCATCGGCGCGGAGGCCCACCTGCCGTTCGGCGGCGTCAAGGAGACCGGGAACGGACACCGGGAGGGTGGTTGGGAGGTCTACGAGTTCTACTCCGAGACCAAGGTCTGCTACGTGGATTATTCCGGGCGCCTACAGCGGGCGCAGATCGACAACTACGACTGAGCGGACCGCCCGCCGACCGCGTGTCCGGATTCACCCCCGTTTCTCGCGTTAAGGAGATACACGGAGGATTGGTCCCGGGGGTCGACCGTCGCGCGTGGGTCGGCCACCCCCGACCGGGCTCTACACCGGTTCACCGACACGCGGAGTCTGACCATGGCACTGGCGTCCGGACGGTTGCCTCAGGGTTCCCCCAGCACGCTGGATCGCTACCTCAAGGAGATCAGCGTCTACCCGCTCATCGACCGAGGAGAGGAGGCGCGGCTGGCGGAAGGGATTCGAGCGGGCGACGAGGGTGCGCTGGACAAGCTGGTGCGCTCCAACCTCCGCTTCGTGGTCTCGGTCGCCAAGCGTTACCAGAACCAGGGCGTTCCCCTCGTGGACCTGATCAACGAGGGCAACGTCGGTCTGATCCGGGCGGCCCATCGCTTCGACGAGTCCAAGGGGATCAAGTTCATCAGCTACGCGGTCTGGTGGGTGCGGCAAGCGATCCTCCAGGCCCTGGCCGAGCAATCGCGCATCGTGCGCATCCCGCTCAATCGGGCGGGTCAGGTCCATCGCGTGGCCCGACGGAGATCGTCGTTGCGCCAGGAGCTCGGACGCGACCCTACGCTGGGCGAGCTTGCGTGCGAGACCGGACTCTCTCTGGCCGACGTCGAGGTCACCCTCAGGGTCGCGCAGGGCCATCTGTCCCTGGACGGACCGGCCAACAGGGATGACGACGGCCAACTGATGGACTACCTGCGGGCCGAGGACCAGGACACCGATCGCGAGACGCTCGTTGCCGCCATGCGCACCTGCGTGGAGAGCGCGCTCGCGTCGCTCACCCCGCGGCAGGCCAAGATCCTCCGTCTCTACTTCGGGTTGGACAACCAGCCTCCAATGACGCTGGAAGAGATCGGGCGCCACCTGGGCGTCACCCGCGAGCGCGTCCGACAGATCAAGGAGATAGCGCTCAACCGACTTCGCCACGCCTCGCGCATGCGCACCCTGGAGGCCTATCGGCACTCCTGCCACTGAACGGAGACGAGGGCGTTCCGGGGGGAGCCGGACGGGGTGTCGGCAGCCCGCTGCCGCGCCCCCGCCTCCCGTTGACACCCCCGAGAGCCGTCAGTATCATTGATAGCTCTGTCATTTCGGGCCTTTTCGCCCGCTGGGCGCCCCCCGGGCGCCGTGGCCTCGCGGGGCGTTTCCAGGACGTATGAAGACCTACATACCCAAGAAGAGCGACATCGAGCGCGCGTGGTGGATCGTGGACGCCGAGGGCAAGCCCCTGGGGCGCCTCGCCACGGCTGTGGCGCGAGTCCTCCGCGGGAAGCACAAGGCCATCTTCACGCCCCACATGGACACCGGGGACAGCGTGATCGTGATCAACGCGGCCCATGTGCACCTGACGGGCAACAAGGCGGACCAGAAGACCTACTTCCGGCACTCCGGCTACATGGGTGGGGAGCGGCACATCCCGTTTCGGACGATGGTCCGCCGGCACCCAGAGCGGGTGATCGAGCTGGCTGTCCGGGGGATGCTTCCAAAGAACAAGCTCGGAAGGCAGCTCCGGGACCACTTGCGGGTCTACGCCGGAAGCGAGCACCCGCATCAGGGGCAGGACCCCAAACCGCTGGAGATCTGAACGGGACATGGCGAGCGTGGAACAATACCAAACCGTGGGGCGGCGGAAGACGAGCGTCGCTCGCGTGTTGCTACGTCGCGGGACCGGACAGTGGTCGGTCAACGGCCGCGCCCTCCCGGACTACTTCCCCCGCCCGACCCACCAGAAGCGTCTAGCCGAGCCTTTCGAGGTGACGGAGACGGACGGCCAGTACGATGTGGTCGTGCGCGTGAGGGGCGGTGGGCAGACGGGTCAGGCCGACGCCATCCGGCTCGCCGTCGCGAGGGCGCTGGTAGACGCCGACGAGGATTTTCGCGTCGCCCTGCGGCCGCGCGGACTCCTGACGCGGGATCCAAGAAAGGTCGAACGGAAGAAGCCGGGCCGACCGAAGGCGCGCAAGCGCTTCCAGTTCAGCAAGCGGTAGGATGGAGCAGACCGAGCAGCAGGGACAGATCGGGCTCAACGAGATGCTCGAAGCGGGTGTCCACTTCGGGCACCAGACGCGTCGTTGGAATCCCAAGATGCGGAAGTTCATCTTCACCGAGCGTCACGGGATCCACATCATCGATCTGCGCAAGACCCTCGATCGCCTCGGTCAGGCGACTGCGGCGCTTCGCGAGGTGGTGCTCCGCGGCGATCGAGTTCTGTTCGTCTGCACCAAGCGGCAGCTTCGTGGGGTCGTCGAGCAGGAGGCCCAGCGCGCCGGCGCGTTCTTCGTGACCGAGCGTTGGCTGGGCGGCATGCTCACCAACTTCCAGACCATCAAGCAGCAGATCCGGCGCCTCAAGGAGCTGGAGCGTGGTCAAGAGGAGAACGCGTTCGAGTTCTACACCAAGAAAGAGCGCCTTCTGCTCGAGCGCGAGCGGCTCAAGCTCGAGAAGTACCTGGCTGGCGTGAAGGACATGACGAGGCTGCCCGGGGCGGTATTCGTCGTGGACGCCAAGCGTGAGTTGATCGCGGTGCGCGAGGCGCATCGGCTGGGGGTGCCGGTGATCGCCATCGCGGACACCAATGCCGATCCGGACCTCATCGACTACCCGATCCCTGGAAACGACGACGCCATTCGCTCGGTGAGCCTGATCGCCAAGGCGATCGCGGACACCGTCGAGATCGCGCGGCGGCAGGTTCCCGCCGAGGAGCTCCGCAGGAAGGAAGAGGCGGAGGCGACCACTTACTCCACGGAGACCGGGGAGAAGGACGTCGAAGACCGGCCGGCACGCCGCCGGGTCCGGCGCCGGCGCCGACCCGCCCCCGAGGTCATCGCGGAACGGCTCAAGAGCGGCGACGATTCGTCGGGCACCGAGGGAGAAGAAGCCCCCGCCAAGGCGCCGAGCGCCTCCAAGAAGGCCGCCAAGGCCGCCAAGGCTGCCGCCGCCAAGCCGAGCGAGAAGGACGGGGAGGCCGCCGCTACCAAGTCGAGCGAAAAGGCCACGGAGGCCGCCGCTCCCGAGTCGAGCGACAAGGCCACGGAGGCCACGGAGGCCACGGAGGCCACGGAGGCCGCGAAGACGGTGGAGACGGCGGACGCTCCCAAGACCGACGGAGCGGCTGACGGAGAAGCGGATGCCGCTCCGGTCGCCGAGGCCCAGAAGGCCGAAAAGGCCGAGAAGGCCGAGAAGGCCGAGAAGGAGTAGCGAAGCGCGACTGCTCCGGCTCTCGGCAGCGATTCGGGGCTGGTGACCCGGACGGTGGGCTCCTCGGTCCGCCGTTCGGCACCCGCCCTTTTTTTGGGACCGTGAGATGAACGACGATGATGACTCCAAGTACGGACACGAGTGAAGCGATGTCGATCAGCGCACAGGACGTGAAGGCGCTTCGGGACCGCACGGGCGCCGGGATGATGGACTGCAAGAGGGCCCTGCAGGAGACCGGAGGGAAGATGGAGGCCGCGGTGGACCTGCTCCGCAGCCGCGGGGCCGCCAAGGTCGCCAAGCGCGCGGGCAAGTCCGCCAACGAGGGCACGATCGGGTCCTACGTGCACTTCGACAACAAGACGGCGGTGATCGTCGAGGTGAACTGCGAGACCGATTTCGTGGCCAACACGGACGACTTCAAGCAGTTGGCCAAGGACCTCGCCGCCCACATCGCCGCGAGCGACCCGGTCGCCGTCAGTTCCGAGGACTTTCCCGCGGACATGGTTCAGCGCGAGCGCGAGGTCTACCTTGCCCAGGTCCGGGATGAGGGGAAGCCCGAGGCCATCCAGGAGAAGATCGTCGAAGGCAAGATGAGGAAGTTCTTCGAGGAGCGCGCACTGCTCAGCCAGAAGTGGGTGCGCGACACCGACAAGAGCATCGAGCAACTCATCACCGAGGTTTCGGCCAAGACCGGCGAGAAGATCGAGGTGGCCAGGTTCCAGCGCATGAAGGTGGGCGAGCGAGACCAGTGATGCCCGAGGCCGAAGAAAGCGAGACCTTGGACGGTGGGCACGAGGACCGGAAGTTCGACCGCGTGCTCCTCAAGCTCTCCGGCGAAGCGCTCGCAGGGGACCAGGGCTTCGGGATCTCGCCTCCGGTGGTGAACGAGATCACCGACGAGGTCGTCGCGGTGCACCGCATGGGCGTGTCCCTCGGTCTGGTGATCGGGGGCGGCAACATCGTGCGCGGAGCCCGGGCCAGCGAAGAGGGCATGGACCGGGTGTCGGCCGACTACATGGGGATGTTGGCCACCATCATCAATGCGCTGGCCCTGCAGGATCTGCTGGAGCGCAAGGGTGTCGAGACCCGGGTCATGACGGCCATTCGCATGGACGAGCTGGCCGAGCCCTACATTCGGCGTCGCGCCCTGCGGCATCTGGAGAAGGGCCGGGTGGTCATTTTTGCCGGCGGGACCGGCAACCCATACTTCTCCACGGACACCGCAGCCGTGCTGAGGGCCATCGAGATGAACTCCGACGTCGTGATCAAAGCCACCAAGGTGCGCGGCATCTTCAGCGCAGATCCGGCGCTCGACCCGGACGCGGAGTTCATTCCCCGGATCACGTTTCAGGAGGTCGTGCAGCGTGAGCTGGCCGTCATGGACGCGCCGGCGGTCTCGTTGTGCAAGGAGAACGGGCTCCCGATCATTGTCCTGGACCTGGACGAGCCGGGTGCGGTGTCGAGAGCCGTCCGAGGCCAGCAGGTCGGAACTCTGGTGTCTTGAGGTGGCTCGCGGGCTCGAGCATCCGACGGCCGGGCCGGCCGGTGGGGGCGCTCGCCTGGACGCCGAGGAGTAGAAAAAGGGGGAGGGAGCACAGTGCCCACGATTAAGGAAACGGAAGAGGAAATGCGGGCCGCTGTCGACGCGGTCCGCCGCGAGTTCTCGAGCGTGCGGACGGGTAAAGCCACGCCCGCCTTGCTGGACACGGTGCGGGTGGAGGTCTACGGGGCCAAGATGCCGATCAATCAGCTCGCTTCGATCGCCACGCCCGATCCGTCGATGCTCGTCGTCACCCCGTTCGACAAGAGCATCATCGGCGATATCGAGAAGGCCATCCGCGCCGCCGACCTGGGGCTCAACCCCGGAAACGACGGCAACGTGATCCGCGTCCCGATCCCGCCGCTCAACGAGGAGCGCCGCCGAGAGTTCGTCAAGCTGCTCCACAAGATGGCGGAGGACGGGCGGGTATCGATCCGGCACGCGCGTCATCGGGCCAACGACGAGATCAAGACCCTCATCAAAGATCACGAGTTGGGTGAGGATCTCGGGCACCGCCAGCTCGATCAGGTCCAACAGCTCACGGACGAGTACAATGCCAAGATCGACGAGCTGCTCGAGCACAAGGAGCGAGAGGTCCTCGAGATCTGACCCGCGCGAGAGAGGGAGAACTCCGCACACCGATGTCCGCCAGCCTCGAAGAGATCAGATTGCACGGGGCGATCCCCCGCCACGTGGCCGTCATCATGGATGGCAACGGCCGCTGGGCTGGCGAGCGTGGGCTCCCCCGACACGCCGGGCATCGCGCCGGGATGCGCGCCGTGCGGGAGGTGATCGAGGGCGCGGTGGAGGCGGGGATCGACATCCTCACGCTGTTCGCGTTCTCAACGGAGAATTGGCAGCGGCCCCCGAGCGAGATCTCCGCATTGATGGGGATCCTGAAGATCTACGCCGAGAAGGAGCGTCGTGATCTGGTTCGCCAGGGCGTGGAGGTCCACGTCCTGGGCGAGGTCGACCGCCTCGATGGGGTCACCCGGTCCGCGGTGGAAGGGATCGTACAGGGTACGGCCGGGGGAGAGAACCTGCGGCTCAACCTCATGATCTCCTATTCCGGCCGCGAGGAAATCGTTCGAGCCGCGCGGCGCTTGTCCGAGGCCGTTCGCAGCGGAAGCGTGGACCCGGAGGACATCACCGAGGCCGCGCTCGAGAACGAGCTGTTCACGGCGGGCCTCCCCGATCCCGATCTCCTCATCCGCACGTCGGGTGAGCTCCGGGTGTCGAACTTCATGCTCTGGCAGCTCGCCTACACGGAGATCCACATCACCAAGGTGCTCTGGCCGGACTTCAGCCGTGAGGACCTCTTCGCCGCGGTGCTCGACTATCAGAGGAGAGACCGCCGCTTCGGGAGAGTTCCGGCGTCCTAGGCCTGGCCTAGCGTCGGATGCCGTTCGTGGCACAACGATCGAACCTGGCCACCCGGTTGCTGGTGGCGTCGGTGGGCATCCCGATCGGTGTGCTCGTGATCTACCTCGGGGGCTGGACCCTGGGCGTGGTCATCGGGGCCATCGCGGCGCTGGGCACCCACGAGTTCTTCGGGCTGAGCGAGAAGGTGGACGCGCCCGGATTCGTCCGGCTCGGGGTGCTGGGTACGGTGGTCGTGGTGCTGGCGTCCACGGCCTCGCCGAACTGGCCCACGCTGGCGACCGCGATCGCGGTGGTCGCGCTCGTCCTCTGCCTGCTCTCGTTCGCGTTGGCCATCTGGATGCGCGGGATCGAGGGGCGGCCCGTGCGCGGCACGTCGGCCACGGTGTTCGCGGTGCTCTACGTGGGCGCGCCGCTCGGGTTCGCCGCGCTCCTCCGCCACGATTGGGGCGCTGGCGCCAACGACTGGACGGGGGCCGCCATCCTGATCTTTCCCCTGACCGTCACCTGGATCGGAGACACCTGCGCCTACTTCGGCGGGAGGCGTTGGGGGAAGACCAAGCTGGCACCCAAGGTGAGCCCCGGGAAGACCGTGGCGGGTGGTGTATCCGGCCTGCTCGGGTCCCTGGCCACCGGGGCCGTCTTCGGGGCCGTGGCGTTCGGGGGCGGATCGGTCCTGCCCATGCCGATATGGACGGCCGCGGTCATCGGCCTGGTGCTGGGCGTCATCGGTCAGATCGGTGACCTGGCGGAGTCCACGATGAAGCGCGCCGCGGGCGTGAAGGACTCGAGCACGCTCATCCCCGGTCATGGGGGCATTCTCGACCGGTTCGACGCGGTGCTCTTCACGCTTCCCGCCTGCTACGGCCTTCTCAAGCTCTGGGGGTGGTGGGCGTGAAGCGCGTTGCACTGCTCGGGTCGACCGGGTCGATCGGCGAAAGCACGCTGAGCGTGCTCGCGCGGCACTCGGATCGCTTCCGGGTCCACTCGTTGGCGGCCGAGAGTTCCCACGTGAAGCTCGCCGAGCAAGTCCGACGGTTCCGGCCCGACGTTGCCGTGCTCGGAAACGCCGAGGCGCCCACCTCCTCCCTCGAGGGCGTCGACTGTCCCGTGGCTCGGGGGCGGGAGGCCGTGCTCGACCTCTGCCGGCACCCCGACGTGGACGTCGTGGTGAACGCCATCGTCGGTTCGGCGGGTCTCGAGCCCACGCTCGTCGCGTTGGGCGCGGGGAAGCGGCTGGCGCTGGCCAACAAGGAGTCGCTGGTGGCCGGGGGCGAGCTGGTGATGGCCGCCCTCCGTGCCGGGGGTGGTGAGCTGGTGCCCATCGACAGCGAGCACAGCGCGATCCTCCAGTGCCTGGAGGGCTACGACCGTACGGACATCGCGCGGATCGTGCTCACGGCGTCCGGCGGGCCTTTCCGAGGGTGGACGGAGACCGACGTTCGTGGCGCGGGTCCCGGGGACGCCCTCCGGCATCCGACCTGGGAGATGGGCGCCAAGATCACCGTCGATTCGGCCACGTTGGCCAACAAGGCGCTCGAGGTGATCGAGGCCCACGTGCTCTACGGCATCGACTACGACCGCATCGACGTCGTCGTCCATCCGCAGTCGATCATCCACTCGTTCGTCGAGTTCGTCGACGGCTCCGTGCTGGCTCAGCTCGGGTTTCCGACCATGGAGCTTCCCATCCTGATCGCGCTCTCCTACCCCGAGCGCGTACCGGACCCCGAGCTTCGCACCTTCGATCCGCTCCGCTCCTCACCCCTCACGTTCGAGCCGGTGGACCACCGCGCCTTCCCGCTCTTCGGCTGCGGCGTGGCGGCCGGGCGGGCCGGCGGGACTGCTCCCGCCGCCTTCAACGCGGCGAACGAAGTGGCGGTCGGGGGGTTTCTGGACGGGGAGATACGTCTCGGAACCGTGGCAGACATCGTGCAGGAGACCCTGGATTTGATGGAGCCCGGGGCCGTGGAGCGGCTCGACGACGTTCTCCGAGCCGACCGAGAGGCGCGGGACAAGGCCCGCCGCCTCCTCGAGACCCATTCAAGCGCGCCGTCCCTCTCTTGATATGACCGTTTTCGCCACCATCGTCGTACTGGGCGTACTGATCTTCGTCCACGAGCTCGGCCATTTCTGGGCGGCCAAGGCGGTCGACATCAAAGTCGACCGCTTCGCCATCGGACTCGGTCCGCGCGTGGCCGGATTCAAGCGGGGCGAGACCGAGTACATCCTGGCCGCGATCCCGCTCGGCGGGTACGTGAAGATGGCGGGCATGGCCGACGAGGTCATGGAGAAGATCGAGGGCGGCCCGAGCGAAGAGGACGGCCACGACGGCGCCGAGGCCGCACGGGATCAGCGGCGCGCCGATCCGCGCGACCATGCCGCGGCGGCGGGCGCCCGGCGACGCCCCGGCCCCCGCGACTTCGACGGGAAGCCCATCTGGGCTCGCACGATCGTCATTTCGGCGGGCGTGATCATGAACTTCCTGTTCGCGTTCCTCGCCTACGGGTTCGTCGCCGGCTTCTTCGGTGAGGCCGAGCTCGACACCCGTCGGGTCGGCAACGTGGCCGCCGAGCGGCTCCCGCCCGGTGCCGAAGCGCTGGTCGACCTTCCGGTCGGCGCGGACCTGGTGCAGATCGGAGAGCGACCGATCGAGCGCTGGCGGGACGTCACGGAGGCTCTTCGCGCCGAGCCCACAGGTCCCCTGACCATCCGCACGGCCAACCCGAGTGCGACAGTCCGGATCGACCTGCCGGCGGATATCGAGGCGCGGCGCCAGCTCGCCGGGTCGATCGTCTACTGGGTGCCGGCCGAGGTGGGGGCTGTCACCCCGGGGACACCCGCCGAGGAGGCCGGGCTGCGCGCCGGCGACGCGGTGGTTGCGGTCGAGGGTACTCCGGTCACCACCTGGGAAGACCTGGTGATGGCGGTCCGTGGCCGCATGGGCCTCCGGACGGAGCTCGAGCTCCGACGGGACGAACAATCGCTCGTCCGCGTTCTGGTGCCCGAGGAGGCGGAAGAGACGGACCCGGTGACGGGTGAGACCATCACTGTGGGTCGGATCGGCATCCTGCGCCCTCTCGACCCCGTGGTCTACGAGCGCGTGGGCCTGGGCGAGGCGGTGGTGATCGCCTGGGACAAGACCGTGCTGGTCACGCGGCTGATTCTGGGTTTCCTGCGCGACCTGTTGACGGGGAACGTCTCACCGCGGTCGGTGGGGAGTATCGTGGCGATCGGCGAAATGTCGGGCGACGCCGCGGAGCAGGGGTTTGCTCCGTTCCTGGAGTTCATGGCCCTGTTCTCGATCAACCTGGCCATCCTGAACCTCTTGCCCATCCCGATCCTGGACGGCGGGCACCTCGTGTTCCTCCTCATCGAGGGCGTACGCGGAAAGGCGGTCTCCATCGAGCAACGGGCCCGCTGGAGCCAGGTGGGTCTGGTGATCCTGCTCGGGATCATGATCCTGGCGCTGTCCAACGACTTCCAGCGCGTGCTGCGGCGCTGGTTCTAGCCGCCGGGTCCAAGCACCGAGCGCTCGACGGTCGCGCTACAGGAAGGAGTACTGCGCGGGACCCACGCGGCGCCGCAGGTGCTCCACGTCCATGAGCTCGGTCGGCTCCTCCTGGCTCGCCACTCCCAGGAACCCCTGGTAGCCCGCCTGCGTGAGCGCGGCGGACACCACTTCCTCGGCCAGCTCGGGCCGGTTGCATTCCGCCGACAGGTGGGCGAGCAGCACGCCGGCCAGCCGGGGGTGGAGCAAATCGGTGACGAAACGCGCCGCTGCCTGGTTCGAGAGATGCCCGTGGCTGGAGGCGATTCTCGACTTGACCGACCAGGGGTACGGGCTCGTGCGCAGGAGCACCTCGTCGTGGTTGGCCTCCACGACCAGGAAATCGCAGGACGAGAGGCAGTGCCGCACGTGGGCCGTCGGGCGCCCCAGGTCGGTCGCGATGCCGAGCCGGGTCCCCGTGTCGCGATCGCTGACCGTCACCCCGACCGGGTCCACAGCGTCGTGGACGGTCAGAAAGGGATCGACCCGGATGCGGCCTACGTGGAACGGATGCCCCGCACGGTAGTTGGACGTCCGCACGTCCCCTCGCAGCAGCCGCTCGCAGGCCGCCTCCGTTCGCTCCGTCAGGTGGACGGGCACACTGTAGCGGCGGGCGAACACGCCCATTCCACGCGTGTGGTCCCCGTGATCGTGGGTGATGACAATCGCGTCGACCGACTCGGGCGCCACGTCCAGAGTCTCCAGACGGCGTACGAGATCCCGTCCGCTGAATCCGGCGTCGACCAGGACCCGCGTGCTGCCCGCTTCGACGAGGGTGGCGTTCCCCTGACTGCCGCTTCCCAGCACCGAAAGCCTCACGCCGGCCTCCTCATACAGCCGCGCCCCGCGCCCGCCAGGCGCGCTCGAGGACTGCACGCACGCCCGGAGTGAGTGCCACGTCACGGCGGCCCATGACGACCTCCGCGACCTGGAGGAATCTGTCGAGATCGTACGGTTGGGGCGGACCTCCGTCGCTCGGGGCCGAGCCCCAGGTGAAGGGCGGGACGTAGCCCGCCGCGGGGCCGCCGAACACGTTGCTACCGGCGCCGACCACGGTGCCCGTATTGATCAGCGTCCCAATCGCGGTCTTCACGTGGTCGCCGAGGAAACAGCCCACCTTGGTGAGCCCGGTGTCCACCGTTCCGGAGGGGAGACGCAGGCGCACGGGTCCGTAATTGTTCTTGAGGTCGGAGTTGGTGGTGCCAGCCCCGAGGTTCACCCACCGGCCGATGATCGAATGCCCCAGAAAGCCATCGTGCGCCTTGTTGGCGTACCCCGTCACGATCGTGTCCTCGACCTCGCCGCGGACCTTGCAGCGGGGGCCGAGCGACACGGACGACACCGAGCCGCCCAGCACGACCGTGTCGCGCCCGATCCAAGCCGGGCCCGAGAGCCGGGTGAAGGACTGCACACGGCAGCCCGGGTCGAGGCGGATGGGCCCCGAGCGGGTATCGAGCACCGATCCCGGCTCGAGCTCGGCCGACTCGGCCACGGATAGCAGGTTGCCACCGAGCAGGTGGACGCCCCGGGGCGGCTCACTCGGCGACCGCTCGGGACCGGCGGCTTCGAACACGTGACGAATGTCCGCGATGATGCGCTCAGGGTTGGCAGCCATCATGCCCCAGAGCGTATCGATCCATCCGCCGGCAACCTCGCACGCGGCGTCCGAGTCCGAGTCGTCCAGGCCTTCCAGTCGCGCCGCGTCGTTCCCGAGCAGGCGCGCTTCCGGGACCGTGATCCCCGGGGGGACGAGCCACCCCGCGAGCCGGCCGCCACAGGCCAGCGGGACGGGACGGGCTCCGAGCGCGGGCGTCTCGGCCCCCCACTCCGGGACGAACCGGCTGTTGAGGAGCAGGCGCGCCCGCGAGGGAGACCGGGCGTCGGCCGGGACGCCGGGCGCGGCACCGGCTTCGTCGAACCCCTCCAACTCCCCGCCGGCGATGTGCCCCTCGCAGGTGAGCCCGAACACGCGCTCGGCCCGCTCGCGGGCCGTGAAGCCGCCGAACAGCAGTTCGCCGACCGGCCGGGTCGACGCGAACGGTGCGAACGAACGCGCCGTGGGGTCGTCATAGAGGTAGAGGGCCGCCGTCACGGGTCCCCCGGAGCCAGGAGATCGTTCGGAAGGTGCTCCAGCAGCTTCTTGAGACCCGGGCTCCGCTCCCGTGACGTGACCATGGTGACCGAGTCCGTTCGGACGACCACGAGGTCGTCCACGCCGAACAGGACCACCGGTCCGCCCTCCGAGTAGACCACATTGCCACGGCCGTCGACCACGTGCACGGGCCCGACGGCGACGTTGCCGTGTTCGTCGGCCGATCGTGTGCGGGTGAGCGCCTCCCACGCCCCCACGTCGTCCCAGCGGAACGTAGCCCGCACGGTGGCCACCCGGTCGCTGCGCTCCAGCACCGCTTCGTCCACGGAGATGTTCGGGCACGCGGAGAAGAATGCGGCCACGTCCCCCCGCTCCAGGTGTGTCAGTGCCCGCCCGATCTCGGGCGCGTGGGTCCGCACCTCCTCCAGGAAGCGGCCCGCACTCCAGAGGAAGATCCCGCTGTTCCAGAGATAGCCACGGGCCACGTACTCCTCCGCGGTCTCACGGTCCGGCTTCTCCTCGAACGCGTCCACGCGCACGCAGGCGGCGCTTCCGACCGTCGCGATCGCCTCCCCGGGAGCGATGTGGCCGTAGCCGGGCTCGGCCCGGGTCGGCTCCACCGCCACGGTCAGCAGGAGATCGTGCTCGGTCACCAGGCGCACGCTGTCGCGGAGCAGGTCGATGAAGGCGTCCTCAGGATCGATCACGTGGTCGGCGTGGAGCGAGACGAGCACGGTGTCCGGATCCTCACGGCACGCGGTCCACGCGGCCCAGGTGAGCACCGGAGCGGTACCCCTCGCCTCCGGCTCGACCAGCAAGGCCGAGTCCGGCAACCCGGTTGCGGCCTGGATCGCTCGCCCG
>JAHEKN010000031.1 GCA_024638305.1 Gemmatimonadota bacterium | reverse complement strand
ACGACGCCATGCGCCCGATGGTGCGCTGCATGAATTCGATGGCATGACCGTGGCTGAGCCCCAGGATCTGCAGGTCGCCCTGGGGCACGGTCCGGAGTGTCGCCTCGTCCTCGAAGCCGCCTACCGACACGACCGTATGGGCCCTGTCGGGGATGCGACAGAGATCCCGGAGCCGGGTGATGTCGCGGCGAGCCTCGAGAGCCCTCTCTGGCGAGTCCGCGAGGGAGATCAGGTTCAGTTGGCCCTCCCAGGCCCGCTGCAAGCGGAGGGCCGTGAGGATGCCCAGGTGGAGATTGGAGTCCGCCAGGTAGTGCTCTACCGATTGCCCCGGCCGTTGTGGCGACATCCACAGATTGATCACGCGTGAGCGTCCCAGCCCGGCCTTCGGATGGAGGCCGGTGAGCATGATGCCGACTTTGAGACGCTCCGCCTCCAGGATCACCTGGCGAAGCTGCTCGTAGCGTTCGGGCTCGGCGGGCAGCGGCAGGAAGAGGATATTGGGTCGGAAGAACGCGCTCCGCAGCGCCTGAAGCCCGGTGACCACGCCCTCCACGTATCCAGCCGAGTCCACGACCGACCAGGTGGACATGACCCCCTCTTCGTGGAACGCGTGTGAGAGCTCACGGATCCGGGGAGACAAGTCGACTGCCGACTCCCGTGTGGCGATTCCGAGCAGCTTGAGCGAGCCCTCGGGGCGACAGATGTCGGTGAGCAGCTTGTACTCGCCGCGAAGTGTGGCGGGGTCGCGGACGGGCGCGAGCAGGTTGGGCTTCCACGCCCGCTCGGAGCTCATGTCGAGCTCGATCACCTTGCTCGCGGCCCACTCGGCGAACGCCACGAACACGCCAGACCGGACCGTTCCGGTTCGTGGTAGCCGCCCGCGCCACATGATCGAGAAGTAGATCCCGGCGACCATCGCCACCGCCATGAGGCTGAACGACGGATTGACGATGAACATCGCGAACACGCAGCCCACGGCGCCCAACACCGGGACCCAGATCGGAATCCGCAGGGTCGGTCGGAAGCTCATGAGACCGAGTGAGGACTCCGCGATCATGACGAGGTTGATCACGGCGTACGCGATCAAGAAGAACATCGTGATCAGTGGCGCTACCACGTTCAGCCCGCGGGTCATCAACCCGGCCAGCACGATCGCCCCGGTGATCAGCATGGCTCGGCGGGGCTCGCCGCCGTGGGTGCGAGCCAGCCACAGGCCGCCCGGGATCACGCGGTCCTTTCCGAGCGCCGCCAGAATCCGCGGCGCACCCACCAGGGAGGAAAGCGCGGACGAGAACGTGGCCCCGAGGAGGCCGGCGATCACCAGCGGCGCCCAGAGCGATCGATCCACCATGATGGTGTAGTTGGAAGTGAGCTCCTCCGGGGTCCCAGCCCGGGCCGCCCAGAAAACGAGGGCCACATAGATGACCGTGCTGAGCGCGATCGCGCTCAGCGTTCCGACCGGAATCCCGCGCCGGGGGTCCTTGAGCTCGCCCGACATATTGGCACCGGCCATGACTCCGGTGGCGGCGGGGAAGAACACGGCGAACACCGCCCAGAAGCTCGAGCCCTGGAAGTTGTCCTCCGGCGCGCCTCGGAACGTGCCGACGAGCTCGACGGAGCTCTCCGATCCCCACACGGCCATGTTGCCGAAGACGGCCACCAGCGACGCCAAGATTATTCCCAAGATGACGTACTGGGTCTTGAAGGCCAGGTCGGCGCTCACGTAGGCGAGGCCGAGCACCACGGCAAACGCCGTCAGGTCGACGAGGAGCGGATGGTGGCTGGGGAATATCCAGTTCCAGCCCTCGCGCAGCCCGAATATGTACATCGCCACGGCGAGCGCCTGGGAGAGGTAGAGCGGCACGCCCACGCTCCCCCCGATCTCGAGACCGAGCGACTTGGAGATGATGGCGTATGGCCCGCCGGCTCCGATGCGGGTGTTGGTGGCGATGGACGAGAGGGACAGGCCTGTCGCCATGGTGATGCCCACGGCGAGACCCACGATCGCGAGTCCTCCGAGGAGCCCGGCATTCCCCACCACCCAGGGAAGCCGCAGGTACATGATCACGCCGAGGATGGTCAGCAGCGTCGGCGTGAAAACGCCCTGCAACGCCCCGAACAGCTTGGGCTCCTTGGGACCCCTGGATCGCTTGATCCGAGCCCAGGGGCCGGCGCGCCTCGGGGGGACGGGACTGCCCTCGGATTCGGCCATCGCTCTCACTCGCTGTTTGGGCCCGTGGGCAGGTTGGCGACCGAGGGACGGTAACGCCATGGCTTTCCAAGCTAGACGCACCGATCCGGGAAGGTGTCACGTGGCCGGTGTGACGGATCTGTAGTATCGTGCGTCCTACCCGATGAAAGTGGGCCGTTTCCACGCGAATCCGGCGGACCCTGAGGAATCACGGCCCGGCCGCCGCCTCACCCACAACGGTGCGCCCGGTGATCGCGACCCTACAGCTCATCACCTTGCTGGTCCTGGGCTACCTCGGCACGCACTTCGTCGCCGAGCGCGTTCGCAGGCGCTTTCACGTGGTGGCCCGGGTCGAGTTCCTGTTGCTCGGCGTCGTGGTGGGCCCACAGGTGGCCGGAATCATGCGCGCCGAGGACCTGATCCAGATGGAGCCGGTCGTGGCCGTGGCCATCGGGGCCATCGGGCTCCTCCTCGGTCTTCGCTTCCGATTCGAGCGGCTCATTCTGCACCACGCTCAGTCGCTTCAGCTCGCGTTCTTCACGGTCGCCGCGACCGTACTGGTCGTGGGGGGGGGCGCCAGCGCGTTCGTGCGGTGGGTTCTGCCAGGCATGGATCCGGCGGGTGCGCTCCCCGCGGCCCTGGCGCTGGGAACCGTCGCGGCCGTCTCGGGCGCGGGTGCGGTCTCCTCGATTCGGCGGGAGCTGGACGGGGGCGGACGGTTGGGAGAAGTCCTGGAGACGGCGGCACGCTTGAGCCAGGTCCTGGCAACCGTGCTCTTCGGGCTGGTCTTCTGCCTGTTCCACGTAGGTGAGACCGGGCTGCCGCGGCAGCTCACCGCGGTGGAGTGGATGGCCGCCAACGTCGGATTCGGCATCGTGCTCGGCATGCTGTTCTTCCTGTTTCTCGGGAGGGAGAGGGACCGAGATCGCCTGCTGCTCGCCTTGATCGGCATCGTGCTCTTCTCGAGCGGAACCGCCTACTACCTCAACCTCTCACCCCTCTTCATCAACCTCACCCTCGGCGCATTGCTCTCGAACACCTGGCAGCGGGCCGACGACCTACGCACCGTGATGCAGGCCCTCGAGGGGCCGCTAATGGTCGTCCTGCTGGTGGTGGCGGGAGCGTCCTGGAACCTGCTCGCCGCCACCAACCCGCTGGTTCTCGGCATGGTCGGCCTTTGTCTGGTCGGCCGCCCGCTCGCCATGACGATCGGCGGTCGCCTGGCCTTCCAGTACGGCGACCGGTCGGCAAACCTCACACCGTGGATGGGAAGCGGTCTCGTGGCGCATGGTGGGCTCGCCATCGTCATGGCGCTCGACTTCGTCGACGTCTATCCGGGTATCGGGGCGGACGGTCTACTTACCGGCGTCATCCTGTCCGTATTGCTCTGGGAGATCCTCGCTCCGTCCCGTATCCGGTCGGTTCTGATCGACGCCGAGCCGACGCTTCAGGTGTCTGCGGAGCGCGATCTCACACCTTCCGCTGGCTGAGCCGGGACCATGCGCCGACTCGTAGTCCTGGCTCTGCTCCTCGGCCTGATGGCCCTCTTGCAAACGCTGCAGGTGGGCTCCGACGCGACGCTAAATCCCCTATCGCTGGCCACGTTCGGCTTCGTTCTGCTCGCAGCGTACACGCTGGGACAGGTTACGGCCGGGGCGGGCCTGCCGAAGATCACGGGCTACATCGTCACGGGACTCGTCTTCGGTCCGCAGGTGTTCAACGTGTTCTCCGGCGCGGTCGCGGAGGACCTGCGGGTCGTGAACGACTTGGCGATCGGGCTCATCGCGCTCGGTGCCGGTGCCGAGATGCAACTGGCCAACCTGCGGAAGATCGCGAAGAGCCTGGCCGCCATCATCGTCATCAAGGGCCTGTTGATCCTGGCGGCGGTGACCGGGGCGGTGTGGGCCCTGTCCGGGTTCATCCCGTTCCTGGCCGGTCAGCCGACCGGGTTGGTGCTTTCGGTCGGGATGATTCTGGGCGTGCTCGCGATCGGGACGTCTCCGGCCGCGACCATCGCGGTCATCAGCGAGACGGGGGCCAAGGGGCGGCTCGCCGATACCACGCTGGGCGTGGCCGTCGGGAAGGACATCGTGATGGTCGTGCTGCTTGCGCTCGCCATCGCGCTGGTCGGGACCTTCTCCCCGGGGGGACACGGCTTCGAAACGGAGATCCTCACCGATCTCGTGAAGGAGCTCGGGCTGAGCCTGTTGGCCGGCGTCGTGCTGGGCGTGGTGATCATCGCCTACATGCGGTACGTGGGGGCAGAGCTCTGGCTTTTCCTGGTGGCGGTGGTATTCGCGATGACGGCCGTCGCCCATCAGCTGCACCTCGAGGCGCTACTGACGTTCATCGTGGGCGGGTTCGTCGTGCAGAACGCCTCCACCCGGGGCCACGACTTCGTGCATCTCGTCGAGACCGTGGCCCTCCCCGTGTTCGTGGTGTTCTTCTCCGCCGCCGGAGCGGGAATCGACCTGACTGCGCTCCAGGCTGTCGGGCTGGTCGCGGTGGCGCTCGTGGTGGTGCGATTGGTTGCGATCTGGCTGGGCACCAAGGTGGCCACGGGCCTGGCAGGCGAGCCCGAGGAGATCCGGAAGAACGCATGGCTCGCCTTCGTGGCCCAGGCGGGTGTGGTGATCGGGCTGGTGATCATCGTGGAGCAGCGGCTCCCGGGAATCGGCACCGAGATACGGGCGCTGGTCATGGGCATGGTCGCCATCCACCTGCTCCTCGGACCGGTGCTGTTCAAGCTCGCGCTGGGCCGGGCCGGCGAGATCGCCCAAGACCGGGTTGCCGGCCCGGAGGCGGAGGAGGTGCCCGCCGGATGGGACGTGCCGGCGCCCGAGCTCGCACCGCTCGCGGAAGAGCTGTCCTGGGCGGTGGACGGGCTGTCCGATCAGATGCG
This sequence comes from Gemmatimonadota bacterium, assembly GCA_024638305.1. Taxonomy (GTDB): domain Bacteria; phylum Gemmatimonadota; class Gemmatimonadetes; order Longimicrobiales; family Gaopeijiaceae; genus JAHEKN01. The sequence goes on along the minus strand of JAHEKN010000031.1, from coordinate 22,047 downwards.
GTCGGCGTTGGACGAGCTGGCGGTCGCTGCCGAGAAGGGTCCGGTCCGGGTGGCCGCGGCCATCGCAGCGGGCGGTGTCGAGGACCCGGACGCGCGGACCATGCTGGCGGCCAAGTGGGACGATGATCTGGATGCTGCGCTGCAGGGGTTTCTGGACGAGGCGGAACGGCTCAGCCTGGGAGCCCCGAAGCAGCTCCGGGTCCAGCTCGAGGAGCACTGGTATCGTCCGGCCCGGTTGGACCTGGGGTCTGAGCGCTGGCGCAAGCGTATCCGCCGGGTGCGCCGGGGAATCAGACGCGCCGTAGGGGCCGAGCCCGCGCTCCACCGAGAGGTAGCCCTACGGGACCTGTTCCTCTATCACGTGAAGCACGCGTTCACGGAGGATCTGCAGAAGCCCCTCTCGACGCTGGCCGCTCAGCCCGCGCTCACGCTCCGCGACGCCTTCGGGTATTCCCCGCCGGGGAACGACGAGCTGGAGTCGGACGAGGAAGACGGAGCCGCGGCGGGCGCTTTCCACCACTCGCAGCCGGCGTCCGAGCTGCTCCACCTTGCCTGGGAAACCCGGCTGCGAGCCCTCAAGAAGGACCTCGCGCTCGCCGGCACGGCAGAGCTGCCGGCCGGCCGCAGACGACCCTCCCGCCTCAGAGATCGGTCGACCCGAGCCCGTGAGCGGATGCGGGAGGCTTCCTCCGTCTGGCGCGATCTCGCCTTGAGCGTGGTCGAACACCAGGAGCGACGCGACCGGATCGAGGCGCTGCGGGAGGAGCTCAGCGGCGCGCTGGTCTCCTTCGAGCCCGAGTTCCGCGAGCGCTTCGCCGAGGACGTGGAGCAGCCGCTCAGGAGGGCCCGTGCGGTGCTCGAGCAGGCTCTGGCCCGGCTTCGCGACCTGGAGTCGGGAAACTGGAGCGATCTCGAGGACGGTCTCATGCAAACCGGCGAGTGGGTGTCGTCGGAGCTCCGGCGTGAGGCGCTGGCCGGGCTTAGGCGCGACCTCGAGTCGCATCCGTTCGAACGCACCCTCCGCGGCCTGGAACGGCGCTTCGACCAACTCGTCGACGACCTTCCCGAGGTCTATCGCGTGGCCGATCCCGCGGCGCTCCCCGACCCGGCGCGGTCTCCGAGATCGTATCCCAAGCCGGCCGAATACGAGTTTCGACTCATCACGCGCAGCCTCGTCGAGCGCATCGTGGGATCGTCGTTCGAGCGGGCGGAAGAACAGGCATCCTCCGCTCTGACCGAGGCGGAGCGGGTGGTGCGGACCACGCGGGAAGAGTTGGAGCTGCGTTTCGAGGCCGCTCTGGACTCCGCGATGGACGAGCGCCGGGATGCCACCGGACCGCGGAAGGGGGCGCCCGCTGGCCGGCCCCGCGCTCTCGAGGTCGCCGAAGCCGCCCTCGCCGGGTCCATCGAGGAGCTCGACGCCGCCATCAATGCAGCGGCCAAGACGGGAGAGGACGTGGGCCAGGCGCTCCGTTCCGACGTGGATTCCCTGGTGGAGGGCCTGGGTGTCCGGCTGGCGGGCGCCCGTCCGCTCGGGGCGCGGATCCAGGCGGAGCGGGCCCGGGTCGAGCTCAAGGGTCCAACGATCCTCCGATTGCTCGGATCGCGGATGCGGAAGCGCTGGAACGCGATCCTGGCGCGCCTGGGCTACGTGCGCGAATCGAGCAGGTCGGCGGGAGACGGGGATGCTGCCGGTAAGTTCGTGCCGCTCGGGCCGGCGGGGCCGGCGGGCTCGGACCGCGCGCTGCTGTTCCGGATCATGTTCGAGACCACCACGAACGCCGGTCGGGTCTTCGACTTCCTCCTGATCGTGGCCATTCTCGTGAGCATCGGCGTGGTGATGCTCGACTCGGTGGAGTCGGTGTCGACCTCGTTCGGCGGCACGCTCACCCTCTGGGAGTGGTTCTTCACGTTGCTGTTTACCGCCGAGTACGTGGGCCGCCTCTACGCCGTGGATCGTCCAACCCGGTACGCGCTCAGCTTCTTCGGCGTGATCGATCTACTTGCGGTCCTTCCTACGTATCTCAGCCTCCTGGTCCCCGGCGGCCAATACCTGGTTTCGATAAGGATCCTGCGCGTCCTGCGCGTATTCCGGGTTTTCAAGCTCGCGCGCTACGTCGGCGAAGCGAAAATCCTGGGGGACGCCCTGAGGGCCAGCCGCTACAAGATCACCGTGTTCCTCGTCACGGTGCTCACCGTCACGGTAGTGATCGGCTCGGTGATGTTCCTGGTCGAGGGACCGGAGGCGGGGTTCACCAGCATCCCGGCCGGCGTATACTGGGGGATCGTCACGCTCACCACGGTCGGATTCGGCGACATCACGCCGATCACGCCCCTCGGCAAGACGCTGGCCGCCATGCTGATGATCCTCGGCTACGCCATCATCGCGGTTCCTACGGGGATTCTCTCCGCCGAGATGGTGCGCGGCCCCGGCACCTCGGGCGCCGACGCGTCGTGCCCGACCTGCTCGAGCATCGAGGACGATCCGGAGGCTCGCTTCTGCCGGGTGTGCGGAACGAGCCTCGGAAGGTAGGGGCGTCGAACCACTTTCCGACGCCGGAAGGCCTCCCAGCCGAAGGTCTCTCTACCGAGGGTCTCTCCAACGGGAGTCCCTTGCCCGAGAGGGTCTCGCTACCGCTCGGAGAACGCCCGCACCTCCTGCTCGGACCAGGCGCGCGCGAAGACCAGCAGGTCGTCAATGGCCCCGACGAAGGGCATCAACTGGTGCGCGGCATTCCCCTGGTGGGACTCGAACCCGATGCTGCACGCATCGCTGGGGTAGAGGTCTCCTGGCTCCCAGGTGCCTCTGGCCTGTGCGCTGTCGCTGCGGAGGTGTGCGTACGCCGAGGCGAGCGCGCCGTCCACCCAGAGCGCCGCGGTCCCCGGGGAAAGCGTGTCGCCCCGAGAGCCGCTGAGCACCGCCACCACCGGGGTCCATCGCCCAGACTCGACTCTACCCTCGTCGGTGGACCACCCGCCCCCCCGAGTGTCACCCAGCCGGAACTGATCCGCAGGCGTGACCCACAGCGCCCACTTGTCGTCGCACGCCGCGATGTGTTGATGCAGCCCGAGCGAGTCGACCCGCACCCAAGCAGCGATCGTGAGCGGACCGTCAAGATCGAACGCGTGGTGCTCGGGTAGGTCGACCCGGTCCTCGACGGTGGTGAACCGCCGGGCTCCTCCGTGGACGCCTTCCTCCACCCGGTGACCGCGCACCTTCCCGTGGAGTCCGTAGGGGCCTCGGTCCAAGATGAGCCCGCCCTCCGACCGCTCCATGTCGTAAGCCGCCACGAGCCCCGTGGCTGAGATTGCTGTCGATCCTGTGGCGAGTCGTTCGCTCGGACCGGCGTATCCGGTCTCCGAACGGCCCTCGACAGAGCAGCCGAACGATGCGGTCGACAGGATGACCGGCACAGCGACCGCCAGCAGGGTCCGCAGTCCGGTGTTCGTTACTCGGCACATCCGTCATCGTAGACGGTGGCGGGCTTGCTCGCGACCGGGGCCGGCCAGGCTCGCTGCAGACCGTTCATTGGCGGCGAGCGGCGGCGTTTGTCGCGAAATGTCGAATCTGTTGCCGAAGTCGAATTTTTACCGCAATGTGGCATAACCGATACGTTATGCGCCGGCTCGTGGCGAAGCGCAGCAGGAGCTCACCGATGCGGGGCCGGAAGCGAACTGCGTCGAGGCCAGGGGTTGTCGGCTGGACTCCGCGGTCGGCGCGCATCGACTCTCGAGTCGAATCCACGGTGTGGTCCTCCTGACAACCCGTTGTCGGACTCGCGGATACGTCGGCGGGGGTGGCACGGACAATCCCGCGTGCCCTCGAGTACTCGACCAGGAGACGCTCAGGTAACGCCTCGGTTATGCTCCGAAGTACTCCGGGCTGCACCAACGTCCCGAAATCCGCTCCCCACCGACGACGTGAGTGCCCGCAAGGCAACGGGCGATTGCGGCGGCGACCAGAGGCGTTCAAAACGCCGTGTGTTGCGCGGCTGCATCGGTTGCGGGGGCCGTTTGCGGGTCGGACAATGGTGGTCCCTCCCCCCCCTCCATGCCCTGGCGAAATCAGACGGCCGGGACCGCTGACCCCGGAAGACTGAAACGTGATCTGCGGTGGGCCTTCGCCGCGAGGCGAAGGGGCCGCGACCCAGCGTCAGCAGCTGGAGCGCAGGACAGGGATGATTCGAGCCCGAGCCGGGGCTCGGCGCGGGTGCCGAGCCGTTCGCCGAGATCTGGTGGCCTTGGCCGCCAATCTCCTGATGCTTTGCGGATTGGCTGCGAGCTCAGGTGCGAGCGACTTGGCCGGCCAGGCTCCTCCCGACACCGTCGATCTGCGCATCACGAAGACCGGCACGACCTCCGCCAACGCCGGAGACACGCTCCGGTACACCCTCACGGTCGCGAACAACGGCCCGGGTACCGCCCGCGACGTGTTCGTGGCCGACACCCTTCCCGCCGGGAGCCGTTTCGTTTCCGCCTCTGGAGGTGGAGCCGCGACGGGCCGCGTGGTGCGGTGGCCCACGGTGGCGGGGCTCGGCCCGTCCGACCCGGATCTCGTGTTGACGCTGGTCCTCATCGCGCCCGGCTTTACGGACAACGCGCCAATTACGGTGACCAACGTGGCTACGGTTGCGACGTCCAGCTTCGACACCGATCCGAGCAACGACGTCTCCAGGCATCGGACGGTCGTGGAGGGCAGTGCTCCCGACCTCCAGATCGTCAAGTCGGCTCCCGATTCGGTCGGTGGAACGGACCTTTTCACGTACACCATCACGGTCAGCAACGCCGGACCCGCAGGGGCCACCAACGTCGTCGTGACCGACAGCCTGCCGTCGCGGGGGAGCGTGGTGGCTATCTCCGGTGGCGGGGTGCCAGCCGGGGGTGTGATCACCTGGCCCACGGTCTCGGTGTTCCCCGCCAATGCGCCGGCCCTGATTCACACGGTGACCTACCGGGCGCCGGCCGCACCCGACACCCTCACCAACGTGGCGGTGGTCACGACGTCCTCCCCCGATCGGAACGAGGCCAACAATCGGAGCTCGGTGGACACCCGAGTCCTGGATCCGACCCCGCCGCTCCTGGCCGACGTGCGCGTCACCAAGTCCGCTCCCGATTCGGTTGGCGTAGGCGACGCCTTCACGTACTTCGTGAGCGTCAGCAACGCCGGCCCGGATCCGGCTACGAACGTGGTCGTGATCGATACGCTGCCCGATGCCGGCATCGTGCTGGCCATCTCCGGGGGCGGCGTCCGATCGGGTCGGGCCATCACCTGGCCCGCCATCGCTACCCTGGCGCCCGGCGACCCGGCGGTGGTCTACACGGTGACCTACCGGGCTCCGACGGCTCCGGACACCCTGCTCAACCTGGCCGACGCGACCTCCAGCACGCCGGATCCCGATCTTTCGAACAACCGGGCGGAAGTGCGGACGCGGGTCGTCGATACGCCGCCCCCGACCGTTGCCGATCTGAGCATCGTCAAGAGCGGCCCCGATTCGGTGGGAAGCGAAGACTTCTTCCGGTACGCGCTGCTGGTGCGGAACCACGGTCCGGCGACCGCCGTGAACGTGGTGATTCGCGACGTGCTGCCCGTGGCCGGCCGCTTCATAGGGGCGTCGAACGGGGGCTCCCGGTCGGGGCGGACGGTGACATGGCCCACGATTCCGTCCATGGCGCCCGGGGCGAGTGTCAGCTACTGGATCGACTACCAGGCCCCGACCGGGCCCGTGACCCTCCGCAACACCGGAATCGTGAGCTCGAGCACGCCCGACCCGGTGCCTGAGAACGACACCAGCAGTGTGTCGACCCGCGTGCCCGGGGCTCCGGCGACCCTCGACGTGGCGATCGAGAAGAGCGGGCCCACCACCGTGGCAGGAGGAACCACGTTCGACTACGGCCTGGTCGTGACCAACGTCGGGAGCGCCGTCGCGACCAACGTCCAGGTATCGGACACCCTGCCGCCGGCGGGTGCGTTCGTCGCCGCGTCCGGGACCTTCAGCGAGTCCGCTGGCGTCGTCACCTGGGCTCCGATTCCCAGCCTCGCCGTCGGAGCCAGCCAGGGCTTCACGGTGACGTACCAGGCGCCGGCGGGCGGGACGTTCACGAACAGAGCCGTGGTAACCACCCCGGGGGACACCAACGCGCTCAACGACACCAGCTCGGTCGTCACCACGGTCCCGCCCGGAACCGACGTATCGATCGAGAAGACGGGTCCAGCGGTGCGTCGGGTCGGTGAGAACGGCACGTTCACGATCACCGTGACCAACAGGGGTCCGGAAGAGGCCACTGGAGTGGTAGTGACGGACACGCTGCCGCCGCCCGAGCGGGTGGTGTTCCTCACGTCCTCACCCGCTGCCTCGGCGTCGCCGCCCGGCGCGCCCCGCGTCCTCAAATGGCCCACCATCCCGACGATGGCGCCCGGGGAGACCCGGGTCTACACCGTCACGCTGAACTTCCCGACGATCGGGACGCACAAGAACGTCGCGGCCGTTTCGACCACCTCTCCCGACGACGATCCCACCAACAACGTGGACAGCACGACGACCGTGGTCGACGGTGTGGAGCCTGAGTTCCTCGGTGTCGAGAAGCAGGCGTCCCGCACGGAGGCGTCGATCGGGGACGTGGTCGACTACCGCCTCACGGTCGAGGCCAGCAGGATCCCCGACGTACGCGTCGTGGACGTGCTCCCCCGTGGGTTCCGCTACGTCACGGGCAGCGCGCGGATCGACGGGAGCACGGCCTTCGAGCCGGTCGAGAGCCCGCGCGGCACGCTCACCTATCCCGCGTATGCCGTGCCGCCGTCGCCGAACACGCGAACCATCACCTACCGCGTGCTCATCGGCGCAGACGCGGTCCTGGGCGACGGGGTCAACCGGGTCACGGTGAAGAGCGACAGCACCGGCACCATCGACCACGACTCGGCGCGCGTCATCGTGCGTGAGACGCCCTTCGACGACGAGGGCATCATCGTCGGGAAGGTATACCTGGACTGCGGTTGCGACGCGCCTCTCGAGCAGGAGGAGGGCGAGGTCGGCATCCCCGGGGTCCGCGTCTACCTGCAGGACGGCAGCTCGGTAGTCACGGACTCCGAGGGCAAGTACGACTTCTACGGCCTGAGCCCCCGCACCTGGGTCGTCAAGGTGGACCGGAGCACGCTGCCCCTACCGGACAGCGCGCGTCTGATTCCGCTCACCAACCGGCACGGAAACGACGGGGCCACGGTGTTCGTGGACCTGAAGCGCGGGGAGCTGCACCGGGCCGACTTCGCGGACCGCTCGGGATCCAGTGCGGTGCGGCGGCGGGTGGAGGAGCGCCGGGTGCGCGCCCGAGAGCGGGGCCTCCTCCTCGACCCGCTGCTCACATCCACCATGCCGGCCGACCAGGTGCGCGCCGACACGCCGTTCCAGGAGTTCCGGCCGCTGCTCCCGGACTTCACCCTGAACGACCGGAACGCGGGCCTGCCACGTGCGCCGGGCGCGCTGGAGGTCGCGGCCGGTGGCGGCCTGGCCGAGCGTGCCGCCCAGCCCCTGTCGCAGCCGGAGAGCGACGCCATCGCGATCGCAATCGACGGAGGCTACCGGGCGGACGGGGTCACCCCCGTCCCGGTCACCGTGACCCTGCCCGGGGCGACGTCGCCGGCCGTGGTGACCCTGGAAGCCACCGCCGGACGGTGGGTGAGCCCGGACCCGGCCGAACCGACCGGGACGGCTGAGCTGGACGACCGAGACCCGGTCGCGCCTGGCCTCCAAGTGCAAGTCAGACCAGCAGGTACGGAATTCCGTTTGATCGCGCCCACGGTGCCGGGACCGGTCGAGGTGCGGGTGAGCCTGGACCAGGCCCGGACGCGATCGGAGCGCGTGGTGTTTGCCCCGATGCTGCGGTCGCTCATGGCGGTAGGGTTGCTCGAGGCCCGCCTCGACCTCCGCTCCCTCACCAACGGCGAATTGGGGCTCAGGCGCGACCGGTTCGAGGACGCGCTCCGGAGCTTCCAGACGGAATCGGAGGACGGCGACGTGACGGCGGGCGCCCGAGCCGCGCTCTTCCTCAAGGGTGGCATCCACCTGTCCGGCGACGAAACGCCAGACGCGGAGCTCACCCTGCGTCTGGACTCGGAGGAGGACGAACGTTCGCGCCTCTTCCGTGACATCCGACCCGATCAGTTCTATCCCGTCTACGGAGACGCTTCACCGCGCGAGTTCGACGCGCAGTCCAAAGGACGGTTCTTCGGACAGCTCCAGAAGGGGGCCTCGTTCCTCCGCTACGGCGACTTCAACACCGGTCTCGAGAGCTTTGGTCAGACCGGGGCCCGCGCACTGGGGCAATACAGCCGAACGCTGAACGGCGCGTTCGAGCACTTCGAGAACGAGCGTATCCAGGTGGACGCGTTCGCGAGCCGGGACCGCTTCCGACAGGTCGTGGACGAGATTCCGGGGCAAGGCATCAGCGGACCGTATGCGCTCAGCCGCTCGGACGGGTTGGTGGGAAGCGAGCGGGTCGAATTGGTCACCCGCGACCGCAATCAGCCGGCCGTGGTGCTCCGCTCCGAGGTGCTCGAGCGGTTCACGGACTACACGATCGAGCCGCTCACCGGACGGATCGTGTTCCGGCGTCCGATTCCCAGCCAGGACTCGGAGTTCAACCCGGTCGCGATTCGCGTTTCCTACGAGGTCGAGACAGGCGGCGACCGGTTCTGGGTCTTCGGCGCCAACGGCCAGTTCCGACCGACGGATCGTGTCGAGATCGGGGGCGGGTTCGTGCGGGACGACAACCCGCTCTCCCGCTTCGATCTGGCGAGCGTCAACGCGACCATCGAGGTGCTGAGCGGGACCTACCTCGTCGGCGAGTTCGCGACGACCGACAGCGCGAGCGTGCACGGCGGCGACGCCGGACGTCTGGAGCTCCGGCACTCGTCGGAATACGTGGATGCCCGAGCCTTCTACCTGGCCACGGACCGCGCGTTCGGGAACGCCTCGAGCGCGTTCGCGAGGGGGCGGGAGGAGCTGGGCTTCCGCGGCGTCGCACGACTGCCCGGCGGACGGACGCAGCTTTTCGGTGAGTATCTGCGCACCGAAAACCGCTTTACGAGCGGTCGACGGAAGGGCGGGAGGGTGGCGCTCGAGCGCGCGTTCGGAGCTTGGGTCCGTGCCCAGCTCGGCATTCGATTCGCCGAGGAGACGCTCGCTCCGGCCACATCCCAGACCGGGGTGGAGCCGGACGCGGTCAACGCGATCGGAGCTCGGATCACCGCCGGATTACCCTTCCTCCCGGACGGGTCGATCTTCGGAGAGTTCGAGCAGGACGTCTCCGATTCGGATCAGCGCCGCGCAGTGATCGGCGCCGACTACCGCGTGCTCGATCGGGCCCGGATCTACGGCCGTCACGAGCTGATCTCGTCGCTCAGTGGGCCGTATGGGATGCACCCCGACCTGGAGCGCAACACGACGGTGTTCGGGATCGCCGCGGACTACCTCGCGGGCCAATCGATCTTCTCCGAATACCGCGCCCGCGACGCCTTCCAGGGGCGAGATGCCCAGGCAGCGATCGGACTTCGGAACGCGTGGAGCATCGACGAGGGCGTTCGGCTGTCGACGTCGCTCGAGCGCGTGGCGCCACTGGCCGCTGGGAGCCGGGCCGCCACGGCCGTGACCGGGGCGCTGGAGTTCACGCAGGATCCGCTCTGGAAGGCTACGCTCCGGGCCGAGTATTACGCACGCGACGGCGCCGACAATTTCTTCGGGTCGGCGGGCTACGCTCGGAAGCTGAGTCAGGACTGGACGTTTCTGGGCAACTCCGTGTTCAGCACCATGATCGACGGCGACCGCTCGTTCGAGCGCACCCGCCTCGGTCTCGCGTACCGCCAGACCGAGCGCAACCGTTGGAGCGCGCTCGGCCGCTACGAGCACCGCTGGGACGAGAACCAGGATCCGGAGGACTTCCGCGGCACCCGCTCGGCGCACGTGTTCTCCACCCACCTCAACTATCAGCCCGATCCTGAGCTGATCCTGCGGGCCCAGTGGGCCAGCAAGTTCGCATCGGCCGAGTCGGAGGCGCTCTCGACCAGTGAGAGCGCCCACCTACTGGGCGCCCGGGGTACTCTGGACGTTACCAGGGCACTCGACCTCGGCGTGATCGGCCGCACCCTCTTTGCCGGTTCCTTCGAGCGATCACAGTTCGGTCTCGGCCTGGAGGCGGGTCTCCTCCTGGCGGACAACCTGCGGCTCGCCGCCGGCTACAACGTGTTCGGGTTCCGGGACGACGAGTTCTCGGAGGACGAGTACACCGACCGCGGGTTCTACGTGCAGCTGGGCTTCAAGTTCGACGAGGCGCTGTTCGGGTGGGGACGCGCGGACCGTGGACTCCCCGACAGCGTCGACTGTGGGTGCGACCTGGTTCTACTGCCCGATCTCCACGTGAGGGTTGAGGGGCCGGCGATGGTCCGGCAGGACTCGGTGGTCGTCTACACCATCACCGTCGAGAATCTGGGGGAGGGCGCGGCGGACACCGTGCGCCTCGACGCGTCGCTCACCTTTGACCCCGGCGTCGACCTACGGGTCGTGCGCGTTAGCGACAGCTCGACGGTGGTCGATCTTGGGACCCTCGCCACCGGCCGCATCCAGTGGCTGCTCCCAGACCCAGTTCTCCCTGGTGCGCGCGTGACCCGGCAGGTCTCATTCCGCGCCACCTGCGAGTCGGCCGTCTCCAACTTCGTCCTCGCCGGAGACGTGAGCACGGTCACTCCCGAGGAGAGCACAGGGGACGAGTCGTTCTCGATTCAACCGTCCGTCACCGAGGGCGACTGTCACGTGGACGCGGGGCTCGCGTGGCTCGCCACCCCGACCGCCACCACCGAGGGTGAGCCCGTCGACGTGACGCTCACGACCAGCAGCCTCGGGACGATGACCGCCCGCGGCGTCGAGTTGAGGGCCGTGATACCCGCCACCGGCGTGGAAGCCGTCACCATACTCGACGGTGGGGTGCGGGACGGCGATCGCGAGGTCGTGTGGCGCTTCGGTGATCTCGCCCCCGCCGACGCCCGTGTGGTCCGGGTCCGACTGGTCCCGGCTTGTCGCGGAGCGGACAGCGCTTGGACCATCACCGCCAGGGTCTCCACCGATTCGGACGACATCAACCCGAGCAACGACGACATCGCGGGCACGGTTCGGGTCGCGGCGAACCCGAGCTGCGTACCCACGCCGAACGACCTGCGCGCGACGATCGAAGGGCCGGGCGTCGCTGCGGAAGGGTCGAGAGTGACGTATGTCGTGGGTGGGCAGCCCAGGGGCCGCGTCTCGAACGTCACGCTATCCGCGACGATTCCGTCCGAGGCCATCGACGTGGCGACGACGCCGACCGCCCCCGTGGTCGGAGGGTCGATCGACTGGGGCGTGGTAGCCTCGTCCCTCGGCGTGGGAGACTCGTCCACCGCGACCGTCACGTTCACGGTGCCAACGTGCGATGTGCTCGGCGGCAGCTCGTTTACGGTGTCCGTCTTCACCGACACGGACACGCCCGAGCCCAAGCCGAACAACCGGGCCGCTCGAAGCGTGACCGTCACGGGGATCACCTGCCCGCAATCGGAGACCGATCTGGCCATCTCCGTCAGCGACCCACTGGGGATACCACCCGATACTGCCTGGACGGACGCGATCCTCAGCTTCCTGGTCACCACGGAGAACGTCTCGTCCGTGACGGCCGAGAACGTGGCGGTGACAGCCTGGCTCCGTGACGGTCTCACGCTGGTACGCCGCACGATCGGCTCCGGCCGCACCCCCGTCCTGGACGGTGACTCGGTGGTGTGGGAGACCCTGCCGAGCATCCCGGGCGGAGGATGGCAGATCGACACACTCCTGGTCCGGTTGCCTCGGGACACCACGTCCGCGCCGCGATCGTTCCGCATCGATGTGGCCACGTCCACGTCCACGCCCGAGACCATCCTGGCGAACAACCGCGCCGGTTCCTTCACGGAGCCCGTACTGACCCGTGACCCGCCACCTGTCGACACCACGGAGCTCGCCCTGCGCCTGCGTGGGCGGTCTGTCGCGAGGCCGGGCGAGGTTGTCCCGTACGTCGTGCTGACCAGGAACGTCAGCGACACCTCGGCCTTCGTCGTGACGGTATCCGCCGAGTGGGCTCCTGAGCTGACCTTCGTGGCGCAGCCCTGGGAGGGACGGGATCCCAGCAGCGCCACGCGCGACCGGATCTGGTGGCCGGCGCTGGCCGAGCTCGTAGGACGGGGCGCGCAGCGCGACAGCATGTTCCTCCGGGCGCCGAACGCCCCCGGCTCCCACTGGGTGCGAGCCATCGTGGGGAGCCTCAGTCCGGAGCGGGGGACGCACCCCAACCGGGACTCGATCCAGCTGCTCGTCACTGCGGACTCGCTGGCGGACCTACGCGTCGACATCGAGCCGGTGGCGGAGTCTTTCGACACGGTAGTCTACGAGATCGCGACCTGGAACCAGGGGAACCGCACGGCTCAGCGGGTCCGACTTTCCGTCGACCTGCCGAGAGGCGTCGACTTCGTGCGAGCGTCACAGGGTGGCCGCGGCCCCCGCTGGTGGGCTCCCTCCTGGTCGTGGTGGCGTGGGTGGGCCCCCTCCTGGCTGCAGCGACGGGTTACCTGGTGGCCGGTTCCGCCGTCGCTCGCCCCGGTGCCGGATCAGGGTCCGATCATCGATACGCTGATCGTGGTCGCGCCCCGGCGCGCCGGGACCTTCGTGCTGCGCGCGGACGTCGCCACGCCCACAGCGGAATCGGACATCACCAACAACCACGACACGAGCTCGATCATGGTACAACTGACGCTACCGTGCGATTGCCCCACGTTCCCGTGGTGGTTGTTGCTTCTGATCTCCGCCTTCTTCTTCGTCCTCTGGCTGTTGCTCCGGCGACGGCGGTACGGGCGGATCTTTGCCCCCTGCTTCCGGTGGTGGGCCGTCTTCCGCCGCAAGGAGATCAACGGGTTCATCGCCGAGCTCCGGCAGGAGCACAACCGTGCCGAGGGACGCATTCGCAGGATCCACGACCGGATCGGCGGACAGCCGTGCGCGGATTGGGCGGTCACAGTCGAGCTCATGTACGCCTACCGCGACGTCCGCTCCTGGACATCGATCTACAACCTGTACCGCACGTGCCCGCCGGCCCTCCGCAAGAAGCCCAAGATGCGGCGGCTGTACGCGTTCGCGCTCACACGCGACGACCGCCGCGAGGACGCCGAGTACGTCCTCCGCAAGCTCATCGAGGAGCGGGGTCCGAACCCCCATACCTGCGGCATGCTCGGACGCATCTACAAGGACCGCTGGGAAGAAGCCTGGTCGTGCGACCGCGACGGAAAGCCGGCGGAAGGCCAGTTGCGACGAGCGATCGATACGTACCGCCAGGGTCACGAGTCGGGACCCGACAATCCGTATCCCGGTGTGAACGCCATGACGCTCAGCGAGCTGCTTCCCGAGCGCCCGGAGTGGCTGGAGAAGCTGTCCGAGGAGGTGAAGAAGGCCGCCAAGGAGTGGGCCACCGAGTTCAACTACTGGATCCACGCCACCCGGGCCGAGCTGGCCGTGCACGAAGAGGACGGAGAACAGGCCGCTTCGGAGATGGATCGGGCCCTGTCTACCCGTCACGTGGTGTGGCAGGTGGAGACTACGGCCAGAAACCTGCGTCTCATCATGGAGGCGTGGGGTGGGAAGCAAGACGGTGCGCCCGCCTGGCTCGTGTCTCTGGTGGATCGACTGGAGGCCCATGTGGAGGCAGCGCGCGCGCAAGCGGCCGAGGGCGCGCCCGGCATCGTTCCCGGCCTGGGTCGTCAAGGCGGCCCGGACGAGCCCGCGAAGTACGACTGACGCACGGCAGATCCTGGAGAGCGGGTCGATGTTGAAAACGGTGATGTCGGGGGGCTGGGTTGGTACGGCTTAGTAGGAGACCCGCCGAGCCCGTGGTGGGATTGGTGGAGGCCGAGGGGCCGCTCGCCGGCGAGGCCGCAGACGGCACCGGGAGCGCGGAGTCCGCCCGCTCGGTGGGCTCAGCCTATCTCGTGGGACCGCGGCTGGCCGTGACCTGCGGCCACGTGGTCCAGCACGTGACCGAGGTCACCGAGGGGCGCACAGGCATGCGGGCGGGCTGCTCGGTGAGGGTGACGTTCGGCGATCGCACGACCCCGGCCTCGGTGGTCGGGCTCGACCCCGCGGCCAACATCGCGGTCGTGGAGCTCGAGAGCGCGCCGACCGGCGTGCCGATCCTCGCGCTCGCGGAGCCGACAACGGGTGGGTGCGCGTTCGCCGCCGTGTCCGAGGACGGGTCGCCGATCCCGGCGGGAGCCATCGTCCGCGAGGCGTTGACCAACCGTTTCGGGGACCCACGCATGACGGTGCGCGCGCCCGAGCTGGCCCGCCTCCTGATCGCGCCCGGGCAGCGGCACTCGGGCACGCCCGTCTTGGCCGACGGCTGCGTCGTGGGGCATGCGGTCGGAGCCGTCACCGATCCGAACGACATCGAGCGGGTGTTCGCTGGGCTGGTCGAGGCGGTGCCCGGCGGCGCTGTGCTCGAGCTGCTCACCCTCGCAGGGCTCGATGTCTCACCCGACACCGACGCTCCAGCGCCCGGCGGCGGCACCGGGATGCCGGGCTCACTGCTCGTCCCGCGCGAGGGAGAGAGGGGACGGGGGGCCGAGCCGGCCGAGTCGCTCCGCCAGCGACTCGCTGCGCCGGAGATCGGCAGAAAGGAGTTCCACGCCTTTCTGAGTTATCGGGCCGTCGAGAGTCGGGGGCAGAGCGACGGTGATTGGACGGCGGGGCTGATGGACCGGCTCGGGGCACTCGGATATGTGACGTTCGCCGCTCCGCACGTGCTGTTCGGACCGGGCGGGTTCGGACCGCGGTACCTGAAGGCACTCGGCCGGAGCCGAGTGGCGCTCCTGATCTTCAGCGAGCGCTGGCTGGAAGGCGTCCCATACAAGGACCACCTCAAGCCGGTACTGAAGCGCCTGAAAAAGAGCTCCGACGGCTTTCGGGTCCTGATCGTCCGCTTGGACGCTGCCGAGCTCCCGACGGAGCTCGCGGAGTTTCCCACGATCGACGCGAGCGGCAGCGGCTCCCGGGTCGGCAACAAGGGCCTCCCCACCTGGGCGGTGGTCCGCGAGATCGCCGCGGCCTTGACCGGTCGGAAGGAGTCGTCGAGCGATGATTCGGGTCCGGGCGCCGCGCGCCTCGCGGCGGCTCCCATGCCGAAGGGACTTGGGGAACGCGTCGCGGGCGAATCGGCCGTGGACGCCCACGCCGAGGTGGGGTCGGCAGCCGACCGGATCCTCCAGGAGATGGCGAGCGTGCGCAAAGAGCCCAGGAAGATCCGGGCCCTCGCCATGCGCTGGCTCGATGCCGGCATGCCGGGCAGCGATGTTCCCGTGGAGGCCGCCCGGCTGCTGATCGGACGGCAGTCCTACGACGCCGCGTTGGAGGTGCTCGATCGCGCCGAGCGCGAGGCGCGGGACCGGAACGACGCCAGCCCGAACAGTCGGGAGATGGGGCGGATCCTCCGCATGCGCGGTGCAGCCTTGGGTGAGGCGGACCGGTTCGACGAGGCCATCGAGGTGCTCGAGCGGCTCGAGCGCGACGGGATGCTGGACCAGTGGTCCGGCGGAATTTTGGCCAGCAACTACAAGCAGAAGTGGGTCCGTCTCGGGAAGCGCCATCGAGCGCTGCTCCAACGAGCCTACGACATCTACCTGGACGCCTACGCCCGAACCCTGCACTACTACCCGGGCATCAACGCGGCGACACTGGCCATGCACCTCGGGCAGGAGGCCCGAGGCAAGGAGATCGCGGAAAGCATCCGGGCCCAGCTCGAGGGCAACGACGACCTCTACTTCTGGGACGAAGCCAGTCTGGGTGAGGCCTTCCTGCTACTGGGCGAGTACGAAAAGGCGGTCGAAGCGTATTCCAGCGCGGCCGTGCAGGCCATGGGGACCCCTCAATACATGGTCTCCATGAGGCGGCAGATCCCCCTGATCCTGGGCGATCCCGGGAGCGACACGGAAAGCGAGCGCACACGGGAGGTTCTGAGGAGCCTTTTCGACATCGGGCGGGTTGCGGCGTTCGTAGGGCCGGACTCGTCACCCAATGGCCAGGCCGCCGCCGGGGGCAGCCTCCGCGAGCGGCTTGTGCGGCGACGCATCCGGGAAGCGCTCGACCACCACGACGTGACAGTCGGCTTTTCCGGCCTTTCGGCCGGCTCCGACATCATCTTCGTGGAGTGCGTGCTGGAGCGGTTCGGAGAGGCGCACGTGACGCTCCCCTACACTCGTGCCGCCTTCCGGGAAACCGTTCCAGCGGGGGACTGGCGCGACCGCTTCGACGGCGTGCTCGACCGGAAGGGGGTCCACGTGACCGTGCTCCGGGACGAGGAGCCAGCGGACCGGGACGCCGCCCGACGCGAATGTGACGCGGCCATTCTCGATCAGGCGCTCGCCCACGCTCGCGCGAGGGAGGAAAAGCCGGTCTTCCTCGCCCTCGGCGTTGAGTCGAGCGCCGACCCGGATGCCGCGCTGGCCGTGCAGGCCGCCCGGGACGAGGGAATCGACGTCGAACCGATCGACCTGGTGGGAGAGGCTGGGGCGCCCGAAGCCGCGGTTGGCACGCCGGGCACTCCCGCCACTGCCGAGGTGCTCACGGCCCCGGGCACGGAGTCGGTGGCCTCGCCGGAGACCTCGGTTCCCGCGACTGCGGCCGGCGGCGAACAGCGCGGGGGGGAGAGGGGCGTGAACCTTGGCACGACCGGGTCCACGGCGCCGTCGCAGCGAGAACGGGGAGACTATCGAAAGCGGCACCTGGTGGTCGTCGGGATCGACGGCTACGCTCACTGGCGCCCCCTCCAGAACGCGCGCAGCGACGCCGAAGGCCTGCGTGACACGCTCGTGAAGCACTACGGCTTCGAGCTCTCGGGGGAGCTCTACGACCGGGATGCGACCAAATCCGGCATCGAGGACGTTTTCGTGTCGGGGCTCGGCGAAGGCAAGGGGAAGAGCGGCGCGGTCGAACCGGAGGACCTGGTCGTCTTCTTTTTCGCTGGACACGGCCATACCGAGCGGCGGCCGAACGACGAGGAAGAGGGGTTCCTGGTGCCCGTAGAAGCGCCCCGGGAGGGGAAAGCGAAGATGCTCCGGATCACCGACATCCGTAACTGGACCAATGATCTGGCCGCGCGCCACGTGCTCTTCATCTTCGATTCCTGCTTCTCCGGCGCGGCCACGACCGGTGGCGGCGGGGGAGGCAAACCGGGGTTTGCCCGCCGCGTGATCACGGCGGGAGCGCCCGATCAGGTCGTGGCGGACGGCGGCACGGACTGGCCGAACCACTCCGTGTTCACGGGCCGGCTCCTGTACGGCCTGGGTCCGGCGGAGACCAGATTGCCGAAGCCGTTGGTGTTCGCCAGCGAACTGGCGAGCTACCTGGTGCGCTACGTGCCGGAGGACGCCAAGGCAGTCGGAGCCCGCTCACCCCAGACCCCCTCCGACGGGCTCCTTCCCGGGCACGGCGGCGATACCATCGTGCTCAAGCGCTTGGAGCCCGCCGCGGACGCCGAGGACGCCGAGGACGCCTGAGCGCGGGTCTCGCGCACCGAGGCCCGGAAACGCCTAGTGCCGGCTCCCCGGTAGGCGCGGCGGATCCGTGCCTCGCCGACCCGGCGGGCGTGGCGGACCGGACGCCCCGCTGCCCGGGAGCCTCGGAAGCGCGCCTCGTTCCCGCTCGACGAGTCGAGATCCACGGTCATCGACGCCGCTCTCCGATGGAGGCTCGCCGCCGTTCACGCGTTGACCGGACTGCACCGGCTCGGGCTGGGCGGGTGTGGCCGATCCCCCGACCGCGGTCGACTCGGGCACGGCTACGTCCGCCTCTCCCGCTGCGGACGCGGGCACTATCTCCGTCGCGCCAGCCCCTCCGCCTCCTGCGGGCGGCTGGCGGGTACCGGCCAGTCGGCCCGAAGCCACCGGCTCCCTGGTTTCGACCACGATCGGGGCTCCGTCGCGGCCCAGCCATGTGGCGATCTCACGCCGCACGGCTGGCACCTCGAAATACCCCAGATGGGACGGAGCGTCGCTACCGGTGAGCGTCTTCTTCTCGGCAAACGGCAGCCCCTCACCCCGACCCCAAACGCTTGCCTCCGGGACGAACAGATCGTTGGCCCCATCGCCCAGGACCTTCTTCACCATCCGGTCGAGCAGCTTCCGGGAGAGCTTGTCGGACCCGGAGGACGTGATGTCGGAAGCCACGCCGAAGTACTGAGTGCCGTTCGGTGTCGGCTTCCCGAGCGACGACAGGAACGATCCCCCCGGGGCCATGGCCTGGAGCCCGTCCAGCTCCTTGGCGGTTCCCGTGGCCAGCTTCTGCACGAGCTGAACGATCGGCCCGGTGACGATCGTGGGGTCGAAGGCGCTGAACAGGTTGGTTAGTAGGCTCAACGCCGACTCGAGATGCTGTGGGTCCGCCAGCGCCGTTCCTCCGCTGGGCGATCCGGTGAGCACGAGGCTGCCCACGCGGATCTCCCTCCCCTGGAAGGCGAGGTCCTGCCCCTGCTCCGCCAGCACGCGGCCGACCAGGCCACCGCGCGAATGCGCGATCACGTCCATGTCGAGCTTGGTCTCCTCGGGAAGCTGATTCACGAACCATTCGATGTTCTGCCGCGGATCATGCGTCAGCGTCATGTGGTCCAGAGCGATCATCCGGTCCCCGTACCGGCCCGCGAGCTCGGCCAGGTACTCGGGGGTGAGGTCGCGAAACGTCTTGTGCGCTCTGGAGAAGGGCCCATGCAGGAAGAGCAGGGTCCGACCCTCGCCCAGCCGCCTCCAGTCGTCTCCGCTCACCTCCCGAACCTGGTCAGAGCCTACATCGCCGGGCCCGAACCAGCGGACCCGGTTGCCCCAGAACCGGCTCTCCCAGGCCTCGACCGCGGCACCCATTGCGGGACCCAACATCGGAAAAGCGATCCGATCCACGAACAGCCGTCCCAGTGCAGCCGACATGGGCCCCCTACTTCTGGGCGAAGCGTCGTCCACGGTGGGGGGGGCGATGCGGTACGTCCGCTTGCGTCGAGCACCTCGTCCATCCGCTTCCGGTGCGGGACCTCCGCGCGCCCCAGTAGGCGGGTCGGCCTCGTCGACGGGAAAATGCCAACGCACGAGCCCGGCGTCGTCCGTGCTCATCAGCACCTCGCCCCACTCGGGGTCGGACTGCTCGGTCTCGATCGTGAGCACACCCTCCGGGTCACCGGAGCCCCTCGACGCGGAGCCGACGGGCGAGCTGTCGCCGACGGTCAGGGCCTGCTTGGGAACCAGGCCCTCTTGCTCCAGGAGCCTTCGTAACCGCGCTGCCGGGGACTCCTCGTCGAACGGCGGTGGCCGCTCGACGCCGCCGACGTCGATCTTGCCACCCAGGCGCACGGTCCCGGTGACGCCGCTGGCGGTCACCTGCACTCGGTCGGCACCCCCGCCGAACGCGACCGCCTTCTCGGGCTCGAGCGCCGCCTCGGTCGGGGCCCGCAGGATGAACGGGAACGATATGGTGCCCCAGTCGTCCACCGGGGCGAGCTTCACGCCGCGGGTCGCCCCTGTGGGGTTGGCCAGCAGCTCCTCCAACGGGTTGGACTGAGACCGGGACGCGCTCTGCTGGGCAAGCGCGTCGAAGTTGGTCTCCTGCATGGTGATGAAGAGCTTCAGGACCTCGACCCCCTCGTTGGGAGACTCCACGTACGGATTGGGATCGAACGGGAAGCCGCCTTCCCAGGTGACCGGAGAGCCCTCGTCGGAGCTCTGGAGCTCCACGTGGGGCTGTTCGGGGCGCTTCTCCTGGAGCCAACCCGACCACGACGGCTCGACCGCACCGTTGATGAGGAAGTCCAGCACGCCGCAGTAGACCTGGCCGGGGCCGTGGTTGATCAGACGGACCTTGATCAGGTCTCCGGTCTCCACCACCGGCAGTGACTCCCCTTCTCTGGCCCGCAGGGGCGCCCAGGGATCGGCTGTGGACTTGCGATGCAGGATCTCGAACGACACCCGCTTGGCCAGTGAGCTGCCGGGGTTGTCGATGGCGAGCTTGTATCGGTACTGGGCCCAGCCATCGAGGTTCGCCAGGGCTTCCCCGATGCCTTCCGCGGTCGCCGGCTTCGGTGGCATCATCAGGTCGCCCGACTCGTTGACCACCGCGACTGTCGGCGCGTGCACGGGTCCGACCTGGGGAGCCAGGTCCTTGGCACGGTCGACCTCGTCTCGCGGCGCAACGAGGATCACCTTCACAGAGGCGCCGGTGTCGTCCTCCAGCCGCTCGATCCTGGCGGCCATCGAGGCAATACCGTCCTCGAGCGTCTTCCAACCCTCGACGTCATCGGACGACGAGCGCTGCAGCCGGACCTTCATCCGGCGGTCGCCGTAGTCGCGCTCCTTCTCCACGGCCCATTGGTTGGCCTGGATGGCCGCGGGAGCCGGCTCGGAGCCCTCGACGATCGTCGCGAACGACTTGGTTGCGCGGACCTCCGTGATCTCGATCTCCCCGGTCCGACTCTCGTCGGTGGAAGCGCGCGTGCCCTCGGGATGCACCCTCCAAATGGACCCGACCGTCAGTCCGTGGGCGGCGCCCCCGTCGAGCGTGACCTGGGTGCCCTGCACGTCGACCACCCGGACGTATGCGAGCGGCTCGAACTCTCGCGTGCCGAAGATCTCCCGGTCCTGGGTCCCGTCGATCTGTGGGTGCTGGCTGGAATTGTTGGCCATGACCTTGGGGGCCAGGCGCTCGAAGACGTCGCGGTAGGTGTCGCCGGGTTTTGCGCTCCTCAGAGCTTCGACCAGGTAGTAGGTCAGGGCGCCGTGCTTGACGGTCTCGTCTCCCCGCGCCCCGGGGACCTCGGTCTCGTAGGAGAACTCGGAGTCCCGGCAACCGGAGATCATCACGTACTTCCCGGCGGACGCGGCCCACCCGGACGCGCTCTTCCTGCGGGATTCGGCAAGAAGGGCCTTCTCTTCTTCCGTGTACTGCACTGGGGCCAGCATCTCAAGCGGGCGCTCATCTTCCGGGGCCTGCCGCGCGACCATGTGCGGATCGCCAGGACCCCGCGACATGGTCCCCGAGTGACACGAATCGAAGACGAGCGTGACGTTGTCGGTCTTCTCGGCCAGACGGAGGAGCTTCACGTGGACTTCATCGTCCGTGATGTCCAAGACCTCGTCCGTGACGAACTCGTCTTTCGACGACCAGCGGATGGCGTCACATGGGAGGATGGAGGAGTCCATCCCCGAGCCTTCGTCCAGATCCCGATCCTTCACACGGGAACCGTGTCCGGCGAAGTACACGACCACCATGTCACCCGTCCCGGTCTTCTCGATCAACTCCTCGAAGCCGGCCAGGATGTTGGCTCGCGTCGCCAGGTCCTCGGGCTGCCCCTCCGGTGCCGGGCTCGACAGGAAGCGGATGCCTTCTTCCGCTACGCCGAACTTGTCCCGGAGGACCGACCTCATGAGCAAAGCGTCGTTGACACAGCCCTGGAGGTCACCGACTGGCTTCTTGGACGTCTTGGAGTCGGGGTACGCGTTGACGCCGATGATGAGCGCGCGCTTGTTCATGGGACGGTCGTCGTTGGCGGTCGACGAAGCGTCCGCCTGGGGCGTTTCCGGGGGCATGCTGGATCCTCCACGCTCCCGAGGAGGAGGGATCCTCGGGGATCGGTCGTTGAGTCAAGAAAACGGGGCGGGCGCCGGGCGGCGGACATGACCCGCCACCTGAACCACGCCCGCTACTGCTGCTCGGCGCCGCTCTGCCTCTCGAGGAGCTGCGCCAGGCCGGTCTCGATGGCCGCCATGCGGCCGTCGATGGTGGCGATGCGATCCAGCAGAGAGCCCCGCGGAGCTCCGGAGCTGCCCGGCAGATTGGGCGCTCCACGCCCGCCGGAGGCGTCGCCCTGACCGCGCCCACCGGAAGCGTCGCCCTGACCGCGCCCACCGGAGGCGTCGCCCTGACCGCGCCCACCGGAAGCGTCGCCCTGGCCACGTCCGCCGGAAGCGTCGCCCTGACCACGCCC
>JAHEKN010000185.1 GCA_024638305.1 Gemmatimonadota bacterium | reverse complement strand
AAGGGGTTTCTGTCTCGCTGGGGCCGTTCGCGGCTCACCGGTCCTGGGCCCGCGCGGATCCGGTCGAGCGTCGTCCGCCGTTCCGATGACTCAGGGCCTGCGGGCAGGGCCCTCGGAGTCGCTCGAAACGCATGTTTCGGGCCAAAACGGCCCTCGCCCCGGGGTACGGCGGGGGACCATGCCCGAGCGAGCGGGTGTGCGGTGTGGCGTCAGCGCATCAGGCCGGCCGCTTTTCGCGGCATCCGCTCGTCCGCCATGGCGGCGTGATACACGAAAGACGCCATGATCACGGCGTTCTTCATCAGGTGATCGACGGGGATCGTGTCGAAGAAATCCAGATTGGTGTGGCCTCCGGTCCCGCCCACACGCGCCTGCAGGAACTGGAAGGCGGGAAGGCCCACTTCGTCGAACGGAACGTGATCGGTGCTCCCGACGCCCTGCACGCTGATCGTCGTCATCCCCATGTCGGCAAATGGCGCCATCCAGGCCCGGAACGGCGCGCGGGCATGCTCGTTCCCCTGGAGCCAGATCCCCCGGTACTCACCGGGACCGTAGTCCTGATTGAAGTAGACGGAAAAGGTCTCGTACTCGGGCGTCGTGCCGCTCTCAGGATCGCGTGGATCCCCGAAGTGCGAGCGCACGTAGGCCCGCGACCCATAGAGCCCCTGCTCCTCCCCGGACCATAGCGCGACCCGAATCGTCCTCCGCGGCTCGACGCCCAGGGCCCGGAGGATACGCATGGCCTCGAGCATGACCGCCACGCCGGACGTGTTGTCGCTGGCATTGGGACTGGCGTGCCAGGTGTCGAAGTGCGCACCGAGCATCACCACCTCGTGTGCCAGGTCCGACCCCCGGATCTCACCGAGCACGTTGCTGGCCTCGGTCGCCGCATCCCCGTGGCGATTCCGGATTTCGACTTCGATCTCTAGCGGTATGCCGCGTTGTGCCACCCGGTACATGCGGTTGTAGTGCTCGGGAGTCACCGCCACGACTGGCACCGACGAGAGGGTCTCGCCGAGGGCCCAGCCATCCACCTTGGCGCCGGGACGCGCGAACCCGCGGACGGCCCCTGGCCACCCGCTGCTCGACTCGAGAACCACCGCCACACCCTCCGCCACGAAGAACTCGAGCCGCTCCTCGGCGGTCAGTACGTCGGGGTTGTTCGGGGCGTCCGGATAGAGCCGCGAGAAGTAGGGATCCGCTTGCGGCGGCGGGACGATCACGTCCTCGGCAAGCGCCCGCATCTCTTCGTCGGTACGCCGCGGCGTGCCCCGCGCGAACCGCGTGAGGTCGATGACCGGGGGCGCCGTCGCCAGAACCGCCAAGCCGCGGAGACGGCCGCGGACCGCCTCCAGGTCCTGTCGCGTGCGGATGTCCGCCGTCGCGACCTGGAGACGCCGCACCCCATCGGTCCCCGGCGTGTGGGCAATTGGATAGCCGACCATGGGCTGGTAGTCCGGCTCCAGCAGGTGAAGGGTGAAGTACTCGTTGTCCCAGCTCACGCCGTACTCCATGAAGGGCTCGCGAACCGTGTTCACCAGGCCGATGCGCTTCATTTCGGAGATTGCCCACTCCTGGGCCTGGTCCATGGCGCGTGAGTTGGTCAGCCGCGCCCCGAGCACGTCGGTCATGTAGGAGAGCGTGTTTGCGAGCTGCGATCGCTGCAGCCCCTCCTCGCGAATCCGAGCGACCATGTCGAGATCGACCGCGTGGGCCAGCTCCTGGCGCGCCAGACCCGCGCGGGCCGCTCGCTCCGAGGTCGTGGACTGCGCGCCGGCGGCGAGCGGACCGACCAGGACGACCGGGACGGGAGCGGCCAGCAACAGGACGAACAGGGTGGACGCACGGACGGTGTTCGCTCGGGTCACGGCCCTACTCCCGGGAAGCGAGTGCCTGATGGTGCTGCGCGGCCAAGCTGCGGATCGCATCCCCGGCCGAGCAAGTGAGACCGTGAAGGCCCGCCGGCGCCCGTGCGGTGCTGCGAAGGCCGGTCACCACCGAGACGAGGCGGCGGCTGAAGCGGAGAGTTGGACTAGCTTACGGCCCTAACCGTCACCGGCACGTAGGCGTTGGTCCAGCAGCACTGGTCGCCGCCGGAGCTGTCGTTGGCGTCGAAGTTGTCCACGCGCGCCCTGAGCAGGTACTCGCCCGGCGCCGTGAACGTGGCGGTCGTGGTGGCCTCCCCCTCCCCACTCTCGACCTCGATCTGCCACTCCTCGAAGATGACGGGGGCGGGTGGCCCCTGGTGCTTGAACCAGCTCACCTCCACTCCCACGTCGGTGTTGAGCCGGTCGTGCTCGGCTCGCACCGACACCTCCTCGACCCACAGGCTGAGCGTGATGGGCTCGCCCACGGTGGCAGTGCGTGGCTCCGCCCAGATGCCTTTGATATGCCGACCCACGGGGCCATCCGGCGAGAAGCGGACATCGGGCGGCACAGACCCCATGGCGCGGGGCGCATAGTCGAGCTGGAGGGCCGAATACCCCACACGGGCGGGAACCGAAGTGGTCTGTCCATTTGCGGTGATGGTCCAGACCACGCGCTGCTCACCGTCCTCGAACGAAGCCGGCACGGTCACCACGAACACTCCGCGGTCCCGGCGTGGCTCCACGGGGAAATGGGTCGGCTGCATGCCGTCGAACTCCGCCGGCTCGAGAAAGTTGTCCGGCCCGTGCGGGATCTCGAGAATCTCCTGCTGGTTCAGGTTGAAGAAGCCGAACGAGAGCGTGAAGGTACCATCGTCGTTCCGGTACCAACCCTCGAAGAACGGGGCCACCGGCTCTCCGCTGTGGGGCACCGGCGCCAGCGGCATGCGCTGGCCGTTGGCATAGCGGGAGTTGCTGGGTCGCTGCGCGGCCGCCGGCACCGCTGTCAGCACGATCAGTGCGATTGCGAGTCCGCCGTGTAGCGCCTTCATCTAGAGCGACCCCGATTCAGCGGTCAGCGGCTGCCGTCGTTGCTCACGGTGCGGGCTTTCTCCTTCCGCTCCGCCACGATCCGCTCGTAGCCCTCGTCGTCGAGGTGCGTGACCGCGATCCAGGCGTGTGACATCTCGTCCACCGTCCGACTCCCGCGCGAATACCAGACTTCCGGGTCGGTCAGCGGGTTGCCCTCGGTGTTCTCGTACCAGCCGGTCATCACGATCACGGTTCCCGCCGGAAGGAGTGGCGCCGCGTCGTCCTCGTAGATGTAGCTGTGGTGCCAGCGCGCGTCGAAGTCCGAGACCATGCTGAGCAGTTCCGTGCGCCCGTTGGGGTAGATGGCCTGGACCGACATTCCGTGCAGGTGCACGTGCCCGTGAGGCTGGAAGCTGTCGATGCGGACCGGATGGTCCCAACGGTAGAAGCCCTGGGTCATGGCCGTGCCACCGGGAGCGAGCGCTATGTCACCGCGGAGCGGATAGAGCCGGAGGTTCTGCGTGAACTCGGGCTCGTAGCCTTCCGGATAGAACCAAATCCCGAGCTCGATCTGGTCGCCCGACACCTCGAAGCCCATGGGATAGTAGTGCGTGTCCCACTCGATCAGATCGGTCGGCTTGAGGAGGCGCCCCGCATCGCGCGGCACGAGCTCGCCGACCTTGCCCATTGCGTACTCGGACAGGTTCCCCATGGGCTGATACTCTCCGTCCTCGTTGAGTCGGAGGATCTTGGGGTTGGCGTGGTGGACGACCTGGCGGCCAGCCGGGAACGAGGGCCGTACCTCCATCGCGCGGATCCAGCGGTCGGTCGGGATGTCCGTGGGCACCTGTGGCCGCCACCACATGTCGCCCCCCTGGGCGGGAACGTCGAACGGCAGGGTCCGGATCACGTGGTCGGGCGGCCCGAGCAGCGGCTCCTGCTGCCAGGTCTGCGCATCGACCCACTCGATCGGTGCCGGCATGTCAGCCGGATCGCCCTCGGGGGCTCCTGCGTTGACCCAGGCCACAATGGTCCCGATCTCCTCGTCGGTCAGGCGCCAATCGTTCTTGATGTCCTGGATCCCGTCCCCGGTATCGTAGTGGTACGGAGGCATCAAGCGCCGGGACACCTGATCGCGGATGCGGCGCGCGTAGCGGCGCACTTCCCGGTACTCCAGGAACGACATGGGAGCCACGGAGGACGGCCGGTGGCAGATCTGACAGTTCTGCTGGAGGATCGGCGCCACGTCGCCAGCGAAGGTGACATCGTGATCACCGTTCTCCTGTGCGGTCAGTCCCGGGGCGGGGGAAATCGCGATCGCGGTCGCGGCCAACAGGAAGGCTACGGTCCCTCCGCGGAGATCGATTGAACGTGTGCTCGAGGCCACCATTCTTACTACCTCCCGACGGGAGAGATCGTCCTCACATCGCCCCACATCCTCAACCCTTCATGTTACGGTACAGACCCCCGTGTTTCAAGATTCGAGCCGGTGGGCTGGGGCTCCACGACGCCCTCGCTACGCACACGGGGGAAACATGCGGGCCTGTCCAAACGTCATCCACTCGCCGCAGGGGCGTCCCGCCGACCAACGACCCCGTTCCGCCACCCGCTCGATGGACTCGTCGCCACGATTGAACCAGTAGGACTCGTAGAGCCCGTCCAGCAGTCCGTCCCGATAAGACTCTCGGGCCGACAGTTGACCACTTCGGAAAAACGCTTCGGTGGGCCCGTGGAGCTGCCCGTCTCGATAGGTCTCCCGGAGCGAGACGCCTCCGTTCAGGTGGAACGACTCGCGCACGCCGTCCCAGCGGCCGTCCCGGAGCGTTCCGCGCTCGCGTACCTGCTGTTCGTAATACATGGCGACCACGGGGCCCGAGAACGGCGCCATGGTCTCCGGATTCAGGTAGAGGTCGCCCCGCCGGACCAGTGAATCCAGGTCGGCGGGAGACTGGGCGACCACCGCAGCCGGCGGACCCATGAGGGCGAGCGCCAGGGCGAGGATGGTTGCTCTCTTCATCTTTGGAATTGCGGTCTTCCTTCGAGCGCGCGGGTTCGCAGAGCAACATATTCGCGCGGCCCGGGGCTCGGTAGGCGCTCCTCTCAAGAGGGTCCTGCTCACGTACCGGGCAAGCCTCGCCTCGGTCCTCGCAGTTGGTCTGCGCGACGGCGCGTGCCAGCCCACGCCGTGCTATCTTGGCACCTCGCTCCGCCGCGAATCCAGGTCCGATCACACAGGACGAACCGCCATGACCACCCGTATCCGGCTCCATGCATGGTCGGCCGTCGGCCTGATCTTCCTTCTCGCCGCCTGCGGCGGATCCGAGACTCCGGAAACGGCGGCAAGCAGCCAACCCCAGGCCCTCGCGGCAGAAGTAGCCGCCCCTGCCGGTGCCAACCAGGCCGTGCTCGGCACCATCGAGGCCACGATCGCGGGAACCGCGCACACCTGGTATGTCGTTCGTGGGGAGATCTCGGGCGAGCCCTACGCCACGGCGCTCTGGTACGAGCCGGAGCCGGGAGAGCTCTGGGTCACGATCGGCGGATTCGATACGCCCACGCCGCCGCTGGAGACGTTCGAGCGCGGAGCCGCCGGTCAACCCGCGTCGTTCGGGGAGTATGAAGGTCCGCTCTTCAACCTCATGCTCGACAGTGACACCAACCCGCAGCCCTTTGCAGTGACCTTCCCAGCTGGCAACAACGCATCGAGCTTGATCTATATGGCCCGCGCCACCACGGATGACATAAGCGGCATGTACTCGGTGGAGTCGGGGACGCTCTCGGTAACCCGAATCGAGCGGGCCAACGGATTGATCCGTGCCGAGGGCACGTTCAGCGGAGCACTCGAGAACATGGGAGGTGGACAGCCCATCCCCGTGACGAACGGCCGCTTCTCCGTAGAGGGCGTTCCGCACCTGGACCAGGTGTCCGGGTCGAGCTTGGAGTAGCTGCGGCAGGCGCGGCAAGGCGCGCCGGCGAGCGCCGGCCGGAGCGAGCCCTGCCGGCGCTCAGAACCCGAGCTGGAAGTTGATCAGGAGGCGGTGCGGCTCGGCGCCGTCCCCCACGGGGATCAGCCAGTTGATCTGGATCTCGGACTCTGCGGTCGGCCAGATGTTGTAGCCCAGGATCAGGGCGTCGTCCGCCAAGGCGCCCGGTGCGGCATACCGATCCCATCGCACCAGCGCCTGGTGCTCCGGGACCAACATCCAGCCCGCCGTGAGGTAGAGCCCGTCCGCGTCCACGTCGGCTCCTCCGGTCGGGTCCCAGTCGGCTCGAATGAGCTCGCCCGAGAGGAGGAGCCGACCGAGTTCCGCTCGGCCGTCGAGCCCGAGGAGCACCCCGTCGCCGACGTAGCCGGGGCCGAATGCGCCGGCGCCCACGGCCCCGTCCCGACCCACGGCGGCGTGCGCAGCCAGGGACAGCGTGCCCTCCGCCAGCTCGATGCCCGCACCCTCTAGCCGAAAGACTCCGGCCAACGACTCGTTGGGCGTCGAATTGCTGCGGCCGGTGAACCCGCCCGCCGCCCACCTCACCCAGGGTCCGACCGCGCCCCCGACCTGCACGCCCATCTGTCGGTTGGGCGCGAGGGCTTCGACCACCCGCGCCCGGTTCACGAAGTCGATGGACCCCGCGAAGGTGAGCAGCTCGCGGCTGAACGGAGCCTTGAAGCGGCCCGCGTAGACGTGGAACGCCGGACTCCGGGACCACCCCACGCGACCGTCCAAGAGGGCCGGGGATCCCGCGAAGTTGGTCTGCAGGAAGTAGCTGAATCCCCCGTCGAGCGTCCCGGACAGGAGCAGCCGAGCCGCAGCCACCTGCGCGCTGGCCGGGGTGTCGTCAATTCCAGGATCGACCACCGCCTGAAGGAGGAGGCCCAGCGTCAGCTCCGGCTGGGACAGCAGCGCGCGGATACCCGCGGCCTGCGGCTCCCCGGCTTCCTGAGCCGATGCGAGCGCTGGGCTCGAAACGACGGCGGCGATGGCCAGTACGGCCGTGGTGAGTCCGCCATGCGCAAAGCGAATGAGCCTGCGCGCGAGGATCAAAGCGTGAGTCTCCCTCTTCGAAGAGTTCCGGTGGGCGACCGCAGCATGGCCCAACGTGTTTAGACGGCGCACTGAAATTCACGCGGTCGCGATTGGCGCATCAAAGGAAAATCGCACGGGACCAGGCCGATGGGGACCC
>JAHEKN010000184.1 GCA_024638305.1 Gemmatimonadota bacterium | reverse complement strand
CCCGCGGGTCGAATGCCTGCCGAGACGCGCGTGGGGTACCCGCCTCCGTCAGTACCCGAACTGCCGGAACACGAACATCCCCCAGACCTTCGACAGGTTGAACCCGAGCTGTTCGAACCCTGAGAACGAGCCACGGAGAAAGCGGTCCTCGGCGAACGCCTCCAGAGCCCATCCGGGACGGAAGCGCCACTCGATCCTTCCCGAGAACGAGTCGCGATTGGCCGCCCCCTGCGGGCCGAACGGCCGCCACAGCACCCCGACGAAGACGTCGTCGTAGAAGTACTTGCCGATCTCCACGCCGGTCGCGGCCGCCTCCGACCGCAACCCCTGGCCCACGCTGGGCTGGTCCAGAAACTCGGAGGTGGAGATGGCCAGGTAGTCGATGGGAATGTCCTCGGCCAACAGCGAGCCCAACTGACTGAAAATGGTCCCCACGGCAAACCCCGTCGCCCCCTGGATGAACGCCTGCTGATCCCTGGATAGCGCCGACGTGGGCCGATTGAAAAGCAGGTATCCGTACAGGTCGGATTCGGAGAGGGCCTGGTCTCCGCTCGACAGCCGGACCACGGGCGTGAGCAGCGTGCCCGTCACGGTGGCCGTGATGTCCAGCGGTCCCTGGGGGGTCCGCGCCCGGTGCGAGGCCATGAACGCCAGGTTGGGATTCACCCCCGGCGTCCCCACGAATGTCACGTCCCCCGACTCGATGGCGAAGCTCCGCCCCACCGTGGTATACGTTCCGCGAATGGCCTCCAGGTCGCCGAACATCGCGAGCGTCCGTTGCGCCCGATCGAACGTCAACTGCACCTCGCCGGCGAGTTCGACGTTCATCGACTGATTGAATCGCTGGCTGCGGAGCCAGCTGTTGCGGTCGACGGCGAGCGTCACGTCGGCCCGCAGCCCCTGCAGGAAGCGGTTGGGTCTCTCGGCTGACGGCACGATGGCGCCGAACGTGGTGTCGAACAGGCTGACGACGGACGCGCTCCGCACGAACTCGTCGATGAACAGAACGCCTTCCTCCGCCGTGAGCGTCCCTTCCACGAGAGGCTGTTGGTACGTCCCGGTAAGGCGGACGTCCCCGGTGACCCGGCCCGAGATGTCCCGCCGTCCGACCGCTCGGAAGTTGTTGGCGCTGAGGGTCAGGTCGAACGCGGGGTTGCTGATCGGGTTGAGTGTCACCGTCCCGGTGACCGTGCTGCTCTGCCCATTCCGCGGGGCGGTCGACGCTTCGACCCGGACCGTCCCCTCCGGGTCCAGCGCGAACGTGCCCTGCACTCCCTCCGGCCGGATCCCGAAAGCGGCCAGGGTCACCGCACCGCCCACCAGCCGCAGCTCACCCCGTGGTTCC
Organism: Gemmatimonadota bacterium; assembly: GCA_024638305.1. Lineage (GTDB taxonomy): Bacteria > Gemmatimonadota > Gemmatimonadetes > Longimicrobiales > Gaopeijiaceae > JAHEKN01. Next base: position 5,732 of record JAHEKN010000184.1, on the reverse strand, counting down.
AGGTCCGAGGGCGTGCCCCCGACGACGATACGGCCGTCGAGGCGACCCTCGACGTCGTCGTACCCCGGGAAGAAGCCCAGCACGTGCTCGAGCGGAATCGAGTCGGAGACCACCGTCAGGGCCACCGGAGCGTCCGGCACGCCGAATTGGAATCCCGTGGAGAACGAGATCTCGGCGGGGAACGATCCGGACACCGACAGCAGGCCGACCCTGCGGTGGCGCGCGATCAGCTCCCCCTCGAGTTGGCGGTCGGAGTAGCGCACGCGCCCACCGATGTCCGAGAGGTCCACTGCCTCATAGCCGAAATCCTGGCTCGAAAGCGAAGCGTCCACGATGGGCGCCGCCGCCACGCCCGCGATGCGCAAATCGGCGTCTACCTCACCACGGATCGCCCGCTGCTCGAGCTGGAAGAGCTGAGACATCCTCTCCATGTCCAGCCGTCGGACGCTCACCTCCAGGTCGAGCTCCCCTCGACGCGGGATGGTTCCGTCCGCAGTGAGCCGGAACCCGTCCACACCGGGCCGGATGAAGCGGACGTCCTGAAGCGTGAATCCGGCTTCGCCCCAGCGGACCACAGCAGGTCCGCCCAGGTTCCAGCGCTCCCCGTCCAGACGTACGGTGAGCTCGTCCATGAACCAGGTGCTCTCGAGCTCGGTCACTTCGAACGTGCCCCGCATGCGCACGTCTTCGGTCGGCGACTGGACCAGGCCGAGAGAGAGCGTGCCTCGACCGTTCTCCCACTCGAGGTCCGAGTGACTCTCGGCGAATTCCCGGTTGTACACGGAGGTGCGGCCGGCCACGAGCGTGCCCCGCAATCGTCGGCCGGGATAGGTGAACTCGGTGAGTGTGAGCGTTCCCTGTTCGATCCCGATCCGACCGTAGACCGCTTCCTCCAAGCGGATCGCGCCCTCCACTGTCAGGTCGTCGACGCGGCCGCGAAGCACGAGCTCGCCCTCGGCGCGGCCAGCCATCTGTAGGGCCTCCGCCGATTGGAGCGTGTCCGGATCGATACCCTCGCTGATGAGCATGTCGCGCTCGAGGTCGTTGAGTGTGTCCCCGGCGATGACCGTATCCCCAAGGAGGAACGGCCGAAGCCCGCCCAGCGACTCCGTGCGCACGGCAACCCGCACCTCCCCCGGCGGGCCCTCCGGGGTCAGGGGGAGAGAGCCCGATCCGGCGACCACCACAGCCGAGGTCTCGGCTCTGAGAGAATCGAAGGTCAGGATCCCGTCCGCCGCCTCCGCCGAGAGGTGAAGGAAGGGAATCCGGAGCGAGCCGAACCGGCTCTCCTGCAGCGTCAATCGAGCGGCGCCGGTCAGAGACGCTCCCACGGTTCGGAGGTTTTCCAACGCCACGTCACCCCTGAGCTCGGTCGGGTCGGGGACGCGGTCGGAGACCGCGGCGACGTCGAACCCGTCGAGGGTGCCTGAGACCGTCAGCCCCGCCGCGGGACGCAGGACGTCGATCATGGCTTCGACCGCCAGCGGCCCACCGGACGTGTTCAGATCAGTGGAGATCCTGAGGGCGCGCAGTTCCCCCTGGAATCGCACCTCACCGACCGCGGAACCCTTCAGCCCGGCCCCCGGGAGGAACGGATCCACGTGCGACAGCGCGAGCGGCCGCAGGCCCAGTGACCCCAGCGCGCTCCACGAATCGTCAGGCTGGCGCCGGAACCTCCCGTCGATCCGGAGAGTGGATCCTCCGAGATCCCCGAGCTGGGACACGTACCCCGCCACCTGGAGCCCCTCGCTCGGCTGGCCGTCCAACTCGATATCGAACGATCCTCGCCCGCTGAGAGGGATGTCGAGGTCGAGCAGAGCGGCGAGCGCTGGAAACGCGATCGACTCGGAGCGCATCCTGAGCCCCCGAGCCCCCGGGGCATCTCCTCCCAGAATGCGCCCGCTGATTTGCAGGGGCGAGGGGACGGCCACCCCTCTCGTTCTCAGCGCGAGGGCGGCGTCCAGGCTCAAGTCGTCGAACGATCCGGCCACCGTGAGCGTGCCCGACACCCACTCAGGAACGCGTTCTACGGGGAAGTCCGCGGGAAGCCAGGTGGCGATCACCGACCGATCGATTTCGGCGAGCTCCAGGGAAACGTCCGTGAACCGGAAGCGCGCCCCGGTTTCGAAGGCGATGGTGCCGCGAGCGCGACCGTCCCCAGCGGTTGCGGTGATGTCCGAAAGCCTCCACGAGGCACCTTCGGGACGCATTTCCGCCCGCAGCTGACCGCTGGCCCGACCGCTCCGAGGCAGTGCGAGCGGAAGCCATCCCAGGTCGGCGAAGTCGAGCCGCTCGGCGTCGATCGCCAGATCGACGCGGGGTCCGGCCGCGCCGCCCCAATCGATGGTGCCGGTGCCGGTGCCCTCCGAGCCCGGCAAAGCCAACCTCTCCCCTTCCAGCACGAGCGTCGTGCCCTCGCGTTCGAACCGACCCACGAGATCTCGCACGTGCAGGTCACCCGCTTCGAAGCGAGCGATAAGTGCCAGCCGCTCGACTGTGCCCCGCTCTCCACTCCCCTCGGCACCCACGCGGAGATCGTCCAGTCGGGTGGTTACGCTGTCGTACACGGTCCAGCGGTGCCCCTCCCCAGCGCCGTCGGCCGCGATCCGTACCGTTCCCCCGAAGATCTCCAGTCGATCCACTTCGTACCCGCCGGTGGTCGGTGCTCGGAAGCCCGTTCCCACCGTGTCGACGATCCCGGTCTCGGACGCGGTTGCGCTGTCCGGCGCTTGCGCATCCTGCGCCGGCGCCGGCGGCCGGCGGAAGGCTTCGAGCACGTTCCACGTCCCGTCCGGCATGCGTCGCACCGTCATCGTGGGCGACCACACGGAAAGCCGGCTCACGAACTTCCGTGATATCAGGCTCATCAGGCTGTAGCTGGCCCGAACGGAGTCGGCTTCGAGGACCGCTCCACCCTCCGGATCGGTAACGAGCACTCCGTACAGGGTGACGCCCCGAAGCAGGTTGCTCGACGACGCCACCCGCGCGATCTGGACGTCTCCGCTGATCGACGCCCGGAGCCGAGTGAGCGCCTCGTCCTTGAGCAGGTCGCGCCCGGAGTTGGTCCGGACCAGGAGGGCGGCGGCCGAGACCGCCGCGAGCAGCAGGACGCCGACGACCAGCAGCCCGATCCGAATCGCGCGGCGCCGCATCAGAACGCCTGTCCGATCGAGATGTGGACCTGGAGACGGTTGAGCGACCAGCGGCCGCTGTCGTCGAACAGGAAGGCGGGCTCGAGCACCGCCAGCTCGTCGGTCCTCACGAAGGCCAACGTGGTGCCGTCCCGGGTCCGGATCCGGTCAGCTTCCTGGTCGGTCTCCGGGTCGAAGGCGCGAATCCGATCCGTGACGACGCGCAGCCGCTCACCGCGATTGAGCCGGTAGCCCAGATCGACCCGAATGGGCCCCACGGGGGAGAAGTAGCGCAGCCCGAAGCCCGGTGTGAAGACCAGGTCCGCCAAGCTTACGTCGTCCGTGTCGGTCCACACCTGGCCCATGTCCAAGAAGGTCGCTGCCTGAAAGGCGGGAGCCAACCAGATCCGGAACTCCGCGTTGGCCACGACGAGCTCGCTCCCACCCGTCGGGCGAGCCTGGAAGCGGCCCTCACCGAGCGCGCTGGCGTCGCAGGAGAGATCGGCTATGGCCTCGGGCTCGCACGGGGCGTCCGCCGCCGTCCCGAGCAGATCGAGCACTGGCACCGTCAGCACACGCGGACCGAGCTGGCCCTGGGCGTAACCACGTACCGTGTTGGCGCCTCCGAGGTAGAACCGCTTCTCGGGATGGATGACGGACGCGGCCGGGGTGCCGACCTGCTGGGAGAAGCCGCGTCCCTCGACCACGCCGAAGCGGAAGCGGCTTGCAAAGATCACGTCCCGGCCCAGAGCCCGATACCAGGCCGCTTCCCCGATCAAGCGGTCGTACTCGAAGGCCGACCGGGTCCAGTTACGGGCATGCTCGAAGTCCACCAGCAGGGTGGAGCCCCGGGTCGGATTGAAAACCTGATCGGTGCGCGTGCGGGAAAAGGTGAACGCCACCGGCGCGAGCCAGTTGAAGTCCGAGACCTCAGCGATGTCGTTCGGGTCGCAGACCAGGAAGCTCACGCAGAAGAAGAGCTCGGTGGCCTGCAGCTTGGCGAACGAGGGGCGCCACCCGAGCGACAGGGCTTCGTCGCCGCGCCCCAATGAGCGCGTGACGCCTGCGGTGGCACCATACGCCTCCCGGATGAAAACGTCCTGCAGGCTCTGCTTCTCGTAGGACAGGGTGAAGGACGCCGAGTTGCGCGGGCCGCCCACCCTGGGGAGCGTCAGCTCGCCTCCCACGGACCAGTTGGTCAGCGAGTAGTCGCCGGTCCCGGCGTCGGAACAGAGGCGACGGAGGCCTTCGGACCCCACGTTCGAGACCGAGGTTCGGAGCTGGAGCCTGCGGGCTCCCCCGAAGAGATTCCGGTGCGTCCAACGGGCTTCGGCGTTCACGCAGTCGGCGGAGCTCAGGCCACCACCGAAGTTGACGATGCGTGGGTCGCCCTCGGAGACGACGACGTGGACCGGCACGACGGTGTCGGGCACGTGCTCCAGGTCGATCTGCACCGCAGCCGAGCGAACGATCTCGAGCCCGTACAGATTGCGCTGTCCGTTCAGGACGTCCTCGCGCCGATAGAGCGATCCCCCCTGGAAGGGCAGCATGCGGCGCACGACGTTCGGAGTGAGCTCCTGCGTCCCTTCGACCGAGATCTCGCCGAAGCGCGCGATCGGTCCGGGAAATGCCTCTAGCGTCACCTCCGCTTCGGTCGGGTTGGCGGCCGGGATGAACGACCCCACGAAGACCTCGGCGTGCGCGTGTCCCCGATTCCAGAGCCGCTCTTGCAGGGTATCCCGGTCCGCATCGAGCGCGACCTGATCGAGCGTGGCCCCCAGGCGCGTCCTCAGCCCCTGTCCCACCTCGGGCGGAAGATCTTCCAGCCCGCTCAACTCGAGCGACGTCACCCGGACGGGCTCGTTCTCGGCGATCCGGAACGTGATGGCCACGGACGCGGAGTCGTCGGAGTACACCAGCGCCGTGTCCACCGCGGCCTGGCGATATCCTCGTCGTCCGTAGTAGAGCCGTAACCGAGCCGCGTCCTCCGGCAGTGCGAGACGCCGAAGGTACGAGAAGTCCTTGGCGAACTCGGCGCCGAACCAGCAGAACGGCGCCAGGATGAAGGAGCGGCACTCGGTCTGCCGGGTCAGGATGCGCAGGCGGAGCTCGTCCCCGGTAAAAGCGGCGTTGCCCTCGAACGCGACCGACGTGATGAGCGGGTCGTTGAACTGGGCGGCGACCGGGGCTGCCGACGGGCCGAGCGCGGCCAGGGTGAGGGCGAACGCGGCGGCGACATACCAGCCGTGAGCGGCGCGTCTCCGACGCACCCTCCCCAGCTCGCTGCGCTCAAACATGCGCGTCGACTCCCCGAACCATGAATGCCGGCAGGCCTTGTGGACGCTTCCTCCGAATCCGGGGGCGCACCCCCGGCGCGGTCAGGAAACCCAGCCGACGCCTGCGGCCAGGTACCGCGGACCGCGCGGAACGGTCCGCCTCTCCACGCATTCGAACGCGGACCGATCGGCAAAGTACATAAATCTCTCGTAGACCATATGTTCCTCGCCGACTTCCAGCAAGCGCGCCCGGATCTCTGGATGGCGGACAACGGGACCGTCAACGCGGTGGCGGTCTCCGGCAACACCCTCTACTTGGGCGGCA
>JAHEKN010000183.1 GCA_024638305.1 Gemmatimonadota bacterium | reverse complement strand
CGCCAGGAACGCCGACTGCAGAGAGAGCGCGTGCGTGCTCAGGTCGCGCTCGGTCTCACCCGTAGCGTCGCGCCCCACACCCGACCCGAAGGAGCCCCGGTAGCTCGTATTGACCACACCCGCCCAGGACACGGACACGTCCACTGGCACCCGCCGATCCAGGACGGACAGGTCCTGTAGGCTCCCGCCGCCGAACGTGGCGTCGCGGCTGGTCCGGCTGTAGCCGGTGGAAAGCCCCAGGCGCTGGATCAGGCCGCGCGCGAAGAACGGCAGCGGCACGTCGTCCATGCTGAGTCGCACGTTGGGCCAGCTTCGGTCGAAGCTCCGGCGGTCGCTGCGGCGGTCCAGGGTCTCGTTCAGCCCCTGTTGATAGTTCACGCTGAGGGCGGCCACGCCGGGGAACCGGAACCCGGTCGAGGCGGTCCAGGTTTCCCTGTCGGTCAGGAGCGCGGCGGTCTGTCCCCCGAGGAAGCGGTAGTCGTCGAGCTCGACGATTCCGAGCTGGAACGAGGCTCCAGGATCCACCGCCTGCCTACTGAACCGGGTGACCACGCCCCGCTGCCAGGCGACCTGCACGGGGTTCATCGCTCGCATGAGTCGGACACCTCCGCTCGCCACCGAGTCGCTGGGCGTGATGGCCTCCACGGCGGCCGCGGGAATCAGGGTGAGCTGAGCCAGCGCTTCCCGGCCGCCATCCACGTTGCGCTGCAGTCGAAGCGACGTTCCGCCCGGCAGCGACTCCCGCTCGATGAACGCCGCGTCCCGGTCGCTCCGGAAGCGGGTGCTCCAACTGAGGTCCGCGCGCATCCACTGCCCCACCGCCGGCCGGAACGCGACCCCCGTGCGAAGCGCGCGCCGCGTCTCCCATCCGAGATCGAGCCCGGCCAGGCTGCCCCGCTCCTGGCCCAGGAGTGCAATGACGCGCGGATCGGTCACGGACTCCTCGGCGGCCAGCAGGTCGCGGGTGGTCTCGACGGCGATGTCGGCCGTGAGCGAGCGCAGCGGCCTCAGCCGCAGCTCGGCGGAGGAATCGAGCCCCGTCGAAGGCGTGAGCAGCGGGCTCACCGTCAGGTCCAGGGGGTCCGATACGATCTTGTCGAAGCGGAGCACCTGGCCGGATCGGTCCCAGTACGCCGTACCGACGGAGAGGCGCTCCGGCGTCCACTGCACACGGCCAGCCAGCAGTCGCTCCTCGAGTGACTCGGGGAGAACCGCCCGCACCAGGCCCTCCAGCGCCCCGGGCACGATCGGGATCTCCCGCGGCTGGATGGCCCAGTCGTACCCGACCCGCGCATCGAAACCGCTCTGCTCCATGTCGGAGGTCACGGTTCCGAAGCCGCTGCTCGCGTAGCTGAACGACGCGTCCAAGCCGTCCAGGAACACCCGGCCCCAGGGGCTCTCCGACGTCGTGAGCTTGCGAAGCGCGAACGAGACCCGCGTCTCGTCCGACGCCGGCCGACGGATCCCTGCCAGCTCGCTCGCGCGAATGTCGCTCTGCGCCAGCAACACCGGGTCCTCTCCACTCGACACGCGGGTGACCGTGAGCGGCGCCTCCAGGCCCCAGGCTTCGGGCATCAGGCGGCCGGTCTGCAGTGTGGATCGCAGAGACAGTTGCGACTCGGTCCGGTAGGTGGGCGCGTCCTCGAGCTGACGGAAGAACGGATTCTCGTTGGACACGGTGAGCTCGGTCTCGAACAGGTCCCCCGAGCGGAGCGTCACGTTGAGGTGCCCCGCCACGCCCACGTCGCGGACAGCGCGGGAGAGGCGTAGCTCGTTCACCCAGATCTCTCCGCTGATCGGCCCGGCGCCCCCGTTGTAGACGCCCATGGACATCTCGCGGACGGCCGCGAGCACGGGTGCGCGCGAGCGGTCGCGGAGCACGACCGCGTAGGTGGAGTCGGCGCTCCAGACCTCGATGGGCGGATCGCCGGGACGGGGCGGCCGGGCGATGAGCGCCGCCTCGGCCTCGCCGCGGAGGTCCAGCCAGCGGTCGAAGTCGATGGCGATCTGGGGGAGCCAGTCGGACTCGCGCACCTGTCCGGAAACGGGAGCGGCGGGCAGCCGCGTGCGGTACAGATAGAAGTTCTCGGCGTCGCTCCCGACCTTGAAGAAGAAGTAGGTGGGCTCGTCGAGGCCGAAGCGGCCCTTGGCCGCCACCACCCACAGCCGGGCCTCCCCGTACGAGAGGAAGTTGCGCGGCCTCTGCGGGAAGCGGTTGAACACCTCCACCCGGTCTCCGGCGCCCACGGCGTCGAAGCTGACGCCGATGGACCGCTCGCTGAGCTCGATGCCCTGACCCGTGATGGCGCTGGCCGGATCGTCCAGCTGGTCGAGGACGCCGGGCGGCGCGGTGTAGGCCTGGCCACGGGTGATGCGGCTCACGGAGGCGACCTCCGCCTGGCCGGCGGTGGCGAGCGTGTCCCCGCCGATCCCGCGCACCACGCCTCCCCCGCCCCGGCGGACCCACTGCGAGCCCACGATCTTGAAGCGGGCGAGCACGATGCGGGCGGCGTTGGGGCCGGCCACCGTCAGGCGGAGATTGCGCACGCCCCGCCAGTCGGCCTCGGTGAAGAGCCCCTGGACGTTGATCCCCTCCGGACCCCGGAGCGGCACGCGGTAGAGCCGGAACGCCGTGCCGGTCTCGGCGCGGGACCGCACCAGGAACGGGGAGGACTCGTCCAGCCGCACGACGTAGCGGATCACGCGCTCCTGGGTGTCGAGAACGCCGTCCCCGTCCAGGTCCTCGGTGTCGGCGCGTCCGTTTCCACGCGTGCAGTTGGCGCGGGCGTCCGCGATCGGGTAGATGCCCGCCGGCTCGGCCAGGCAGGCTTCGCCCCACACGCCCACCTTGTCGCGCGCGTCCGACCAGATCTGGCCACGCCGGGGATCGGCCTCCTGATCCAGCCGGTCGAGTCCCCAGGGCGTCCCGTCGTTGCGGACGCCGCTCGTCCGGCCGTCGCCGTCCACGAAGAACGCGTCCTCGCTGACGGTCCCCAGATCCACGACCAGGGTGACCGAGTCGCCGTCCGCGGCGTAGAACTCGAGGAACTCGCTCTTCGAGAGGTCGAGCCCCGTGGTGCTGAGCACCGTGGTGAGGGACCGCCAACGGGGCGACGGGAAGCGCTCGCCGCCCCCGCCGCCCAGGCTCACCAGCAGGGCGCTCTCGCGCGACTGACTCCCCACCACCTCGATGCGCCGGTCGATCTCCTCGGCGGGGAAGAACCCCAGGAACACGCTGTCGCCCTGGATGACGCGCTGGATCCACGTGTGCTGCCACGCCAGCGCGGCCGCGCTCTCCCCGTCGAGTGGCGGAAGCACCGACTCGGCGCCGTCACGGAACTCGGGGGCGCTGCCGAGCTGCCAACCGGTGCTGAGCCTGGGCAGCAGGAGCTCGTTGGCGCCGTCGAAATCGTCCAGGAACACGTCGCCCAGGGTGTTGGGATTGGGGAGCGAAAGCGCCAGCTCGCCCTGGAAGCGGAGCTCCGAGCGCTGGTCCGTCGTGTATCCGGGCAGGTGCGCCACGGCGCGGTCCAGCCAGGGCGCGTCGAAGCGGAGATCGCCGTTGATCCCGGCGAGCAGAATCGAGGAGGGCTCCACGCCGAGCTGCGGCCGCCGCACCAGGTCGCGCTCGGACTGATAGAGGCCCACCAGGTGCACGTCGCCCTTGTCTCCCAGCCCGTAGGTGGCGTTCAGGCCGAACACGGAAACAGGCGCGATCTCGAACACCGACTTCTCTTCCCACGTGGCCCGCAGCACCTGGTCGGGGCCGCTCATGGAGACGCCGGCCGGATCCAGCAGCCGCACCTCGCCCAGGTCGTAGTCGATCTCGTAATCGCGGCCGGCCTCGAGGAGGCGCCCGCCCAGGTAGATGCGCTCGCTGCCGTCGCGGATGCCGACGCCACCCAGCGAAAAGGACGTGGCCAGCCCCTGACCGCGGACCGTGTACTCGATGGTGAGGCGGAAGAGCGCGCCGCTGGCGCGCTCGAACGGATCGGGGTGCTCGTAGATGGTCCGGTTGGCGTTGTCGCCCAGCACGAGCTTCGCGGCCTGGGCAGTCAGCCCTAGCGACGGCACGGGCGGCGGATCGAGAAACGGCCGCAGCGTGGGAAACACCAGGAAGGTCCCGGCCACGGGCGGCTGCAGCAGCCCGGACTCCTCGGCCGGCTTGTAGAGGCGAGCGCGGTCCACCTCGTCCTTGGGGGAGGCCTCGTCAAGACCGAAGAGCTGGAGGAAGGTGACCTCGCGCCCGTCGCGGATACGGGTGAAGGTGCCGCCCGCGCTCAGCTCGCCGAGCGAGACCTGGACTCGCACCGACGCCGGGTCCACGTCGTTCGAGCCGCTCATGCGATAGATGTTGTGGAGCTCGAAATCCCAGGACGGCCGGCCCGGCTGGTGCTGGGCGCTCGACGCGCGCAGCAGGCGCAGGCGCGGCAGCCCACCCTGGTTGTAGATGCGCTCCGGATTGTAGGTCCCGATGGTGTCCCCGTTCGCCGCGACGTAGGTGACCGCCAGCATCTCGTCGCGGCGGAGCGGCCGGCGGAGCCCCACGAACAGCCCGTTCGGATGCACGTCGTAGTCGACCCCCGGCGCGAGGGCCCGCCACCATCCGGCCTCGGACACCGTATCCCCGTCGAGCGCGGCCGTGGCCTCCGCCTGGATGTAGCCCTCCACCTGCTGGCGGGTGAACGCGTCGTTCTCGAACCGGTAGAGCTGGATGGGATTCGGCCCCGGCGCCTCGCCCCCGGGAGCCGCCTCCGGCCCGAGCGCCAGCACGTCGAGGGCCGGGAAGCCGTCGACCGACCTGGGATCGACCACGAAGAAGAACTGTCCCGCCACGTAGTCCGAGTCGTCCAGCACGAGCGTGTCCTGCTGCACGAACCCACGACTCCCCCCGAACCCGACGAGGCGGAACTCCGCGGACTGCAGGTTGCCGTTCTGCTGGGCCCAGACACCCTCGATCCGAAGCGGACCCACGTCCGTCACGGCCCGCAGTCCGAGATTGCCGGCGGGAATCCCGCGGGTCAGGAATCGCGAGTCGGGCAGGTCGAAGCGCACGTCGCCGACCTCGACTTCCTGCACGAGCTCGTCCTCCCGGCCGGCGTAACGGATCTGGATGCTGTTGGCGGCCGAGAACTCGCGCGTCTGGTCGTAGTCCACCTCCACGGAGATCCGCTCGAACACGGACCCGGTGACGTTGAGCCCGATCTGGAGGTCGGGTGTGATCTGGGGGAACGCGCTGAAGGAGCAGGTCACGCGCACGGCGGCGTCGCAGGGCTGGAACCGTGACCAGTCTCCGCCGAGCTCCGCCCGCCCGCGGAGCCGGAGCTCGAGGCCGGAGGTGTCGACCTCCTGTGCCGTTCGGAAGAGCGGCCAGGTGCGGGGCACGGTGTCGGCCGCCGCGTCGGTGGATGTGCTGGTAGACGCGGTGGTCGACGAGTCGGTCGAGGCGGTGATAGTTGCGGCGGTCGTGGGCCCGGTCCGGGTCACCTGTGCACCGGCGGGAGCCGCCACGAGCGCGAGTGCGGTCCAGGCACCCCAGCAGGCGACCGCCGCCCGGCGCCGGACGACCGGCACGGAGCGGCTGGGCGCTGGCCGTTTCCCGGACCGCACCGCACTCATTGGTGTAGCGACCTGGCAGCCATGAGCATCCTCACCCGCTACCTGATCCGGTCTCTCCTGGGACCCTTCGTCTTTTCACTGGTGGCCCTCACCGGTCTCCTGTTTCTCAATGCCGTGGCCCAGCGTCTCGAAATGCTGGTCGGGAAGGGACTCGGATGGCAGGTGGTCGCCGAGTTCCTGGTGTTGACGCTTCCTCACACTGTCGCGCTCACCCTCCCTGCCGCGGTCCTGATCGCCGTGCTCTACGCGTTCGCGGATCTGACCTCCAACAGCGAGGTGACGGCCATGTCCGCGGGCGGCGTCAAGCCGTCACAGCTCCTGACGCCGATGCTCCTCTCCGGGGCGATTCTGGCCGGAGTCACCTACTATTTCAACGATCACGTGCTGCCCGAGGCCAACCACCGGCTCAAGAACCTGATGATCGACATCGGGAACAAGAGCCCCACGTTCCAGCTTCGGGAGCAGATCGTGAACCGCATCGAGACGGGCGATCTCGAGCGACGGTTCTACCTGCAGGCCACCGGTATCGACCCGGCAACCAACCATCTGCGGGACGTGACCATCTACGACGTGAGCGACGCAACCCGCGCCCGCACCATCTACGCGGACTCCGGGGCCATGGCGTTCAACGCCGAGCAGACCGACCTCTACCTCACCCTGTACGACGGGACGGTCTACGAGACCACAGCGCAACGCCGGGGCGCCCTGCAACGCACCGGCTTCGGTTCGCAGATCATCCCGATCCGGGGGGTGGCGGACGTGCTCGAGCGCAGCCAGCAGGACGCGCGCTCCGACCGTGAGCTTTCGATCACGGGCCTGGCCGCGCACGCGTCCGAGCAGCAGATGCAGCGCCAGCAGGCACGGGAGGAGAGTTGGCGACAATCCACGTTCGCGGTGCGACGCGCGCTCGCGCTTCCGGATTCGACCGTGGCCGCGTCCACGCCCAACGCCCCCAACATCGGCCGCTTCGATCCGACGAGGGAGATCCAGGACGACGGTGTGACGCGGGGCGTGGTCATGACGACCCGGACCAGCGTCATGCGTGCGGATGTGCACGAGACAACGGCGCTCCGCTACTGGGTGGAGATCCACAAGAAGCTGGCGATCTCGTTCGCGTGCATCGTGTTCGTCCTGCTGGGCGTGCCTTTGGCCCTCCGCTTCCCGGGCGGCGTGGGGATGGTGATCAGCGTGTCGGTGGGGATCTTCGGCATCTACTGGATGGGTCTTATTGGTGGTGAGAACCTGGCGGACAAGGGGGTGGTGCCCCCGTTCTGGGCCATGTGGACCCCCAACCTGGTCTTCTTCGTGATCGGACTCGTGATGGCCACGCGCATCGGCCAGCCGGCGTCCACCACGCGCGGCGGCGGCTTCGAGGAGCTGGTGCACCGCCTCGCCCGCAAGCTCTCCCGTCGTCGCCCCGGATCGGAACGGGTGCCGGCTTGAGAATCCTCGATCGGCTGGTCGTCACGACCTTCATCAAGCTCTTCCTGGCGGTCGTGGTCGGTGCCCCCGTGCTCTTCGTGATCGGTGACTTCGCGGAGGACATCGACAACTACCTGGCCCGCAACCTGACCGGCATGGACATGGTGATGGGCTACGTCTACACGCTCCCCA
>JAHEKN010000182.1 GCA_024638305.1 Gemmatimonadota bacterium | reverse complement strand
CCATGGAAGGAAAGCTCGACCGGAGTGCCCCGGCCCTGGGCCAGCATGGCCTCGAGCGACAGGTCGTTCGACTCGGCCACCCGTCGAAGGGATAGGAGGAAGTCTTCGGACTCGAGTTGCGTGAGCGAGCGCGGCACCCGCACCGCAGTGACCCCCGCCCCGTGCAGGCTGCGCGCGAGCTCCCGAAGATGACCGTGAGGATCCGGGACCGCGCCCGAGTCGTCCTGCAATCCGAACTGCGACACCTCCACCAGGACCGGATAGGTGTCGCTCGGGAGACGGACGAGGTCACCCAGGGCATCCCGCATGGTGGGATGGTGCAGTGGGAAGATTTCCGATAGGGTGTAGGCCCTTGCCAAAGCCGCTACGAGCGGGTTGACGCTCGTGGCCGTCCTTAGGACATCCAGCGACTGGGGGTTCTGTGCAGGCGGCAACAAGGCTTTTTCACTACCTCTCGGCAAGGGCACCGGACGGCTCGCACATGCGAGATGCGCGACCAAGTGGCGATTCGCCAGTTGAACCGCCCGTCCGGCCCACGATCTTGACGACCTGTCCGATGCCTCCGAAATCCGGGGCGTGCACGGCTTCGATGCCGTATTTGTCCTATATCGGCGGACCCAAATGAGCAAGATCGGAGCCACGACCCGATCGTGCCGTATCCTGCTTGTTGCATCGCTGCAACTCGCGCTACTCGGCTCCTGCTCATCCTCGGACCCCCCCGCCCCGACGACTGGCGAGACCGTCGGCGAGTTGCCGGCCTCCCCGGCGCTCCGACTCACCGGCGGCGGCACCACCCGCGTCGTGCTGCTGGGTACCGGCACGCCCAATGCCCACCCGGACCGGGGTGGTCCGGCCCTGGCCGTCGTCGTCGACGGTGTAGCCTACCTGGTCGACGCGGGCCCCGGGGTCGTGCGCAACGCCGCGTCGGCCGCCAGGGAGCATGGTCTGGTGGCCCTCGTGGCGGACCGGCTCGGGCACGTGTTCCTGACGCACCTCCACTCGGACCATTCAACGGGCCTGGCCGACCTGATACTCGGGCCTTGGGTTCTCGGACGCACGGATCCCCTGGTCGTGGTGGGCCCCAGTGGCACGGGTCAGCTGACGCGCCACCTGAGCGCGGCATACGCGCAGGACGTGGAGATCCGCCGGGATGGTCTCGAGCCGGCCAATTCAACCGGGTACGAGACGGACGTCAGGGAGATCGAGGGAGACGAGGTGTTGGCCTACGAGGACCAGCGCGTCCGGGTCACGGCGTTCCGCGTGCCCCACGGGGGCTGGACCAACGCGTACGGCTATCGCTTCGAGACCGCCGACCGGACGGTCGTGGTGTCGGGAGACACGGGACCGGCGCCGGAGCTGATGGCCCGCATGTGCACGGGGTGCGATCTCCTGATCCACGAGGTGTACGCGCGAGCCGGGTGGGAGCGGCGAGAACCCCGGTGGCAGGCCTACCATGCCTCCTTCCATACGTCGGGGCCCGAGCTGGGTCGGATTGCGGCAGCAGCCCAGCCGGGGCTGCTCGTCCTCAACCACCAGCTCCTCTGGGGCGCCACGCCGGAGCAGCTCCTGGCCGAGGTGGCTGGCCAGTGGGACGGCCCGATCGCCTACGGGAACGACCTGGACGTCTACTAGACGGAGTCGTCCGGAGACGAGCGGCCGCGGCCGGACCTCGCCGCCGAAGCGCGCTGGCCTCCGGGGGTCGCGAGCCTCAGGGAGTCGGCGTGGACGCCGCCGACCCCGTGCCGCGCTTCCACATGTAGACCGTCCCGCCCTTCTGGGTGAGGACGAAGGCCCGGAACCACGGGTGTGTCCGCATTGCGCGCACGATCCAGCGACGGCTGCGCTTCCCCCATACGGCGTGGCTTTCCGGATCGACCAGGTCGAGGCCGTGATAGAACTGAGCAAACCCCGCGGCCCGACCCAGTCGGCAGAGGTCCGCGTAGCTGAACCAATGGACCGCGGGCCGCGTGGCGTAGTTCGACAGTTTGGGCTTGTAATGCAGGTGCGTGAAGACGTAGGACTCCTGCACGACTCGCGGAAACCAGTTGAGGAACGGCACGCGGAACTCGCCATTCCGTCCAGAGAGACGAAAGCGGTGCCGATTGGTCGTCTCGACGAAGCAAACGCCGCCGGGACGAAGCACCCGAAAGGCCTCCGCAACGGACAGCTGCGGCGAATCGACGTGCTCCAGGACGCTCTCGAGAATCACCACGTCCTTCGATTCATCGGGATACGGGAGGGACTCGGCAGCACCCAGGCTGACCCGATCGGCCGCGTCCGCCAGGTACTCCTTGGCGGCGTCGAGGAAGGGCTGGACCGGCTCCACCCCGTACACGTCGTACCCCTGCTCGAGCAGCTCGGCGACCGCTCGGGGCTTGGGCCCACAACCGATGACCACCATCTGGGTTCGGGGACCGACGGTGATCAGTCGGGCGAGGCGAGCCAGCGGCTCACCGAGCGTGAACTCGGCGCTCTGATGCGTACGGAAGAACTCAGCGCTCAGGTCCTCGAGGCCAGGGTAGGACTCGGCGAGCTTGCGGTTCTTGTAGATCCAGGTCACCTGGCGCCGTGATGTGTTGAGGAGTCGCCGGTCCGCCGTCGCTCGGCCCGCGGCTTCGTACGTCTCGACGGCCAGGTTTGTGCCATGCCTAGGGCGAGCCCGCTCCCCCCGGGAGCTCCCCCACCACGATCCGTCCCCAGTCCCAGCCTTCGACGCCGTCCCTCGATACCGCCCTCACCTGCACCTCGGCCCCGTCGGGCAGGGCCGGGAGGTCGATTCTCGCGGCCGTGGTGACCTCCTCCGTCCACGGTGCCTCCGCAGTGGCCCGGAACCGTACGCGATAGCGCACTGCGTCCCGCTCGGGAACCAAAGCCCAGGCCACGCGTGTCGAACCGTCGGCCGCGCGCTGCCACAGCAACCCGCGATGGCGGGACGGATGCCGGGCCAGGGCCATGATGGTCGCCGCCGTCGTGCGGGCGACCTCGACAACCAGATCGTGGTTGATGGTGCTGAGCGCGTCGGTGGCCTGGTGATAGTGGGGATTGCCGAGCACGGGGTGCGAGCCGATTCCGCCCACGATGTCCCCATAGGCCTCGTAGAAGGCGTGGGCGTCCGTGCTCTTGTAGTAACGGGCATCGTACGTGATGAGCTTCGAGAATGTCATCGCCGCCGCGTGCTGTATGTCGCGGATGCCGTCGTTCGAGTAGCGAATGGTGTTGTCGAGCCGGTGGTCGTTGGCCCATCCGACCATGTCGTTGTTGAGGGCGCCGGCCAGATAGGCGCCGGAGGCTCCCAGCTCCGCGACGTAGTGCCTCGACCCGAGCAGTCCCGCCTCCTCCCCGGTGAAGAAGGCGAACTGGATGGTGGCGCGCTGGGGGTGATCCCGAAGGACCCGGGCCACTTCGAGCAGCGCGGTCGTTCCCGAGCTGTTGTCGTCGGCGCCGGGGCCGCGTTGGTGGGAGTCGTAGTGGCTGGAGATCACGTACAGCACGCCCGGATCGGTATGGCCCGGGAGGGTCGCGATCACGTTCGACGTCTGGATCCCCCGTGCCTGGAAGGTCTGGATCTCGGGCTCGTAGCCGAACTCCCGGAGGCGCTCCGCGATGTAGACCCCGGCCGCCTGGTTTCCAGGTTGGGTGATGTGCTTCGAGCCGAACGAGTGGAGCGAGCGGGCATACTCGAAGACCCTGGCGGAGGACACGGCCTGGGTGACCGCCCGGACGGAATCGGCGATGGGCCCGAAGGTCCCGGCGGCCACCGCTCGCAGACTGCGCTCGGTCTCGATGTTGGTGCGGAGCCGCTCGGTGAGGGCCTCGCGGGTCACCCTGCGGGTGAGATCGACCACGTAGACGCCGCGCTCCTCGGACACCGTGTCCCCGTCGCGCTCGGCCACGATCGCGACCCAGTCCGCGGTCGGGCTCACCGCCCACTCGTACTCCGGGGCGATGGTCCGCACGGTGTTGTTGTGGAAGAGCTCGAGCGACTTGCCGCTGGCGAGGTCGTAGAGGTAGGAGCGGCGGTGCCGGCCCTCCCCCTTGGCGGCGAGTACGGTCCCGCGGGACAGGAACACCGGAAACTGATCGTGCTGAACCTCGGTCGTGACTCTGCGCTCCGTGCCCCCGGACGCGGTCGGATGGACGAACACCTCCCAGTCGAACCCCGGCATGCGGGCGTAGGTGACGGCCGCTCCATCGGGCGAGAGGGCCGGCTCCCCGAGGGGCCGATCCGTCTCTATCAGGACGCGGGGCGGTCCCTCGCGCGTCAGGTCGAGCACGTGGATCCGGCCGCCGGGACCGTGCGGGAAGCGCATCCGGTCGGGAACGAAGTCGGCCGGTCGCTCGACCCAGGCGAGCGTGGAACCGTCCGCCGAGAGCGCCGGTGATTCGCCGTCGTAGACTCGCTCTTCCCCGCTCCGCAGGTCGAGCACGCCGATGCGCGGTACCGATTCGGCCTCCGGTCGAAGCGAGCCGGGCGCGCTCGGCGCGGGATCGGTCGCCGGCACGGTGTACACCACGTACCGCGCCCCGGGCGCCGGCCGCAGGTCGGTCCTGTAGCCCGGTGGCGCGGGCACCGGCGTGAGGCCGGTGTCCGAAGGCCCGGCGCGGAAGAGGCCCGTCGAGCCGCTCGCCTCCTCCAGTCCGGCCGCGATCAGCAGGGACCCGTCCTCGGCAAAGGCCCAGTCCACCAGGAGCTTGCCGCTCGTGTCGATCGTCCGCTCGCGTCCGGTCGCCAAGTCGAGCATCCGCAGCTCGGCCGTGGACGCCTCCACCCAGCGCAACTGTGCCTCCGCCGCCCGGAACTCGAGGGTGCTCTGACGGAGTCGCGCCGCCTCCATGGCGGCCCGCGGTCCGGACAACAAGGCTTCGTCTCCCAGGGTCCGGTACGCCACTCGCCCACCCGGACCGAGCACGACCGCACTGCCCGGGATGACCGCCACCTCGGTCGGAGGACCCGCCCCCGGCGTGATGCGCGCCACGTGCGTTTCGAGGTCGGAGTCCCCGCTCACGACATAGCTCAAATGCCGGCCGTCTGGAGCCATGCCGATGTCGAGGCCGTCGGTCGTGACTTCGTGGACCTCGTAGAGCTCGCCGGTGAGGGCCGCGATCTCCTCGACCAGACCCGGGTCGCCCGCGGCTTCCAGGATGGTGAGGTACTCGGTCAGGGCATCCGTGTAGCGACCCTCGGACCAGGCGTAATAGGCACCGTGGAGCGGTCGGGACGGCTGCGGTGGCAACTGGGCCTTCAAGGAGGCGCCGGCAAGGGCGAGGATCGCCAGGGACCCGAGGATGCCGTTGGAAAGGCGTACTGCGCTGGAGGCCATGGCGTCGCCCTCGTAGTGTCGGACCGAGCGCCGGCGTGCGCGCTCGCCGGGACCGGAGTATCCCGGACAGTCTAGGGCCAGGGATCGCCGCCGGGAACACGCGCCTCCCCCCGGGCCGGCGAGAGAGCCCTCGAAGTCGGGCCGGTTTCGCTTCGACTCATCGAGGCCGCGAGTTAGGTTTCGGGCCATGACCGTAGCGGAAGCCGTGTCCCGGACGATCGCCGAGTTCCCGTTCGCTGGGTACATGACCCCGGGGGGCACGCCGCGGGCCACCTACTTCACCGTGGGCGCCGCCGTCCTCCGCCACCTGGAACCGGGCGCCCGCATCCTCGATTTCGGCTGCGGGCCACTCGACAAGACCGCCGTGCTCCAACGGCTCGGCTTCCAGTGTGCCGGTTTCGACGACCTGGCCGACTATTGGCACCACCTCGATGGCAACAGGGAGAAGATCGTTTCCTTCGCGGGGAGCGCTGGCATCGATTTCCACCTCGCGGACGGCGGGCCTCCCCCCTTCGAGCCGGAGTCGTTCGACCTGGTCATGCTGCTCGATGTCGTGGAGCACCTCCACGACTCCCCGCGCGACCTGCTCAACGACCTCGTGGGCCTGCTCCGGGCCGGTGGCTACCTGCTGATCACGGTTCCGAACGCGGTCAACATCCGCAAGCGCCTCGACGTGCTGCGGGGCCGGACCAACTACCCGCCGTACGACACCTTCTACTGGTATCCCGGCCCGTGGCGAGGCCATGTGCGCGAGTACGTACGCGGCGATCTGGAACGGTTGGCCGGATACCTCGGGTTGGAGCTGGTCGAGCTCCGCGGCTGCGACCACATCCTATACAAGCTCCCCCGGATGGCACGGCCGCTCTACCGGGCGGTGACAGGCGTGTTCCCGGCGCTCAAAGACACGTGGCTCTTCCTGGCCAGGAGACCGGAGGAGTGGTCGCCGCGGAAGGAGCTGGACCAGACCGAGCTCAACCGCATCCTGGGACGGTCGACCGCGTTCCAGTACGACTGAGGAAGCGCGCCCCTACGGAGGCGTAATGTCCGTGGCCCGCTCGGCGAATATGTGCGGGAGTGCCCGTGCTCGCCCCGGGTCGTACCTTTGCCCGCGCCCCGCCAGTCCGACTCGTTCGTTTCCTTCCACCCCTCCGGCCCATGTCCACTCGTCGCACGCCCGACCCGGCTCCCGAAGTTTGTCGCCCGCGCGCCCACGCCCGCACACGGCTGGCGGCGTCAGCGTCGCTCGCGGCCCTGTTGATCCCGCTCGGCGCCTGCACCGGGGGTAGCGGTGACGGCGGCCCCGAGGTCCAAGGACCGCGGACCGCGTTCGTCGGCGTCTCCGTGCTGCCGATGGACCGCGACGTCGTGCTCCCGAATCAGACGGTGATCGTCGAGGGCCAGGAAATCGTCTGGATGGGCGGCGCGGGCGACGCGGACCTGGAAGGGGTCGTGACCGAGATCGACGGCAGTGGTCGCTTCCTCCTTCCCGGTCTCGCGGAGATGCACGCCCACGTACCCGGCGACGACGCCCCGAGGGACCTGACGGAGGACATCCTGTTCCTCTATCTGGCCAATGGGATCACCACCATGCGGGGCATGCTCGGGGCTCCTGGCCAATTGGTCCTGCGCGAGCAACTCGCGGCCGGTGAGCTCCTCGGGCCGGGCTTCATCGTGGGCGCGCCCAGCGCCAACGGAAACAGCGCGCCGACGCCGGAGGCCGCCGAGACGCACATGCGCGCTGCGGCCGAGGCGGGCTACGACTTCATGAAGATCCACCCCGGCATTCCGCTCGATGCCTGGGACCGGCTCGTGGCGGTGGCCGGCGAGGTCGGGCTCACGTTCGCGGGACACGTCCCCGCCGACGTGGGCATCGAGCACGCGCTCCGCACGGGGATCGCGACGGTGGATCACCTGGACGGCTATCTCCAGGGCGCGATCTCCGACGAGATGCAGGGCCGGGT
>JAHEKN010000181.1 GCA_024638305.1 Gemmatimonadota bacterium | reverse complement strand
GGCGAACACGTCCGTGCGCGCGGCCGCCGCGGCTGCTGCCGAGGCGCTCACGGCGGTCGAAGAGACGCTCGTCCAGACCAGGGGAGCCGGCTTTGCCAATCCGTCCCGCATCCGGAGCCACCTCCAGTTCGTCATGACCGCCGCCTCCAGCCAGCGTGGCGAGCACCTGGACGCACCGCCCACCGAGCAGCTTGTCGAGCGCCTCACGGACCTCGAAGGTGAGCTCGATGGCGCGCTCGCGCGGCTGGAGGGGACGTACGCGGACGAAGTGGCCGAGCTCAACCGTCGGCTGCGCGAGCTGGGCATGGAGCCCGTCGAGATCCCGCCGATCCCGGGGCGGCGAACGGTTAGCGACGCGTGAAACTGCTCCGAATCCCCGCGTT
Source organism: Gemmatimonadota bacterium (assembly GCA_024638305.1). Classification (GTDB taxonomy): domain Bacteria; phylum Gemmatimonadota; class Gemmatimonadetes; order Longimicrobiales; family Gaopeijiaceae; genus JAHEKN01. The sequence continues at coordinate 6,926 of JAHEKN010000181.1, read as the reverse complement.
GGCCCTCCTCGCGACGGCATCTGCCTGCGCGGCGCAGGCGCCGCCTGTTCGGCTTGCCGAGTCGTCGTTCGCCGATCTCGTGGCTGCGCTCTCCGAGGAGGGCGGCTACTTCGACACGGACAACCTGATCTCCAACGAGTCGTCCTACCTGCACGTGATGGGCGCGCTCGATGCCCTGGGGGTTCGTGGCGGGCTGTACGTGGGAGTCGGACCCGACCAGAACTTCTCGTACATAGCGCGAATCCGGCCCGAGGTAGCGGTCATCATGGACGTGCGCCGTGACAACATGCTCCAGCAATTCCTGTTCAAGGCTCTGTTCGAGGAGTCCGCGAACCGGCTCGACTACCTGTGCCTGTTGTACGGAAGACCCTGTCCGGAGGATCTGGCCGCCTGGACGGGCCTCGACCTCGAGCGGCTCGTCGAGTACGTCGACGCCCGACCCGCCCTCGCCGACGACGGGGGGGACGTCCGGGAGCGGATCGCCCGGCGAGTCGCCTCCTTCGGGGTGCCGCTCGACGCCGCCGACCGAGCCACCATCGATCGATTCCACCGGGCGTTCATCGGGGCGGGCCTGGGACTGCGCTTCACGAGCCATGGGCGGGCACCGCGGTTCTTCTATCCGACACACCGCGACCTGCTCCTTGCGGAGGACCTCGAGGGCACGCGCGCGAGCTACCTGGTGAACGAGGACGATTTTCGGTTCCTGAAGGCGCTCCAGGAGGCCGACCGCGTGATCCCGGTCGTGGGCGACCTCGCCGGTGAGCACGCGCTTCCGGAGATCGGACGGATGGCGGTCGAGGGGGGGCTAACGGTGTCGGCCCTCTACGCCTCGAACGTCGAGTTCTACCTCTGGGGGGCCCGCTCCTTCGAGCGGTTTGCCGAAACCGTGACGAACCTGCCGAGGAACGAGCGTAGCGTGATCATCCGGAGCCACTTCGGTGGCGGCTTCGGGGCCAGCCATCCAATGCAGGTGGCGGGGTTCTACAGCACCCAACTGCTCCAGCGAACGGTCGACTTCGCGTCCACGTGGGAACAGGGTGGCTTCCGTTCGTACGGCGACCTCGTGACCCGGGACGCGGTGCAGCTCAGGCCCGTCGGGCGATAGGCGGCTGCCCTTAGCCACCCAACGCTCGCGTCCTCGCGGACGCGCTCGCGAACCGCGCCTACTCGGCGGCGACCGACGTGTCGCGAATCCACCCGGTGAGCAGGTCCATCCAGCCGGCCGCCAACCGAGTGGGCTGAAGGAAGGGTCTCCGCACCGGGACGAGCAGGTCGCGGTCCGCGCCCAGGAACACGCGGATCACCGCACCCTCCACTCCCACCGTCCCCACGGCACCCACGAGCGCGCTCGCGTGGCCATGTCCGGGATAGCTCGGGTCGTCGACGCCATACGCGAACAGGACGGGCACGTCCAGCTCGCCTAGACGGTCGATCGGCTCGAGCGCCAGCATCGACACGGCGACCCCGAAGTCGGCGTCCACGAACTCAGCGAGGTCTGCGAGCTCTCTCGCTGACTCTCCCCAGGACACGACTCCGAGCGGCAAGCCACCAACATCGGCTCGAGCACGCTCGGCGACCCCCGTCAGAACCCCCCGTGGATCGGCCACCCAGGCCGTCGGATCCATGGCGTACACGGATACGCCCCGCTCGGCCAGCCCGCGAGACAACGCCGGGACCCCTCGGGCCCAGGGAGTGCGGACGAGCACGGCCACCGCATGCGGCGGACCGTCTCCATGACAGCTCCACCCGACCGATCCCATCCCCTCCACCACGATGGGCGAGCGGTTGCAGCGCGAAGCCGACTCCGTGAATCCGGCCTGCCCCGCCCACGCCGCGAAGGCCAAAGCAATCAGTCCGGGCACGAGGGCCGACCAGCGCTTGGGTCCTCGCCACTCGTGCACGAGTCCCGCCACCAGGAGGGCGAGCCCGAGGGCCACGAAGGACCAGCTGAGGAACGCGTCGATCTCCAGCAGGTCGGGGGGCACTTCGAACGCGAGCCCTCCCGCGCCGACGGCGGCGACGAGCAGGCCGAGCGCGCCCAACCTGTTCCCCGGCTCCTGGCGCAGGTCGGGACGACCGGCGTGGTCCCCCGCCCCGATCGAGTCGGCAGAATCGGGTGCCGTTCGGGATGGCGCGGTTGCCGACTGGTCCGACTGTTCGAGCATGGGGACCCCTTCGCGGTGTGATCCAGGGGGACCCCATCAAGGAACGGGCCGGCGGGGGATTCCCCGCCGGCCCGTAGACCCGTCACCCGCGCGACGTACGCGCGGCTCGACCCCTAGAAGGGGGTCACGTTGTTGGCCGCCAGGATCTTGTTCATGTCGAATCGGATGGTGACCTGAGTCGTGACCACGTTGCCGTCCGCATCGTAGGGTGACGCCGGGTCGAAGAGATCCATCTCGTCCCCGGCTGGAATGTACGACGGCACGACCACGACCGTGCCCGGGTCACCTTCGTTGATGCTGCGATTGGCGTCGATCTCACGCTGCATGATCGGGAGGCGGATCCCCAGATCCGACATCCGCCGGCCCTCCAGGACCATCATCTCCTGGCGAGACAGGTATAGCGCGTGCCACAGCGCGGTCGCGCTCGTCTCGGCCTCGATCGCGTCCGCGTCGAGCGATGTCGCCGTCACCGTTGGCACCGGAATGGACACGTCCGGACGATCCAGCACGAGCCCCGAGATGTACGGGCTCGTCGGATCCGAGCGCACCTGGATGTTCGCGGTGCGCGGCCGGATCGAAAGATCCGCATTCAGCCGCTGATCGTTGTCGGTGAACGCCGTGGTCCCGCGCGCCCGGGCCCTGCGAATCGCATTGGCCAGGTGGGTGGCGCCGCCCGAGAGATCGCCTGCGGCGAGTGCCGCCTCAGCCATGATGAGGTGCATCTCCTCCGCCTTGGCGTAGGCGATGCCGGCGTCCCGGCTGAGGTACTTGGGATCCAGGAAGTCGAGCCGCGGCAGCGGCTGCATCTCCTGAAGAGCCCTCGACACCAGGAAGGCGTATGGCGTGTTGTTGAGGGTGGCCGAGTCGTAATCCCTCTGGAAGAGGAAGTTGGCGTCGCCCCCGAGCGCTGCCTGCGCGCTGCTCACGGCCTGACTCGAGTTGCCCAGCATGCGATAGGCCCGTGCCAACGTCGCGTTGGCCCGCGTCGCCAAGCCTCCCACGGCGGCCTGCTGTAGCTCCGACACCGCCAGGGTGATGATGGCGCGCGAGTCGACCATCGCCCCGTCCCTTTCGAGGGGCGCGAACGAGAAGTTCTCACCCAACGTCAGGAGCGCCATTCCTCGGTAGTAATGTGCCTCCGCCACCTGGTCTGCCGTAGCGCTGGCGTCGGAGGCGGCGATCTCCAGCACGAACTCGGCAAGGGCCCTCATCTCCTGGATGTTCCAGTACGCCCCGGTGCCACCGGTTCCCGTCGAGTTCGTGAGGGTCGGCGTGATGTCCCGCGGCGAATCCATCGTGCTCGGGATGCCGGTCCCATGAATCGAATAGTTGTCGCCCACGTTCTCGGTGGTCGAAACGACAGCGGAGAGCATGCGCGCGAACTGAGCCCGCACGCCCGGCAACAGGGCCGCGGTCGGATCGGTCGCGTTCGCGAGGTCGTCCGCCGTGGTTCTCGGGTTCTCCACACCCGTAGGATCAAGGAACTCGCACCCTTGTCCTACCAGGCCGAACGAGAGCAAAAGGGCCATGAGGCCGGCCTTCGACCGGAGACCCACGAATCGGTTCTTCGTCTTCATCGGGTCGCTCCTCATTAGAAGACCACCTCGACGCCCATGCGGAACGTCCGCGGGCTCGAGGCCGTGATGCTCGATTCACCGCCCAGCTCGATGCCGCCACCGCCGGTGACGCCGCTGAGCTCGGGATCGATCAGCTCGTTACGTGACCAGATCCAGACGTTGCGGACGCTGCCATAGACACTGGCGCGCTCAACGCCGAAGCTGCCGGCCACGTCTTCGGGCAGCTCGTAGCGCGCGAGGATCTCACGCACCTTGAACCAGTCGCCGTCGTACAGGAACGCCGAGCGGGCCGAGCTCTGTGGGTAGCGGCCGCGCTCGGAGCCGTCCAACCGGTACCGAACCGGGAACTGCACTCCCGTAAGCTCCTCGCGCCGGTAGATCCCGTTGAAGGTGGACCAAACCGAGCCCCAGTCGAAGACCGCGTTTCCGCCGGCCCAGTCGGCCAGTGCGGAGAGGTTGAGGCGGTTCCAGAGCGTGATCGACGTGTTGAAGCTCCCGAACTTGTCCGGGCTGGGCGACAGGTACTTGCCCGCCTCGTCGGTCTGGAACTGGTTCTCGCTGTCGTCGTTGAGGCCGTCACCGTTCGAGTCGGTCGGTGTGGACAGCCACCAAACACCCACCGGCTTCCCTTGGGACACGCGCTTCCCGCCCGTGTCGATCGAGAAGTCCGCGGCTCCACCCATGTCGGTGACTTCGTTGTCGATCACGTTGAAGGTCGCGCCCAAGCTCCAGGCGAAGTTTTGGCTGTTGACCAGGTTGATGTTCATGGCCAGCTCGATCCCGGTGTTCTTGATCTCACCCAGGTTCCGGAGCTGCGTGCCCTGGCCGGTCACCGGCTGCTCGGGCACTTCGAAGAACGCGTCCGTGGTGGTCGCATCGAACCATGTGAGGTTGACCCCCACTCGGTTGTTGAAGAGCGCCGCGTCGAAGCCGGCCTCGACGGTCGACGTGACCTCCGGACGGAGATCTTCGTTGCCGGGGTTCTCGAAGCGTGCCGCGCTCTCGCCGCGGAAGGGGATGGCGCTGAAGGAACGGTCTCGGAGGAACGGCTCCGGAAATTTTCCGGTTTCACCGTAGGCCGCGCGCAGCTTCAGCTCGTCCAGGAAGCCCACGCCCTCCATGAAGGACTCCTCCGAGATCACGTAGGAGCCGGTGAACTTGGGGTAGGCCTGATAGTCGACCTGGTCTCCAAACGTGGATCCCGCGTCGACGCGGAGTCCGCCACCCAGGAAGAACTTGTCACCGAAGGACAGCTGCTCGTCCAAATAGAACCCGCCGTTGAAGAGCTCGGTGTTGTTCTCCGAGGCGGAGACCTCGGACGCGGCGTCGAAGTCCGGTGCGCCCGGAAGGGCGAATCCCGTGCCCTCCGCCTCGATCAGGCTCTCGTCATCGCGGAAGCCCTGGGCGCCGATGGTCAGCGCGGAGCTGATGGCATCTGTGAAGTCCGCGGACCACGTGGTGGCCGCGTCGAGAGATACCGAAGTGAACTCCCGCTGGAAGCGGGTCAGCTCTCCGGTGACCTCACCGGGCGTGAACCCGATCGGTTCGAAGACGCGCTGCTGGTTCGAGCGGTTGTCCACGCCGATGGTGAGCCGCGACGCGACGTTGTCGGTCCAGCGGTAACGCGCGCCCGCGCTGATCAGGAAGCGGTTCACCTCCTCCGTGATATCGGGCAGCAGGAAGATGCGAAGCGCTTCATTCAGGTCGTTGGCGCCCGAGAAGAAGAGCGCGTCCCCCACCTCGAACGTGGTCAGCGGATCGGCGATGGCCGTTCCGTTGAACAGCCGCTCGAAGTCGCTGCGGGTATACGACCCACCGAAGTCGACGGTCAGCTTGTCGGAGAGCGACGCCTGCATGCCGCCGGACAGGTTGTACTGGACGTTCCCGTTCTTGGGCTGCGTTCCATCGCCCTGGTTGATCCGGCCACTCAGGCGGTACGTCACATCGGCCGTGCCGCCGTTGACGCCCACGTAGTAGCTCTGCACGTGGCCGTTCCGGAAGTACTCGTCCTCCATGAGCGTGGCGATGACCTCACCGGCCGCGACCTGGTCCGGGAAGGTCAGACCCACGTCGAAGATGTACTTGAGCTCGGGCATCTCCACACCCTGCTCTATCCGAGCCGTCACCCGCGGCGGGCCCGGCGTACCCTTCTTGGTGAAGATCTGAATGACCCCGGTGGCGGCGTCGGACCCGTAGAGCGTGCTCGCGGCGCCGCCCTTGGTGATCTCGATCCGCTCGATGTCGGAGACCATCAGGTCGGCCAGAGCGGAGGACTGTTCCCCGCCTGTGCCGTCCGCCGTGGACTGGTCACTGTCGACCCGTACGCCGTCGATGTAGATGACCGGTGTCTGGGCGCCGACCACCGAAGACGTGCCGCGGAAGTTGATCAGGCTGCCCGTCCCCGGCTGAGACGACGTGGCGTTCACCGTGGCGCCCGCCACGCGCCCCTGAAGGAGCTGCGCGACGTTCTGCACAGGCGCATTCTGGATGGCCTGGGCGTCGATGACGTCGACCGTGGTCCCGAGGGCCCGGCGTTGGGTCTCCTGACCGACGCCGGTCACGACGATCTCATTCAGGCTGATCGCAGTCTGTGCGAGCTGGAAATCGAGCGTGTTGGAGCCGGCCGCGACAGTGATGTTCGCAGTCGCGGTTCCATAGCCGATCAACTCGACACGGACCGTGCGAGGGCCGGTGGGGACGTTGAGAAGCACATACCGTCCCGATGCGTTGGTGAGGCCCCCGACTCCGGACCCCGTGATCAGGACCTGTGCTTCGGAGAGGGGACGTCCCGACTGGGCGTCCGTGACCATCCCGGACAATGTCCCGGTGTCCTGTGCGCTCAGCGCCCCGGGCAGCCCGGCCAAAAGGGCCGCCCCGAGGAACGTGAAGAGCGTTCGGTTCAGACGAGGTAAGGAATCCATACCCTACTCCTTGATTGATGCACTTGGACGCGGCGACGGCGTCGTGCGCGGACTACACATTCAATGTACCCAAAGCCAAAACCGTTGGAAGTAGTTCACAACTGGACCAGAAAACTAATGTTTGGTGACGAACTGAGCGACTAGGATCGTATTGGGTGGTGTTCGGCGCGATATTGGGCGTGGGGCATCGACACGACGGAGGTAGGTTTCCATGATCGAGCGGTTTCGGAACGGCTGGTCGCTGGTCAAGGCGAGCGGGCACG
>JAHEKN010000030.1 GCA_024638305.1 Gemmatimonadota bacterium | reverse complement strand
GCCCGACCGGCGGAGGCGTCGAACAGCCAACTCATGATCCACCAACGCTGGCCGTCCCAGAACAGGGTGATGCTGTTCACTCCGCGATCGAAGGGCTCGCCGTCCGCAGAGCGGGCCGACGCGTAGCTGCTCCACACGTGAGCCACGTTTCCGGTCCGCCGGGTCTCGCGATCCGTCTCCCACTCGTAAAACGGAGCCGTGCGTGGCCGGTTGTCCCCATGGTACTGGTCGAGCGTCATGGTCGTCACGACTGGGGCACCGGCGTCATCGACGTCGGCAATGGCGATCCAGGCGTTCGGATGGTGGAGCGTGCGGTCGCGCTCCATGTCCGCGGCCTCGCCGGCCGGCCCGGATACGACCTCGTAGTAGGCCGCGATGATGCCGTCGATGGTGGCCACGTCCTCCACCCGAGCCTCCTGCGCGCCCAGCGAGCCCGCGACGGCCAGAAGCGTGACAGCCGCTCCGGCCGTGGCCGGCCAGATTCGACTCACGATCGGGGCCTCAAACGTCCGCAGCCGCCGGAGACAGCTTGGAGACCACGGCGGCGATGGTGGCTCCGCCGATCCCCGTGCGCACGAGCTCCAGGAGGGCGTCCGCGCAAACCGCCGTCAGATCCTGGAGGTTGGTGGCGCCGTACAAGATGAGGTCCACGCCCAGCCAGGCCAGCAGCCCGACGATCGCCCCGACCTTGAATCCCGCCCCTATCGTGGTGGCGCCCGACCACCCGAGGCAGAGCGTGACCAGGATCGCGAGGGACAGGGTGCCGAGCGCGACCGCCCACTCGAGCACGATCTCGCGACCGACGCCCGTTGCCGAGCCTGAGTGGGCCGCGAAGAAGTCGACGAACGCCACTTCCCAGATGAGGTAGCCCAGCACGAACATCACCACTCCGCCGGAAACGGCGCCGACCAGCAGGCCCTTCATGTTCATCCCGTTCACCTCCGCTGAGAAGTCGACTGTCCCTACCCACCTCCGAATCGTCCTGACGTGTCTCGAACAGCCCTCACGTTAGGACGCATCGGATGGAAGGACAAACCGTCGGAGGCGACTCGCGCATCACCGCCCGCAGCCGTCACAATGTGCCTGCCGTCACTTCCCGACATGGAGCCTGGTCCGATGACCCCTCGCTACCGCGCGCGTAACCGGGTCCCAGTTCGCGCCAAGCGTGTAGTTGGCCCTCTCCTGCTTGCGGCGGTGGTGCCGCTCGCGGCGTGCGGGCCCGCCCGGGAGGGGTCCGGTGCAGCCGAGCGGGCGACGCCGGCCCGAGCGGACCTCCGGATCGTGGTCGCGACACATGGCCAGAGCGCCGACCCGTTCTGGTCGGTTGTCGCGAACGGAGCTCGGGCGGCCGGGCGCGATCTCGGCGTCCGGGTCGAATATCAGGCGCCCGTCCAGTTCGACATGGTCGCCATGAGCAATCTGATCGACGGGGTGGTGGCCTCCCGTCCGGATGGGCTCGTGGTGTCCATCCCGGACGGGGCCGCGCTCGGGCCCTCGATCCGCGCGGCCGTCGCCGCGGGCATCCCGGTGGTGTCCATCAACTCCGGCGATGAGGTCTATCGCGATCTCGGTGTGCTTCTCCACGTCGGCCAGCCCGAGTACGACGCCGGCCTTGGCGCCGGTCGACGAATGGCGGCCGCGGGGATCCGAAGGGCGCTCTGCGTCAATCACGAGATCGGCAACGTCTCGCTCGATCGCCGCTGCGACGGCTTCCGTGACGGCCTCGCGGAGGCCGGTGGCGACATCCGCCTGCTCGCCGTCGATCTGGCGGACCCCGACGACGCGCAACAGCGCATCGCGGGGGCACTGGCCGTCGACCCCGATCTGAACGGGCTGCTCACGTTGGGACCCACGGGCGCGGGGCCAGCGCTGGCGGCACTCGGCGAGTCCGGTCGGCTCGGACGGGTGGCATTCGCGACTTTCGATCTCACACCGGAGGTAGCCGCCGCCATCGACCGCGGATCGATGGATTTCGCGGTCGATCAACAGCCCTACCTGCAGGGCTATCTGCCTGTCGTGGCCCTGGTGAGCTATCTCGAGACGCTGACCCTCCCGGGCGGTGGAGAGATCCTGAAGACCGGACCCGGGTTCGTGACGCAGGAGGACGCCGCCCGCGTCCTCGAGCTGGCGGAACAGGGGCTCCGGTGAGCCTGCTCGGGAACCGCTGGACCCGACCGGAGGTCGGAGCGGCGGCGGGAGCGCTCCTCGTCTGGGCGTTCTTCGCGCTGGTGGCCGGTGAGCCGTTTCGCGGAGGCGACGGCGCGGCCACCTATCTGAACGCGGCCGCCCCGCTGGGGATCCTGTCGGTTGCGGTGGCGCTCCTCATGATCGGGGGCGAGTTCGACCTATCGGTCGGCTCCATCATCGGGGTGGCCGGCATGTCCATCATGCTGCTCACCGTGCACTTCGGCTGGTCGGTCTGGCCGGCCCTGCTGGTCACTCTCGTATTCTGCCTGGCGGTGGGGCTCGTGAACGGCCTTCTCGTCGTCCGCACCGGCCTTCCGTCGTTCATCGTCACCCTGGGGACGCTGTTCATCCTGAGGGGTCTGGCCATCGGCGTGACCCGCCAACTCACGGGGCGCACGCAGATTGGGGGGCTCGACGCCGTCGAGGGGTTCGAATCGGCCCGGGTCCTGTTCGGAAGCACGTTCGTGGGGGGCCTCCGCGTGTCGATCCTGTGGTGGGTGGGCTCGGCGGCGCTGGCCACGTGGGTGCTACTCCGCACACCCGTAGGGAACTGGATCTTTGCCTCGGGCGGTGGCCCCGCGGCCGCCCGTCGCGTCGGGGTGCCGGTCGGGAGAGTCAAGATCGGCCTCTTCGTGACTACCGCGTTTGCCGCCTACCTGGTGGCCGTCACCCAGGCGTTACGCTTCACGGGCGCGGACGCGCTCCGCGGAGAGCTCCAGGAGTTCCGCGCCATCATCGCCGTGGTCATCGGGGGGACGCTGCTGACCGGCGGGTACGGCTCAGCGGTCGGCGCGGTGTTCGGGGCGCTCATCTACGGCATGGTGCAGCAGGGAATCGTCCTGTCCGGAGTGGACGCGGATTGGTTTCAGGTCTTTCTGGGCGTGATGCTCGTCGTCGCCGTGCTGTTCAACCACCGGGTGCGGGACATGGCCACCAGGGCGACTCCGAGAGAGGGCGGGGGGGAACCGACGTGACCGGGCCGACCCCCGTGCTCTCCGTCCGCTCCGTGGGCGTCCGATTCGGCTCGGTGGACGCGCTCTCCGACGTGTCCACGAGCGTTACGGAGGCGGCCGTGACCTGCCTGCTCGGGGACAACGGTGCAGGAAAGTCCACGCTGGTCGCGGTCCTCACCGGGGTGCTCCGTCCAACGACCGGCCGCTATCTCATAGACGGCGCGCCGGTCGAGCTGTCGTCCCCCAGGGATGCACTCGCTTTGGGGATCGCAGCGGTCCACCAGGATCTGGCGGTCATCCCCCTCATGAGCGTGTGGCGAAACTTCTTCCTGGGGGCCGAGCCGGTGCGGGGGCGGGGGCCGCTGCGGACCATCGACCGCGCCCGCGCCTACCGCGTAGTGCGGGAGGAGATGGGGCGCCTGGGAATCAGGGTGCGTGATCCCGGCCAGGCCGTGGGCACGTTGTCCGGAGGAGAGCGCCAATCGCTTGCCATCGCGCGCGCGCTCCATCGGGGAGCCCGCGTGCTCATTCTCGACGAACCGACCGCGGCGCTCGGCGTGAGGCAGGCATCCTTCGTCCTTCAGGTCATCGAGGAGGCGCGGGAGCGAGGCGTGGCGATCGTGCTCGTCTCACACAACCCGGACCACGCCGCCCGCGTGGGAGATCGCTTTGTGATCCTCAGGCAGGGGCGCGTGCTCGGCCACTTCGACAGGAGTGAGATCACGCCCGATCGGCTCCGCGCGCTGATGTCCGGTCAGTACGAGTCCTGGGACACCGGACGCTCGCCGGGCCAGTCGCCCATCTGAGCCGCGACCCTACCGTCGCTCACGACCAGCAGCACGTCCTGCATCACGCCGATGTCCTCGAGCGGGTTGCGCTCGACGACCACGAGGTCAGCCTCGTATCCGGCGGCCAGGCGGCCGGTCCGATCGGCGACCCCGAAGAGCTCGGCCGCCACGATGGTGGCCGCTTGCAGCGCTTCCAGGGGCGTCATGCCGATTCCCACGAGCTCCTGGAGCTCGTGCCCCAGGCGAATGACGCTCTCGGGCCCGTATCCGGTGTCGGTCGCTGCCACGATCTTCACGCCCATGCGATGGGCGGTCGCCGCCGTCTCGCGCAGCCGTGGTAGCATGTGGCGCCCGCGAACGATGAGCGGAGCCACGTCGTAGTCCCCGCCGGGCTCGGCTACATCCGTGACGATGGCGATGGTGGGCACCAGGTAGGTTCCCCGCTCGACCATCAGTCCCAGCGTCTCCGGCGCGAGATAGCTGCCGTGCTCGATGCTGCGCACACCGGCGGCCACGGCTGCTCGCCCGCCCGCGTCCCCGTGCGCGTGCGCCGCCACGGGCACTCCCCTGGCCCCTGCCAACTCGGTCATACGCCGGAGCTCCTCCTCCCAGTACAGCTGTTTCCTCGGGTCCGTCTCGGCCAGCCCGGCCCGTTCCGTCGCCGTGGTCTTCACCACGTCGACCCCACGCTCGAGCACGTGAGTGACCATCGCGCCCACAGCCCCGACCCCCCTTATGCCGTCTTCGCGGTAGTGTCCCATCTCCGGGTGGTCGAGGTAGAAGGACTCCGGCGGTCCCGGCCTCACGTGGTAGCCTGCTGCCAGCAACTCGGGCCCTTCGGCATGCCCCGCGCGGATCAGATCGCGGAGCCCCACGTCGGCGTAGTGGGCCGTCCCCATGCTCCGCGCTGTCGTAACGCCGGACCGGAGCGCCCGGCGCGCCTGCTCCTCCGATCCGATGTGCACGTGGGCGTCGAGGAGACCGGGCGTGACGAACTTGCCTCCGAGGTCGATGACTGGACCCGCGTCCGCCGGGGCCGGACCTGCACCGATGGACTGGATCCTCCCGTTCGCGATCACGACAACGGCGGCGGACGTCACGCTCCCCGTGGTCACGTCGACCACGTTGGCGTTGGTGAGCACCAGGTCCTGGGCCGCAGCGGGAGCGGAATACCAGGCGGACAGGAGCATGACCAGCCCGATGGCGAGTGGGATGGTGACGTATTCTCGGGCGCGGGCGGGGTGCATGGATATCTCCTTCGTCGGATCCAGTCTGGCACGTCGAAGATAGGGTCCCACGGCCAGCCCCAGCGACCCGGCGAACGCGATCCCCATGGGAAAGCTTGACGGAATCGGATGTTTCCCCGTAGACTGCCCGCCTTCGTTCGTGGACTTCCCGTGGTCAGTCCTTGGTCTTCGACCGGCGGCTGGCTCGGCGCGCGGCGCCCCGACCCGCCAACAGGTGACCGGCATGAAATACCGCAGCCTCGCTCTTATCGGACTCGTCCTCCTCCGGGGGAGGATGGGAGTGGGCGAGGGCTCGCCCGGACGGGGACCACACTGATCGGTCCTCGACCGAACGAACGAGCGGCTCTCTCCCCGAGGGGAGGGAGCTTTTTCTTTCGCACCCTACGGCGAACCGGAAAGACCAATGAATCGGGTTCTGATCTTCGATACCACGCTCAGGGACGGTGAGCAGTCCCCCGGCGCCACAATGACCCTGTCCGAGAAGGTGCGCATGGCGGAGCAGTTGGAGCGCCTCGGTGTCGACGTGGTCGAGGCCGGGTTCCCGGCGGCGTCCCCGCGGGAGGTCGCCGCTGTTCGGGCGGTGGCCGCCGCCATGTCGGCGCCCGCGGTCGCGGCTCTCGCGCGCACGGTCGATGCGGACGTGGACAGGGCCGCCGAGGCGCTGGAGGGCGCTGCCAGGCCGCGGATCCACACGTTCTTGGCCACCTCCCCCATTCACCGGGAGAGGAAGCTCAAGATCACCCGCGAGCAATGCCTCGAGCGGATCGATCGCGCCGTGCGCCGTGCGCGGTCGTACGTCGACGACGTCGAGTTCAGCCCCGAGGACGCGTCGCGCACCGAGTTGGACTTCCTCTGCGAGGTCGTCCGTGTCGCGATCGACGCGGGCGCAACGACGATCAATATCCCGGACACAGTGGGCTATGCCCACCCTACGGACATCGCGGCGATGCTCGACGCCTTGAAGGGGTCTGTCCCGGGCATCGACGACGTGGTTCTGAGCGTACACTGTCACGACGATCTCGGGCTGGCCGTCGCCAACTCGCTCACGGGCGTCGAGCACGGTGCCCGTCAGGTGGAATGCACCATCAACGGTATCGGGGAGCGGGCCGGCAACGCATCGCTCGAGGAGGTCGTCATGGCCCTCCGAGTCCTCCCGCGCTACCGCGACTTCGAGACCGGAGTTCGCAGCGAGCGACTTTGTCCCACGTCCGAGCACCTGGCCGCCGTGACGGGCATCCGGCCCCAGCCCAACAAGGCGATCGTGGGGGCCAACGCGTTTGCCCATGAAGCAGGCATCCATCAGGACGGCATGCTCAAGGACCGCCGGACCTACGAGATCATGACGCCGGCCATGGTAGGCGCTCGCGGGTCCGACCTCGTGCTCGGCAAGCACTCGGGTCGGCACGCGCTGGCCGATCGATACCGGGAGCTGGGGTTCACGCTGAGCGGAGAGGAGCTGGACCGGGCCTACCGGCTGTTCGTACTGCTGGCGGAGACCAAGAAGGTGGTCCACGACGAGGATCTGCTCGCGATCTACTACCAGGGTACGATGGAGGACGCTCCCAGGTCCTTCCGCCTGGAGTACCTCGACGTGCACTGCGGCCGTCGTCCGGCAAGGGCGGTGGTGCGGATCTCCCATGCCGGCGGACCGCCAGTCGAAGCAGCGGCAGAAGGCGACGGTCCGATCGACGCGACCTTCGCCGCGCTCGGCGAGCTGTCGCCCTGGGATCCCATCCTGGAGGAATTCCACATCGATGCGGCTGGTGAAGGGAAAGATGCCGTGGGGAACGTCCACCTCAAGCTGCGACTGGCCGGGCACACCTTCCACGGCCGAGCGGCCTCGACGGACGTCGTCGAGGCGGCCGCCCGCGCGTTCCTCAACGCCCACGACAAGGCGGAGCACGCACGCGCGCTCGAGGCGCGCTCCTTCGCTCAGACCCAGTATTGGGGAGTCTGAGCGGTGGAGTTGAAGGTCGCGTTTCTTCCGGGGGACGGGGTCGGGCCGGAGGTTACCGAGAGCGCGCGCGGTGTGCTGGATGCCCTCGGGGACCGGTTCGGGTTCTCCGTGCGCGGATCGAGCCACCCGGTCGGGTGGAGCGCGGTCCAGCAGGGCTACGACTCGTTGCCCGATGCCACGCTCCAGGCCTGCCTCGAAGCCGACGCGGTGTTCCTGGGCGCGGTTGGGCATCCGAACGCGGACGGCGTCCCGCCGGGCCAGCGACCCGAAGCGGCGCTGCTCCGGCTCCGGTCCGAGCTGGGGTGCTGGGCCAACCTGCGTCCGCTCAAGGTCGGAGAAGAGCTGGTCGACCGCTCCGCGCTCAAGGCGGAACGGGTGCGGGGAACCGATCTCCTGGTGGTCCGGGAACTGGCGGGAGGGCTCTACTACGGTGAGCCGCGGGGGTCGGAGAACGGACATGCCTGGAACACACTCCGATACGAGGAAGGAGAAGTCGGACGGATCGCGGAGCTGGCCTTCGACCTGGCGGAGCGCCGGCGCGGCCGGGTCACCTCGGTCGACAAGGCCAATGTCCTGGAGACGTCCCGGCTGTGGCGAGACGTGGTCGCCGAGGTGGGGCGGGCCCGACCCGGTGTCGCGCTGGAGCACATGTTCGTAGACCGCGCCGCCATGGAACTCGTGCTCAACCCCACCCGCTTCGACGTGATCGTCACGTCCAACCTGTTCGGCGACATCCTCAGCGACGAGGCTGGCGCGCTGGCTGGCTCGCTCGGCGTGCTGGGCTCTGCCAGCCTGGGGGGACGGAGCGACCTCTACGAGCCGGTGCACGGATCCGCCCCGGACATCGCCGGCTGCGGCACCGCCAATCCGATGGGAGCGCTGTCGTCGGTGGCGCTCATGCTCCGGCACACGTTCGCGCTGGAGGAAGCGGCCGAAGCGCTCGACGACGCCGTTCGCGCGACCCTGGCCGCAGGCATCTGGACGGCGGACCTGGCGACGCCGGCCGACGAGCCCGTCGGGACCGATGCCTTCACGGCCCAAGTGCGCGACCGGCTGGGGCGGAGCGAAGAATCATGAGCGGAAGGACCCTGCTGGACAAGCTGTGGGACGCGCACGTGGTCCGAGTGGGCGACGGGGAACCCGATCTCCTGTACATCGACCTCCACCTCATCCACGAGGTGACGTCGGCCCAGGCCTTCGAGGGACTCCGCCTTGCCGGTCGGCAGGTGCGGCGGCCGGATCTCACCGTGGCCACGGTGGATCACAGCATTCCGACGGCCGATCGCGCGCTCCCCATCGCCGACGATCTGGCTCGACGGCAGGTCGAGGCGCTCCGCAGCAACGCGCGCGCTTTCGGAATCGAGCTCCACGACATCGAGTCGAGCGGTCAGGGCATCGTTCACGTCATCGGACCCGAGCTGGGATATACTCAGCCTGGCATGACCATCGTGTGCGGTGACAGCCACACCTCGACCCACGGCGCGTTCGGGTCGCTGGCGTTCGGGATCGGGACCTCCCAGGTCGAGCATGTCTTCGCGACCCAGTGCCTGCCGCTGGAGAAGCCACGGTCGATGAATGTGCGCGTGGTCGGGGATCTGCCCTTTGGGGTGACTGCCAAAGATCTCATCCTGGGGATCATCGGGCAGATCGGTGTGGAGGGTGGACGTGGGCACGTGATCGAGTACAGTGGCGAGTCGGTGCGCGGCCTCTCCATGGAGGGCCGGATGACTGTTTGCAACATGTCCATCGAGGCCGGCGCCCGTGCCGGAATGATTGCCCCGGACGAGACGACCTTCGACTACGTTCGCGGACGTCCCCACGCCCCGGAGGGCGAGGCGTTCGAGCGCCGGGTCCGCGCCTGGAGCGAGTTACCGTCGGACGCCGGAGCAACGTTCGATCGCACTGTCGACGTTGATGCGTCGGCGTTGGAGCCCTTCGTCACTTGGGGAACCAATCCGGGCATGGTGGCGCCGATCACCGGCGCGGTGCCGGAGCTGCCGGGAGAGGATCGGCCGCAGGAGCGCGACGCCGCCCAGCGGGCGATGGAGTACATGGGACTCGAGCCCGGCACCGCGATCGAAGACCTCGAAGTCGATCGCGTGTTCCTGGGTTCGTGCACCAACGCGCGTCTCGAGGATCTGCGGGCGGCCGCGGAAGTGGTTGCCGGCCGTCGCGTTCACCCGCGCGTGCGCGCGATGGTCGTACCCGGATCGGCGCGGGTGAAGCGCGACGCTGAAGATGAAGGGCTCGACCGGATCTTCCGCGACGCGGGGTTCGACTGGCGTGAGGCGGGATGCTCGATGTGCATCGCGATGAATCCCGACGTGCTCGGCGAAGAGGAGCGGTGCGCGTCCACGTCCAACCGGAACTTCGAAGGAAGGCAGGGGAAGGGTGGACGGACCCACCTGGTGAGTCCGGCCATGGCCGCCGCGGCGGCTGTCGCCGGCCATTTCGTCGACGTACGCCATTGGGGGACCGGATGAAGCCGGTGGCGTTCGTGGAAGGCATAGTGGCACCGCTCGAGCGGGCCGACGTGGACACGGACCAGATCATCCCGAAGCAGTTCCTCAAGAGGATCGAGCGGACCGGGTACGGAGACTTTCTGTTCCATGATTGGCGCCGCCGTCCGGATGGTACGCTGGATCCGCAGTTCGTGCTGAACCGCGCGGAGTACGCGGGTGCGCGCATCCTGCTGGCGGGGCGCAACTTCGGGTGCGGATCCTCGAGGGAGCACGCGGCCTGGGCGCTGGCAGACCACGGGTTCGGGGCGGTCGTGGCTCCGAGCCTGGCGGACATCTTCCGCGAAAACTGCTTCCAGACCGGGATCGTACCGGTCGAACTCCCCGAGAGAGAGGTCGAGTCGCTGGTCGGACGGGCACGCCAGCGCCCAGGGTATCGAGTGCTCGTGGATGTGGCCGCGGGTACGATTGCCGGCGACGATGGGTTTCTGGCCCGGTTCGAGCTCGACCCGTTCCGCCGTCGTCGTCTCCTCGAGGGTCTGGACGACGTCGGACTGACCCTCCAGCACGACCGAGAGATCGCGGCGTTCGAGGCTCGGCGCCGTGCCGAGCTCGAGGGACCTTAGGGCGCGGCGGGCCAGGAACGAAAGGCCCGCAACCTCGTACTTGGCAGGATCGGCTCTCCTTCTGAATCGTGACGTGTAGTCCCCGAACCCGGTCGGTTTTGGATGGCCAGGACGCGCTCGCTGCTTGCCGCCGGAGTTGGCGGATCCATTGCGCTGGCAATCGCCCTCGGGTGGTCGGGCACGGTCCCGCTCGCCACGACGACCGTGACCTACGCAGCAGACGTGGCCCCCATCCTCTATGGGTCGTGCGCGGGCTGCCACCGGCCGGGGGGCTCGGCGCCGTTCAGCCTCCTGACGTACCAGGATGCACGCTCGCGAGCCGACCGCATCGCTCGGGCGACCTCACGGCGCGCGATGCCGCCCTGGTTGCCCTCCGGGGAAGCCGTCTTCGTCGGTGAGCGTCGCCTCTCGGACGCACAGATCGAGACGCTGGTGCGTTGGGCGGAGGCCGGTGCGCCGGAAGGGGATCTCGCGATGGCGCCCGCACCCCCTGAGTCGCCCGGGCCGTGGCCGCTCGGGACCCCCGACCTGGTGCTGCCGGTGCCGCGTTATTCGCTCCCCGCCGAAGGCCGGGACGTGTACCGCAATCTGGTCGTACCGATACCCTTGACCGAGACGCGCTGGGTCGAGGCCGTCGAGCTCAGTCCGGGCAACCGGAAGGTGGTCCATCACGCGCGCATGATGGTGGACACCAGTGGAACGTCGCGGGCGTTGGACCGGGAGGACGAGGCACCCGGGTTCGACGGAATGGAGCTGCGCAGCGCCGCAACCAATCCCGACGGGCATTTCGTGGGATGGACTCCCGGCAAGGTGAGCCTCCCTCCGCGGGCCGGTCTGGCCTGGCGGGTGGACCCCGGCACCGATCTGGTCCTGCAGCTTCATCTGAGAACTACCGGTCAGGAGGAGGAGGTCGACGCCGAGGTCGGTCTCTACTTCGCTGACCGGCCGCCGGATCGATCTCCGGTCATTCTGATCGTGAGCTCACTGATGATCGACCTCCCCCCAGGGGTGCGCGACCACCACGTGACCAACAGCTACACGCTGCCGGTGGACGTCGAAGTGCTGAGCGTGTACCCGCACGCACACTATCTCGGCCGACACCTGCGGGGGGTCGCCCACCTGCCGGACGGAGGGACGCGCCAGCTGATCGACATCCCGGCGTGGGATTTCAACTGGCAGGACGAGTACCGCTATCGGGAGCCGCTGGCCCTCCCCGCCGGTACGGTGATCAGCATGGATTTCTCCTTCGACAACTCGCCGGAGAACGCGCACAATCCAAGCGATCCGCCGGTGCGGGTCCGCTACGGATCGACCTCGAACGACGAGATGGCGGATCTGATCCTACAGGTCCTTCCCCGGCGGGCCGCCGACCGCGCCCGGCTGGTGTCGGACCAGGCCTGGACGATCGAATCTGAGAACATGGCCTACATGGCCTACACCGCGTTCGACGCAGGAAGCAATCAGCTCGCCGAGGGTCGGCTCGACCAGGCCATCAGGCAGTTCCAGGAAGCGCTCCAGTACCGGTCGGATCACGTAGGAGCGCTCCTGGGCCTCAGCGCGGCGTTTGCCCGGAAGGGGGACGGCCCCTCGTCCCTGGTGATCGCGGGTCAGGCCGTGTCCCTCACGGGCCGGCGGAACGCCGGGGCGCTCGATGCGCTAGCGGCGGCGCATTACGTGGCTGGAGAGTCGGAGCAGGCGGTGCTGGTGGCGCGGGAAGCCCTTGGGATCGCTACTGCCGGGGGAGAGCAGGTCCTGGCCGACTCGATCCGCGCCCGCATCGACCGGTATCGGGGCGGGCGGTAGCGCGTCCCGTTGATTGGAGCGCAACCCCGCCAAGTCTCCCGCCGCGGGGCTCCGGTGGTTGGGTCTCGCCGCCCTCACGGAATGGCGCTCTACGCGACTGCTTGCCTCGCGCTAATCAGGCGGCTTTCGCGCCGCCGATCAGTTTACCGTACACGGTCCCGATGACCCACCAGCCAGCAACGAGCAGCACGGCGCTCGCTGCGGCGCCCGCCCAGCTCCGCTCACCGAGCATCGGATAATACACATCCACGAGCAGGAGCTGCGATATGCCGATGATCAGACCCGACTTGGCACCCTCCCCCACGCAGTCGTATACCCACGCCAGGAACACGACCATGAGGATGCTGACGATCAACAGCGCGATGAGGGGAGATCCGATCGCGGCCGCCGATTCGGCGGTGGACTCACGGATCGGCATGTAGAAGTAGGTGGTGCCCAAGTAGAAGATGACGAGGGCGGTGACGAGTGCGGCGACCATCGCCTTCATTTTGTCGCTCATAAACTTCGACTCCTGGTGGGGGATCGGAGAACAAAAGCCATGAAACGAGGGCGGCGAGCCCGGAGGCGATCTAGCGCCCGCCTCAGTCCGCCGCAAATGTCCGCCGGGTTCGAGTTCGCCGCTTGCAACCCTCCAAGACCCAGGGCTACCGTTGTGAGACGGAGCGAGCGAGGAGGTCGATTGCGGCGTTGTCTTTTTTGTCGGAAGCCGCTCGGGAAACGCACGGACCCGAACGGGTTTCCCCTCGTGCGGGCTGCGGCGTACGACGTTGGCCGGGGTCGGCTCTGGGCAATCTGCGACCGGTGCCGGCGGTGGAACCTCTGGCCCATCGAGGAGCGGGCCGAGGTCATCGAGGGGCTCGAGCGACTCGCTCGGGACCGAGGCGTCGCGATCGCCAGCACCGAGAACATCACGCTCCTCCGTGCGGAAGAAGTCGGCTTGGTCCGGGTGGGAGACGCAGGGCTGGCGGAGCGCAGCTGGTGGCGGTACGGGCGGGAGCTGCACCGGCGCAGAGTCTGGCACGACACACGGTTTTCGCGGATTAGCGCCTACGTCTATGGCGCCTTGGCGTACGCGGGGGAGAGCGTGGGGCTCGCCGACGTGGGCCAGAAGATCCGTTGGGACGAGGCCGGCCTCACCGACATCCTCCGTTGGCGTCGTTTCGGCTGGGCCGCGTGGCGCGGTCGGCTAAATTGCGCCAACTGCGGAAGCGTCCGCCGGGCGCTGCTGTATAACAACTCAGCCTGGATCTACCCGGTCGCGACGGAACGTGGTCTGGCCATCAGCGTGCCCTGTCCGCGCTGCGACTTCTGGAGCCCGGACACCGCGTATCGGCTGGAGGGCGAGGAGGCCGAGACCACGCTCAGACGCGTGCTTGCTTGCAGGCACATCAAGGGGGCGCGCCTCGACACCATCGAGGCGGCTGCGGACGCGATCGAACACGCGGGATCCGCGGCGAATTTCATGCGAGACGTGGGATCGGCCGCAACGTCGCTCTGGAGGCTCGATCCGATCCGCTCGATCGGGCTCGAGATCGCGGTGAACGAGGCGGCGGAGCGGAGGGTGCTGGGGGGGCTGGCCAAGGAGCTGGAGTTCGTCTGGAGACGGGAGGAGGAGCTTGCCGGCATCATCGACCGTGATTTGACGTAGAGCAGGGGGCTGCGCGTCCTTCCACCGCGCCGGAACTCTCCCGACGGACCTCCTTGGCCCGCCCCCTACAGACTATGGTCGAGCGCAGGGTTCACGTATGAGGTAGCCGTGCTCGTGATTCCAGGGCGGGCGCTTCGCTTCCCGAAGCGCCGGGGATCTGTTTACGAAACCGCACCAGATGGCGGAAAGGAAGGAGCATGTTGAGTCCCAAGCAACTGGGTCGCCTGCGCCGCGCGGTAGGGGGGCGTCCCTGCCTGAGTGTCTACGTCGCCTCCGGGGGCACCGATCCGGCGGCACAGGGAGCCTGGAGCCGCCGGCTCCAGAACGCCGTGCGCGAAGAGCGGAATCGCATTCAGGAAGATCGCCCAGAGGACGTTGATTCGTTCGACCGCGGGTGGAAGCTGCTCGAGCAGCGGCTACCGGCGGGGACCGGTGCGCTCGGCAGCCCCGGATGGGCCGGGTTCGCAATTGGCGAACGCGTGCTACACGACACGGAGCTTCGCGCCGACGTGGGCACGAGCGTGCGATGGTCGGAGGGGCCCATCCTGACCCCCTACGTCCGTGCTCTGAGTCGTGTCCATACGATCGTGCTCGTGCTCGTGGACGCTCGCCGGGCCCGGGTGTTCCGCCGGGTCGACGGTCGGGTGATCGAGCTCGACGACCGCTCCGTCGAAGTCGAGGAGGTGGAGCCCGATGGGCCCGGGATGATGAAGGCCGCGCGATCCACCAGCGGCGTGCGCGGGGAGACACGCCGGGACGCGGCCCGGCGAGCATTGAGCGTCGCCACTGAGCGGTTGGTACGCTCCGTGGCCAAGTCCTTGGAGACGCTCTCCGAGGGGGCGTCGGCGCTTGTCCTGGGAGGGATCGAACGCGTGGCGTCGGCGGTCTACGAGGCTCTGCCGGAGTCGCTCCACGGTAGTGTTCAGCATCGACCCGACCTGGAAATCTCGATGTCGATCGCTGAGATCGAGGCCGCCATGGGTTCGGTCCTCGAGCAGACGGTGCGCCGTTGGGAGGGCGACGTCCTCCGCTCATGGGGTGAGGACGGCCGCTCCCGCGGGCTGTCATTGGCCGGATGGAATTCCGCCATTCGCGCGCTCGACGAGGGCGCCGTGGAACGGCTGCTGCTCTCGACCCGGCTCATCGAAGACCATCCGGACGATGCTGAAACGCTGGTATCCCGGGTTCTCGACGGGGCCGGAGACGCTGTCGAGCTCACTGGCGAGGCCGGGCAACGGCTGGACGTCGAGGGCGGCGGCATCGGAGTCTGCCTCCGATTTGCCCCGAGCATGGAAAGCGCCTGACGGAGGCTGCTCCGGGCACGGGCTCGCCCTCGAGGAGGGTCAGGCGCGGGGTAGCTCCCGCTCCATCTCCGCGGCCGCGAGGAGAGAGAGCGCGCAGAACGTCAGGGTTCCGTTGGCGCAGCCGCCGGTGACCATGGTTGGAGCGCCGACCACGAAAAGGTTTTCGTGATCGTGCGTTCGGCCATTGGCGTCCACCACGCTGGTCGCGGGGTCCTCTCCCATTCGGCAGCCGCCCCCGGGGTGCTCGAACAGATCCGAGCTTCGGGTGGACATGATCCGCCCATTCCCGGCGCGGGCCAGCTCCGCGAACCGGAACCGAATCGTATCCTCGGTGTGGGCACGGAGGGACATCGACTCGGCGTGGGGTCGGAAGTCGATTCTCGGGAGAGGATCACCCCAGGGGCTCACTCGCTGGGCGTCGAGGGTGAGTCGGCTGTCGCGGTCGGGGAGAACGTCGTAGTAGGACCGCACGCGGGCGGTGGAGCGCTCGGTGCGCTCCCGCCAATCCGCCATGATCTCGTCTCCGAGCATCAATCGGCCCTCGTCGTCGCGGAGCCGGGCCTCGCGTCCGACGGTCGACTCCCACAGGCGCATGTCGTGGCGGACGTAGCGGTTGAGCCGTCCTGGCCGGGCAAACTTGCGGGACAGGAGGCTGTTCGACGGAAACAGCCCGGGATAGAGGCGGAACGGCAGGTCCACGAAGGCGCTCACGAACCAGTGCCCGGTCATGTAGCGGCCCACCATGTCGGTGCGATTGGCCAGACCAGCGGGAAAGCGGTCATTGGCCGACGCCAGTAGAAGGTGGGGGCTCCACGTGTGTCCCGCCGCCACGACGAATAGCCGTGCCCTGATCTCGACTGGATCGTCGGGTCGGTTCCGATCGACTGCCACCGCGGCCGCCACCCGATCCGAACCCGTCTCCAGGTCCAGCCTCCGGACGACCGTGCGCTCCAGCAGCGTGATGCGGCCTGCGGCGATCAAGCGGTCGAGCGCGAAGTCGGGCGTGTACTTGGCTCCGGTGGGGCAGATGGAGCACGTGTCGCACCGCTGGCAGACGTTGCGACCCTGGTAGGGGACCGTGTTCTTGGCCCATGGCTGCGTCCAGAACGGGATGTCGGCGTCGGCGGCCCAAGAGCGTAGGCGCTCGAGGTTGTAGCCCAGCGGGACCGGCGGCATGGGGTACGGGGCCGAGCGCGGGTCGTACGCGATGGGGCCTTGCTCGCCGGCCACACCCATTCGCTCCTCGGCTTCCTGGTAGTAGGGCTCCAGCTCGTCGAAGTCGATGGGCCAATCGTCCCCGACCCCGAACAGCGACGCCAAGCGGAAGTCCTCGGGCGAAAAGCGCGGGACAGCGCCTCCCCAGTGCAGCCCGGATCCACCGACCACCATGGAGCGGTAGAGCGTGCCCGTCCCAGTGAGCCCGTTCACGTGGTCGTTCGGGTACGGGTTCTCGCCGTAGTCGAGCATGCGGGCGCGGCGGGCAAAGCGCTCATCCAGGGGAGTCGTGCGGCCTCCCGCTTCGACCACCACCACGTCGGCGGCGGTCCGCTCCGCGAGGCGCTCGGCCACCATGGCTGCGCTGATCCCCGCGCCGACGATGCAGACGTCGGTTTCCAGCACGCGCGTCATGATGGGCGTCCTTCGCGCTCCGACGAGTCATCCCGAGCCCGGTACCGCGCCACGCGCTCCGGCGGCGGAGCGCCCTCCAAGGAATCGAGCCCGCGGCAGAGATCCTTCCCGATCCGGGCGCCGTAGCATGCGTCGTTGGCGGACGACGAGGCGTAGAAGTGGGCAAGCAATCCGACCGCGACGTGTCGCGCGCGCGCCGGGTCGGGAAGATCAGGCCCCTCGCTTCCGATCTGCCCGCGGATCAGCGGGCGGCGCTCCGAGGCATCGAGCTCCGCGAACGGTCGACCGATCCGTCGGACCGCTTCGAGGTCGAGGGCTGCGAGCTGAGCGTTCCAGCCGGGCGCCGGGTCGGGAGGACCATAGGAGATGTCGGGGGTCAGGTAGGGGTGCGGCCGTTCGGCCGCCGGTTCGTAGCCGGCCAGCCACTCCGTGAACGCCTCCGTCGCGGCCTGCCGTCCACTGGCCCCCAGCTCGGCGGGGAGCACTGCTTCGGCCAAGGCCGCGAGGACGACGGGATCGAGCGCCCGGGGCGCCGGCGTGGCCGCTCCCGGGCCGGCGTCACCGTCCTCTGGCCGGCAGCCGCCCAGCCCGATTGCCGAGACCGCCACAGCCGATTGCTTCAGAAAATCGCGACGATCGCGAGGAGTCATTCCACCCTCCTGGTCGGGTACGCGGAATGTCCGCGTGGGGACCCGGAGTGGCAAGCAAATCGTCTTGCGGCGTAGAATTGATGGAGCGCCGCTCGAATTGGCGTACGCTGCCTGGCCAACGAACCCCACCTTGTGTGCCGGAGAGAGAGATGACGAGAATCCTCAGGGCCGTTCCCGTGTTGCTGTTGCTCGGGTGGCCGGGAGGAGCCGCGCTCGCGGCTCAGAGCTCGGCCGGAGACGTGGCCGACGAGATCATGGGCCACTTCCAGAGCTCCACCAACAAGGTCGGTGCCTTGGCCGCGGCCGTTCCCGAGGAGCTGTACGGGTGGAGCCCCGGTGAAGGGGTGATGACCGTGGCCCAGGTCTATGCGCACATAACCCACTACAACTTCATGTATCTGCGGGACAACATGGGCATCGCCGCGCCGGCCGGGGTCCACGTGGACGACATCGAGAGCATCGAAGACAAGGCCAAGATCCTTGCGCTGTTCGACCAATCGGTGGAGCACGTGCGCGGCGCGATCGGGCACCTGAGCCCGGGAGATCTGGCTGCGCCGACCCGCCTCTACGGCCGGGACGTCCCCAAGTGGGCGGTCATGATGCAACTCGTGGCCCACATGAACGAGCATCTGGGGCAGTCCATCGCCTACGCGCGCATGAACGGCATCGCGCCTCCGTGGTCCCGGTGAAGCAGGTCGTCGCCCGCCCCGGTACCCCGGGCGACGGGCCCGCTGGATGGCCGCTCCGACGCGGCGCGGGCCCGCTCCTCCTGACGATCCTCTTCCTCGGTACGGCGTGCGAGTCGGGGGCGCCGCCCGCGGCTGACGAGGAGTCGGAGCGAGTGGCCGCGAGTGCGGCCGAGCAGTTGATCGCCCGGTCCGTTGCCCATCACGACCCGGAGGGGATCTGGTCCAGCTTCCGCGGTGAGCTTCGGCTGCGAGAGATTCGCCCGGATGGTGGAGGGCGGACGGCCGACGTGTCCCTCGACGTGCCGGCGAGTGGATTCCGCTACGCCGCGGCCATGGATGGGCTCGACGTGGTCAAGGTCGTGGAGGACGGGCGCTGCGAGGCGACCGTTGATGGGCGGGCGCCGGATCCTCAAACGGCGGAGCGTCTGCGGCTGTCCTGCGACCAACTGCAGCGCAGCAGGAACTACTACCTGTATCTCTGGGGGCTTCCCATGAAGCTCCGCGACGAGGGGACCATCGTTCATCCCGAAGTGCTGGAGACCGACTTTCAGGGCCGGCCCGTCCTGGCGGCGAAGGTCACCTACGACCCGGAGGTCGGCTCCGACACGTGGTACTTCTACTTCCAGCCCGAGTCCGCGGAGATGGTTGGGTACCGCTTCTACCACGACGAAGCGTTGGGCGACGGCGAGTACATCACGCTGGAGGGCAGGGCAGACGTCGGATCGATGCGACTCCCGGCCCGGCGGCGTTGGTACACCAACGCGGACGACCGATTCCTCGGCGAGGACGTTCTCGAAAGCGCCCGCGCCACGGGGTGATCCGCCGGCTGGTACCGAGCTTGCTGAGTATCGTGAGAGGCCCTTCCGCGGTCTTGACCGACCCCAGCGGGGTCGGAAAACGCCCCCCGAACAGGCTCCTGCGCCACGCATGCCCGCTCTGCCGGAAGCACTAGGTCGTCGCCGACGCGTGCCGGCTCCCCGAGCCGGCGGCGCGCTCGCGATCCTGATGCTCACGGCGGCGCCGGGTCTCCTCCCGGCCCAGCGGCCGCAGCTCGACCAGTGGGCGGTGACAGGTGTCACCCTGATTGACGGGACCGGTCGCCCGCCCGTAACCGACGCGGTGATCGTCATCGACCGAGGGAGGATTCGTTGCGCGGGTCCCGCCACGGCCTGCCCGCTCTGGGGCATTCCCTCCGTGATCGACGGAAGCGGCCTTTGGGTGACCCCCGGCTTGACCGACACGCACGCCCACCTGAGCTGGTCGGTGGACTCCACGGCCACTCAGGAGGAGCAGCTCCTGCGCTTCGCCATGGGCGTGACCACAGTCCGCGAGGCCGGTACCCACGAGTTCGAGTCCAACCTGCGGGCTCGGGATCGGGGCAGCGACCCGTATCGTCCCGAGCCCAGACTGGTCGTGGCCGGAAACCTGGTGCCGCAAAACCAGAAGGCGATCGGGGCGGCGACTCTGCCCGATCTGGCCGACTCGCTGATCCGCCGCGGCGTGGACCAGCTCAAGATCAAAGTGCGCCTGGGTGACGAAGAGCTGGCAGACGTGTTCCGTCGAGCGCGACGCGCTGCGGTGCCCGTCTACGGCCACGGGTGGGCGGGGCCGCCGCCCACTCACTTCGTGGACGAGCTCCTGACTTCGGGAATCGCCGGACTGAGCCACCTGGACGCATTCTCCGCAATGGCGGTCGAGGGCGTCGACTCCGTGCCTGCGGCCCCGGATCCGGAGCGGGATCTCGACGCCTGGTGGGAATGGCGCCGCAACCTGTGGCTTCATGCGGATACAACCGTGCTCGCGCGCGTCGTCGCGGATCTCGTCGAGCACGACGTGTGGCTCGAGCCGACCCTGACACGTGAGCGATACTGGGGGGCCACGCCTCCCGTGCCGCCCGCGCTGTCCTTCCTGGCGGAGGACCGCCGGCTACTGGATCGCATCCTCTTCCGCGGCTCGTTCGAGGAGCGCGCGCGCGAGGCGTCCTTCGAACGATATGAGCCGGCCTACGCAAGGATGCGCGCCTTCGTCAATCGATTTCACGAGGCGGGGGGGACATTGTTGGCCGGGGCAGACGTCTCGACTCCGGGGGGCGGCGTGCATGTCGAGCTCCGCCTGTTGGAGGAGGCCGGAGTCCCGCCCGCGGAGCTCGTGCAAGTGGCCACGCTCGGAGCGGCGCGGGCCCTCGGTGTGGCCGATCGCTACGGGACCATCGAGGCGGGCAAGGTCGCTGACCTGCTCCTGATCGAGGGTGATCCGACGATGACCTCGGATGCGCTGGGACGAATCTGGCGGGTGGTGAAGGGAGGCGTGGTGCACGACCCCGACGTCCTGGTCGAGCCCCTGCGGCTCCGCGTCGAGCGGCGTCGCGCCGAGGGCGACCGGCGCAGGATCGAGCTGTTGCTCAAGGTCCTCGGTGTGGTGGCCGCAATGGTCGTCGCGGTCACCTGGTGGATCCGGCGGCGGAGCGACTGGTAGCGCACCCCCTCAGTGCGGGAGCCGCGCTCGCAGCATCCCGTACGTGAACGTGCCCACCAGGGCCCCAAGGAGCCCGACGACCATCACGCCGTATCCAGCGCCGATCAGCGCGTAGATCGGACCCGGGCACGCGCCCAGCAACGCCCAGCCGAACCCGAACGCGGTGCCGCCCAGCCAGAACCGCGTCCCCCGCGGGGTCATGGGTCTCCCCGGCACGTGGATCTCGTCGCCATACGTGGTCCTGAGCCGCAGGCGACGTATGACGAAGATGGAGACCGCCGCGGTCAGCACGGCGCTTCCCAGGATCCCGTACATATGGATGGACTGGAAGCGGAACATCTCCTGGATGCGGTACCAGGACACGGCCTCGGACTTGGTGAGCACGATTCCGAACCAGATCCCGGCGACGAGAAAGCGGAGCAGGCCCGGGCGAGCTTCCGCCTGCAGGGCTTCTTCGGGCGTGGTGACAGTCGTCGGACTCATAGGACGATCGGGAGCAGGACGTGGGTGACCAGGAGGCCGCCGGCGAAAAACCCGAGCACGGCGATCAGCGACGACAACTGGAACGTGGCGAGGCCCGTGATGCCGTGTCCGGACGTGCATCCGTCCGCGTAGCGCGATCCGAATCCGACGAAGAACCCGCCCACCACGATGATCAGGAACCCCGCCGGTGTGGCCAGCGAGCTCCAGCGGAAGATCTCCTCCGGCACCAGTCCCGGCCCGTGGGTCACGCCCAGGGCCGCCAGATCCGTGACGGTCGCCGCCGAGATCTGTACGACGGCGTCGCTCGAAGTAAGCAGGGTCGCCGCCATCCAGCCGCCCACGACCATTCCCCCGACGAACATCAGGTTCCAGCCCCCAAGCTGTTTCCAGGGGTAACGGAAATAGTCGCTACGACCGGCTGGCAGGAGGGCCGCACACGCGTGCCGCAGGCTGGAGGAGACGCCGAAGCGCTTGCCGCCGAACAGCAGCAGAGCCGGCACAGTCAACCCGATGAGGGGCCCCGACACGTACCAGGGCCAGGGTTGGGACAGGAGCTGCACGATGTCGTTCACGCCGCGTTCCTCTCAAGAGGGTGAAGCCGAGTCGTCGAGACGCCCGCACATGATGTCGCAGAGCTTGAACACGTCGTCGCCCGCAAGGCGGTAGTGCACATAAGGCCCATCCTTGCGGCGGGTCACGAAGCGGAAGCGGTGGAGGACCTGAAGGTGCTTGGAGACGTTGGCCTGACCGAGACCCGTGCGGTCCACGAGGGCTCCCACGCTGAGCTCTCCGCCCATGAGCTCGCGCACGATTCGCAGTCGGGCCGGCTCTCCGAGCGCCCGAAAGCGCTCCGCGACCGCGGCCACCAGTTCCGCCGTGAGGGTGGGCTTCACGATCGCCCCTTCCGGTTCCGCATGACTGCCGGCCTACTCATGCCAGGGGGACACGCTGCCCGCCCTGAACGAACGCGTGCTCGAAGCAGTAGAGCCCGACCAGGCCGGCGATGACCGCCACCCACCCCACCTCGGGCGCCAGCATTCCGACCGTGCCCAGGGCGATTCCCGCCCGGTAGTAGCCGGAGAACGCGCCCCGCGTCATCTCGTGATGCGCCAGCCGGGCATGGGCGGTGGTCGGAGCCGTAAAGCGTTCGCCGGCGACCATCAGCAGGTGGGCCGCGGCGCTGGCCGAGAACATCCAGGGGAGGGGAGGGAGCACCTCGACGCCCATCGCCGCCGCGACCACGATCAGGACTCCCGAGCCAGCCATCAGCGCCTGCGCGAGCAGGTGGGGCGGAAGGAGCGGGTTCTGCCAGAGGTCCCGTGCCTTTGCCTGTCCGAACAGGAATGCCGTGTAGATGCTCGTCATCACCGCGAGCGGCACGCCCACGAGTGCGAGCCAGCGGAGCGCGGCGCCGGCCTCGGCGCGACCCAACAGGAAGTGGGCGGTCAAGAGCGCTCCGTAAGCCCCGATCACGAAGCCGCCCCGGACGAGCCAACTCCGCCATTGGGGCCGCGTGAAGATCATGTAGAAGCGCTCGGGGTGCTCGAGGTCCCAGAGGAGCAAGGCCCCCGTGAGCGCGAGGAAGACGAGGCCCACGAGCGGAGCGCCGGTCGTCCAGAGCGGGCTGGCCCATCCCATGAGTCCCAGGAGCCCGAGAATGAACGGCACCAGGTAGGCTCCGGCCGCCACCGACTTGGTCCATGTGTATAGACTCACCCTCCAGTCCCAGGGGGCCCGATGGACCACGTCGTACGACAGCAGCGCTGCGGCCGACGAGTTGGGCGCTCCCGGATGTCCGGACGGGACCTGGTGGGGCTCGTTGCCTTGCTCGCTCCACATGAAGATCCCGCCTTCCGGGCGACGGGCCGCCAGGGGACTGAGCGTGGCCTGATGGGCTCCCTGATAGAACAACTTGGGCCTGGTTTCCTTCTCCGGCCGGCGGACCGTGACCGGCTCACGGACCACGATACGACCCACCTCCGAATCCGGGTCGTTCATGTCGCCTACCAGAATCGCTTGCGTCGGACACACCACCACGCAGGCCGGCTCGAGTCCGATGTCCAGACGGTGCGCGCAGAAGTTGCACTTTTCGGCGGAGCCGTCGTTCGGGTTGATGAAGATCGCGTCGTAGGGGCAGGCAGCGATGCAGGCCTTGCACCCGATGCAGATCTCCTTGTCGAAGTCGACGATGCCGTCCGGCCGGGTGAACATTGCACCCGTCGGGCAGGCGTGCGTGCAGGGAGCGTCGTCACACTGATTGCAGCGCGTGACCTGGTAGACGCGACGGGCGTTCGGGAAGCGGCCCACGTCCACGTACTTGACGTAGGTGCGCGTCACGCTGAGCGGCACTTCGTTCTCCGACTTGCAGGCGGTGGTGCAGGCGTGGCAGCCGATGCACCGGGTGTGGTCGATCACCTTGGCCCATCTGGGCGCCGTGGCGTCCGCGGTTGCGAAGTCGATCATGTGTGCGCATGTCGGAGTAGGGACCGCAGGTGTCCGTGAGGACATCGTCTTGCCATATTACTCGTCAGGAATATAATAGACAAGCCGCCGGTGCGAGCCGGCCACCAGGGAACGCTCAAGCGGAGCGGCGGGGAATGTTCTTCCGACAGGTGTTCGAGCCCAAGCTGGCGCAATACTCGTACGTGATCGGATGCCAGCGGACGGGCGAAGCGCTCGTGATCGATCCCATGCGCGACATCGATAGGTACGAGGCGATCGCCGCAGAGGAGGAGCTTCGGATCACGGCCGTGACCGAGACGCACATCCACGCCGACTTCCTGTCTGGAGCGCTGGAGTATGCGGAGCGGGGCGTCCGCGTCTACCTGTCCGACGAAGGAGGGGACGATTGGCGCTATTCGTGGGCGAGCGAGGCACACGACGTGGTCCGGGTGCGGGACGGGGACGCCTTCCATATCGGCAATATCCGCATCCAGGCGGTGCATACGCCCGGGCACACGCCCGAGCACATCAGCTTCATGATCACCGACGAGGGTGGCGGCGCCAGTGAGCCCATGGGGATCGCGTCCGGCGATTTCGTGTTCGTTGGCGACCTCGGGCGGCCCGACCTGCTGGAGTCGGCGGCGGGCGTCGCAGGGGCGATGGAGCCGTCCGCCCGTAACCTCTACCGATCGGCCACCCGTTTCCTCCAATTGCCCGACTACCTGCAGGTGTGGCCGGGGCACGGCGCCGGGAGTGCGTGCGGGAAGGCGCTGGGCGCGGTCCCCGACAGCACCGTCGGGTACGAGCGTCGCTTCAGCCCGGCTCTCGACTTCGTGCAGCGGGGGGAGAACGAGTTCGTGCACTTCATCCTGGAGGGCCAGCCGGAGCCGCCGCTCTACTTTGCCCGCATGAAGAAGTGGAACAAGCAGGGCCCCCCGGTCCTGGGACGGGTTCCCATGCCGGCGGAGCTCGACGGAGCGGGCGTGCTCGCCGCGAGAGCGGCGGGGGCTGTCGTCGTGGACACGCGAATGGACCGGAGCGCGTTCATGGCCTCGCACCTGGAGGGCTCGCTCTACGCCCCGCTCGACAAGACCCTTCCCACCATCGCGGGATCGTACATCGAACCGGGCGAGCCGATCGTGCTCGTCGCCGAGGCCGAGCAGGTGGGCGAGGCCGTGCTGGACCTCGTCCGCATCGGTCTGGACGAGGTCGTGGGATTCGCGACCCCGGCCACGGTGGCCGGGATGGACGGACTGCGATCGACGGAGGTGGTGGACACCCCCGACCTGGAGCGCCTGCGAACGGCCGCCGGTCACGTCGCCCTGGACGTCCGCCGGAAGACCGAGTACGACGAGGGACACGTTCCCGGTGCGCTCAACATCGCGCACACCCGTCTCCGCGCCCGGCGCGAGGAGCTTCCGAACGGCGTGCGCTTCCTGGTCTACTGTCGGACGGGCGCGCGCGCCGCGGCGGCGAGCGCCTATCTGGAGAGCCTGGGACACGAGGTCGTCTACGCGGACGGGATGTTCGCAGACTGGGCAACTCGGGCAGGGGTCCCGGTGGGAGCGGAATCCTGAGCGATTCGGAGGCAGTGCCCACGCCAAAGACGGTGAGCGGAGGGGAGGAGGTGGAGCCCGGAGGACGCGACCTGGAGGGATTGGGCGAGCGTCTATCCGCCGCCCGGAAGGAGGTCGAGGCCCGGGGCGAGACCTTCTATCCGGGACCCAGCCGGGTGCACCTGGCCGCGTTCCCACCCAAGGAGCGCTGGGACGATTGGGTGGAGCTCGATTCGCGCTCCTGGCCCAAGCGAGTCGAGAAGCGCTACGTCCTCGTGCCCACGACATGCTTCAACTGTGAGAGCGCGTGCGGGCTCCTCGCCTACGTGGATCGCGACACCTTGCAGGTGCGGAAGTTCGAGGGGAACCCCGAGCACCCGGGCTCCCGCGGCCGCAACTGTGCCAAGGGTCCCGCCACGGTCACTCAGATCACCGACCCCGATCGGATCCTCCATCCCCTGAAGCGGAGCGGTGAGCGGGGCGACGGGAAGTGGGAACGGGTCTCGTGGGACGAGGCCCTGGACACGATCGCCGCCCGGATCCGCGCGGCGCTCGAGGAGGGACGCCACCAGGAGATCATGTATCACGTGGGCCGGCCCGGGGAGGACGGCTTCACGGAGCGGGTGATCGCTCAGTGGGGGGTGGACGGGCACAACTCCCACACCAACATCTGCTCGAGCGGAGCCCGAGCCGGATACCACTTCTGGATGGGAATGGACCGGCCGAGTCCCGATCACGAGAACGCCAAGGTCATCCTCCTGCTCTCGAGCCATCTCGAGGCCGGGCATTACTTCAACCCGCATGCGCAGCGGATCATCGAGGGCAAGAAGCGGGGTGCCAAGCTCATCGTGCTCGACACGCGGCTCTCCAACTCGGCCACCCACGCCGACTTCTGGTTGGCGCCCTACCCCGGATCGGAGGCCGCGATCTTTCTGGCCATCGCCCGCCACTTGATCCGGAAACGGCTGTACGACCGCGAGTACGTGCGCCGCTGGTGGAACTGGGAGCGTTACCTGGAGGCGATGCATCCGTCCGAGCCCCGGACGTTCGAGACCTTCGAGCGCATCCTGGAGCGCGTCTACGACGAATACACGTTCGAATACGCGGCCGCCGAATCGGGCGTCGATCCGAGCACCCTCGCTGCCGTGGCGGACGTGGTCGCTACCGCCGGGACCCGGCTGTCGACGCACAACTGGCGGAGCGCCGCGGCCGGAAACCTGGGCGGCTGGCAGGCGGCCCGCACGCTCTTCATGCTGAATGCGCTGATGGGGGCGGTGGCCGTGCCCGGGGGCACCTATCCCAATTCCTGGAACAAGTATGTTCCGAAGCCAATCCACCTACCGCGGCATCCCCGTCACTGGAACGACCTGACGTGGCCGGACGAGTATCCGCTGGCGTTGATGGAGATGTCGTTCCTTCTCCCCCACATCATGAAGGAGAGAGGGGGGCGGATAGACACCTACTTCACGCGCGTCTACAACCCGGTTTGGACCAACCCGGACGGGCTCCACTGGGTGGAGATGCTCCGGGACCTGGAGCAGGTGGGCCTGCACGTGGCCCTGACGCCCACCTGGAACGAGTCCGCGTACTTCGCGGATCTGGTCCTTCCGATGGGACACTCCTCCGAGCGGCACGATCTCACGTCGTACGAGCAGTACGACGGGCAGTGGATCGGCTTCCGCCAGCCGGTCCTGCGGGCCGCCCGGGAGCGTCTCGGGGACCCGGTGACGGATACCCGTGAGGTCAATCCCGGCGAGGTGTGGGAGGAAAACGAGTTCTGGATCGATCTCTCGTGGCGGATCGACCCGGACGGAGCCCTGGGAATCCGTCCGTTCTTCGAGTCGCGGGAGCGGCCGGGCGAGAAGCTCTCTGTCGACGAATACTACGGGTACCTCTTCGAGAACTCGGTGCCGGGCCTGCCCGAGGCCGCCGCTCGCGAGGGTCTGACCCCACTCGCGTTCATGCGGCGCTACGGCGCCTTCGAGGTCGCGCGCAAGGTCGGCCCGGTGTACGAGCAGCCGGTACCGCCAGACGAGCTGGACGACACCCACGTGGACGACCATGGCCGCGTATTCACGCGCGCTCCCAAGCCGGAGTCCACCAACGTGGTGCCGTTTCCGCCGTTGGACCCCGACTCGGATGGACGGCGCCGAGCTGGTGTGCTCGTGGACGAGGACGTGCTCCGCGGCTTCCCGACGCCGAGCGGTAGGCTCGAGTTCTGGTCGGAGACCCTGGTGGAATGGGGTTGGCCGGAGCTCGCCCTCCCGACCTACGTCAAGAGCCACATCCATCCGGACGAGTTGGCCGAGGACCAGGTGCCTCTGATCTCGACGTTCCGGCTGCCCGTGCAGATTCACACGCGGAGCGCCAACGCCAAGTGGCTGAACGAGATCGCCCACACCAACCCCCTCTGGATCCATCCGAAGCAGGCGGACCGGCTGGGCGTCCGCACCGGCGACCTCGTGCGGGTGTCCACGGAGTCCGGGCACTTCGTGGTCCGGGCCTGGGTGACCGAGGGGATTCGGCCCGGGGTGGTTGCCTGCAGCCACCACATGGGCCGCTGGAAGCTCCAGGACGGGGCGAGCCCGCGGATGGCCGTGGCCACGGTCGACCTGTCCGCCCAGGGCCAGACGCGGACAGTGCGCAGGACCGGGGGCGGAGGCGCCTTCGACTCGACCGACTCCGACACCAGCCGCATCTGGTGGACCGATGTCGGAGTCCACCAGAACCTCACGTTCGCGGTCCATCCGGATCCGATCTCGGGCGCGCACTGTTGGCACCAGGCTGTCCGCGTGACCCGCGCAGAGCCGGCGGACCTGAACGGCGACATCTTCGTCGACCTGGAGCGCTCCTTCGCGATCTACCAGGAATGGCTACTGAAGACCCGCCCCGCGTCGAGGCACTCACCTGACGGGACGCGGCGGCCCTACTGGCTCCTTCGACCGGTCCGCCCCGAGCGCGAAGCCTATCGCCTCCCCGAAACGCCGGAGCCCGCCGCGGTTTGAAGCCTCCCGTCGAGCTGATTCGTTCGCTGGCCGCGCTGGTGGAATCTCCTGCCGCCGAGCACGAGCGACTATCGCGGCTCCTCGGCTTCCCTCCGCCCCCGGACGCGGCGAGCCATACCGAGCTCTTTCAGCATCAGGTCTATCCCTACGCCTCCGTATACCTGGAGGACGCCGGGATG
>JAHEKN010000029.1:26635-28113 GCA_024638305.1 Gemmatimonadota bacterium | reverse complement strand
AACCCTCGGGAAGGAGCGGCCGAAGGCAAGATCGGTGACTGGGGCGAAGTCGTAACAAGGTAGCCGTAGGGGAACCTGCGGCTGGATCACCTCCTTTCTGGAGTGCTGAAAACCGAGCCTAGCGGCTCGGGAAAGGCACACAGTGTCTACCCATCCCCTCCTCGAACCCAGGTTGGCATTTGGACGCCCACGTCCCGAATTCGGGGGCGTGGGCGTTCTATTTCTGTGGACGTACGGATTCAGACGTGGGCGGGGAGTGCCCGAGCCGGAGGCGCACCGATGGAAAAGGCCGCTCCATCAGCGACGCGCGCCGGCTACGTCGCGCTCCTCGGCGTGCCCAACGCGGGGAAGTCGACCCTGCTGAACGCTCTGATCGGCCAGAAGCTCAGTATCGTGACGGCCAAGGCGCAGACCACGCGCCAGCGCGTCACCGGCATCCGGAGCGAGGGATCTGCGCAGGCCGTATTCCTGGACACTCCGGGCCTTCTGGATCCGGGCAACCTCCTTCAGCGGTCAATGCGCGGATCCGCCCTCGAGGCCATCGAAGACGCCGATGTCCTGGTGCTCGTGGTGGACGCTTCTCAGCCCCGGTCCGCCACGGAGGCGCGGGCACAGATGGCGCAGGTGTTACCTGAGGACCAACGGCCCAAGATTCTGGCCATAAACAAGATAGACGCGTCCATGGACACGGAGGTTACGTCCTGGGAGCGATGGGGAGCCGACAAGCTGGGCGCGGCGCCCGCGCGGCTGTCGGCCCTGCACGGGACCGGTGTGGACGCGCTCTGGGACGCGATCGTCGAGCGCCTTCCGGAATCCCCCTTCTACTACGATCCCGACGACCTCTCTACCGAGAACCTGCGGTTTTTCGTGGCCGAGCTCGTGCGTGAGACGGCGATGGAGGCCCTCAGGCAGGAGGTCCCCTACGGCGTTACCTGCGCCGTGGAGGAGTTCCGCGAGGACCAGGACCCCATCTACATTGGGACCACCATCTTCGTGGAGCGGAACTCCCAGAAGGGAATCGTGGTTGGAAAGGGAGGAGCGCTCATCCGCGAGCTGGGCAAGCGGTCACGGGAGAAGATCGAGGCCCTCCTGGACCAGCGCGTCTATCTGGACCTGTGGGTGAAGGTGCTTCCCGGCTGGAGAAGCCGGAGGGCCTCCCTCAAGCGCCTCGGGTTTTCCGTTCCGGAGGATGATGCCAAGCCCTGACCTACGTCGGACGCCCTGGTTTGCCATCTCCATCGTCCTGATGGCCCTTGCCCTGGCGGTCACGCCACTCGTCGGGCAGGACGGCGACGAAGACATTCCGGCGTCCGATGAGGTCCTTTTCCTCCTCCTTCCGGTCGGCGCCCAAGGAGTCGCGCTCGGGCGCGCGATGACCGCGTTCGAGACACAGGAAGCGGCCTTCTGGAATCCGGCCGGCCTCGCGGGGGTCGAGGAGAGCAGGGTCCTCGTCTACCGGGGCAACACCCTCGCCGGCG
>JAHEKN010000029.1:0-26625 GCA_024638305.1 Gemmatimonadota bacterium | reverse complement strand
GGCGAACAGACTGCCGTCTCCGCGGTGATCAATCGAGGCCGAATCGGCACGTTCGGCATCTCCTACCAGTTGCTCAACATCGGCGACCAGGAGCTCCGCGACATCGACAACCGCGTGCTCGGCTCGATCTCGGTGCGGAGCCACCTGGGAGTGGCCTCGTTCGCCACCCGGATCGGGCGGGCCCTTCAGGCCGGGTTGAACTTCAAGCTCGTCCAGTTCCGGCTCTCGTGCAGGGGCCAGTGCGTGGACGGGGGCATCGACGCGACGACCTACGCCGTGGACGCCGGGGTTCAGCTCGAGCCGGTCTCCAACCAACCGCTCCGCTTCGGCGCCATGATCGTGCACGCGGGTCCTCGGCTCCAGGTGGTCAACGCCGAGCAGGCCGACCCGCTCCCGACCCGGCTGAGGGTGGCGGCCGCCTACGAAATCCTCGACCGACTGCTCGACAACCCCAACTTCCGTCTCTGGGCCAGCCTCGAGATGGAGGACCGCTGGCGCGACCTGGGAAGTCCCACGTGGCGGCTGGGCGCCGAGCTGGCGGCCGGGCAGAGCGAGGTGCTGTTTGTCCGGGCGGGCTACGTCTATTCGACCATCGAGGAGGTCCGGCAGACGGAAGGGGCCGCGGTCGGACTCGGCCTCCGGTACGAGCGCTTCGACCTCGGCATCGCGCGGTCGGTCACGGGGCGCTCGCTCGGGCCGGAGTCCGAACCGGTCTACCTCACGTTCGGGTTGGCGTTCTGAACCGGCGTCCCCGGTGAGGACCTGGCGCCGTGGGCTGTTCGCGACCGGGGCCGGCCTGATTCTGACGCTGGGCCCGGGTCAGGGGCTCGGGGCTCAATCGGCGCCGTTCTTTCCGGAGTTCACCAACCCTCCCACGCCCGCTGGATCCGGGGTGACCGCCCCGGGCACCGCGGCGTTGCCGGGTGGACTGGGGGAGCGCTCCTGGCACGCTCCCGTGGCGTCGGCGCTGCTCCCGGGGAGCGGTCAGTGGATGCTCGACCAGCGCCGGTCCGTCGCGTACTTCGCCATCGAGGCCGCGGCGGTCGCCCTCCACTTCGAGCGAAGGGGGCGGGGACGCTCGCTCCGCAGGGCCTACCGGGACCTCGCCTGGGAAAGCGCCAGGGCCGGCACCGCAGGTCCGCGTAGGGACGGCGATTTCGACTATTACGAGCGGCTTTCACACTTCCGATCGTCCGGTCGGCTCGACACCGACCCGGCCCTCGCGGGCATCCAGCCGGAGGAGAACGGCGCCACGTACAACGGGCGGATCTGGGAGCTGGCCAGGGGGCTCTTCCTGGGCGGCAATCCCCAGCCGGGCCCGACCGACCCGGGGTGGGATGCGGCCATCGCCTACTACCTGGAGCGCGGCTACGGGGACGCGTTTCACTGGGACTGGACGGGCAGGGACACGGCGCTCGACCAGTACCGTGGCACGCTCCGCCGCTCCGACGACGCGTTTCGGCGAGCGACGATGGTGCTCGGCGTGGTCATGGCGAATCATCTGGTGAGCGCCGTCGACGCCCTCATGAGCTCGTCCGGGGGCCTGTCACAACGGCTCCAACTGGAGGCCGCGCCGGTGGGGCCGCCGTCGGGGCTCGGGGCCACCTGGGAGCTCGAGCTCCGGATCTGGCGATGACCGCGCGGCGGGGCAGAGGTCGGCCCGGAGAGGTCCGCCGAGGCGATCCCACCGATGCCGAGATCATCGATGTGTTGCGCCGGGCCCAGGCACCCCTCAAGAGCAAGGAGTTGGCACGGCGCCTCAAGGTCGGCACACACCGCTACCGTGCCTTCCGAAACCGCTTGCGGGAACTCGCCAAACAGGGCCGCGTGGTGCGCCTCAAGGGCAACCGTTTCAGCGCGACGTCTGCGGAACGGGAGCGGCTCCAGGGCCCCGTCGAGCTGATTCGGAGCGGGGACGCCTTCCTCCTTCGGCGTGACGGCCCGGACGTGTTCATCGCCGCGGCCGACCTGGGGGGTGCCTACGACGGGGACCTCGTGATTGCCGAGACCGAGACCGACGTGCGCGGGCGCCGCCCCACGGGGGTCGTCGTCGAGGTGGTGCGGCGCGCGGCCCGGCCCGTGGTCGGCGTCTTCCACCGCGACCGGGTCCGGGCCGACGTTGTCCCGCGCCGGGGGCCGGCCGTGAGCATCCTGCCGGATAGGGTCGGCGAGGCGCGGTCCGGTGACGTGGTGGAGGCGGAGATCCTCGCGCACGCCACACCACGCCGGGGACCACTCGGTGGGATCGTTCGGGTCATCGGGCGCGCGACGGATCCGGGCGTCGAAGCCGACGCTCTGCGCGCCGAGTACGGTCTGGACGCTCGCTTTCCGCCGGACGTGGTCGCTGCGGCCGAGGCGGGCGCGGCCCTCCCGGTCACGCTAGATCCCGGCCGCATCGACCGCCGCGATCTCCACACGGTCGTGATCGATCCGGAGGACGCTCGCGATCACGACGACGCGTTGTCGGTCACCGCGCTCGACGGTGGCGCGCTCGAGGTCGGGGTCCACATCGCGGACGTCTCCTACTACGTGCCGGCCGGGTCCCCACTGGACGCGGAAGCCTATCGGCGGGGCACCAGCGTGTATCTCGTGGACGCCGTGGTGCCGATGCTTCCGGAAGCGCTTTCTGCCGGGGTGTGCTCGTTGTCGGAAGGTGAGGATCGACGCGCCCTTTCCCTGTTCGTCCGGTTCGGACCCGGCGGCAAGGTTGGCAAGCCGCGGCTGGAACGAACATTGATACGGTGCGCCGATAGCCTGGACTATGTGGCGGCACAGGCCGTCCTGGACGGTGGAACGGCCCCCGGCGAGGACACGCGTTGGACCCTCGAAACACTCCACGAGGTGGCAAAGATCTTGCGGAAACGGCGAGAAGATCGGGGGTCGCTGGACCTCGATCTGCCCGAGGCACGGGTCGAGGTGAACGAGGAGGGGACCCCGACCCGGATCCTCCGGCGCGAGCGTTTTGACTCCCACCGATTGATCGAGGAGCTCATGGTGTTGGCAAACGAGCTCGTGGCGGTGGAGGCGCTGCGCCGAGGTTGGCCCGTTCTCTACCGAGCCCACGACCCGCCGGACCCCGACCGGCTCGAGGAGCTTGCCCAGCTCGTCGGGGTCTACGGCTACGAGTTGCGTGCACCTGCCACTCCCGCCGACCTCCAGTCCCTGCTCGACCGGTCACGGGGCAAGGGCGAGGAAGCTCTGGTCCATACTGCGGTGCTCCGTTCCCTCAAAAAGGCAGAGTACGCGCACGATCGCCCCGAGCATTTCGGACTGGCCTCCCATGCCTACACCCACTTCACATCGCCGATTCGGCGCTATCCGGACCTGCACCTGCACCGCGTTCTCGCGACCGCCTGGCTGGAGCGGGCGACGGCGCCAGCCCTGTGCGGCGGTGACGACCTGGCCGAGGCCGGCGCGAATCTCAGCCACGCGGAGCGCAGAGCCGACGCCGCGCAGCGAGACAGCATCGACCTGGCTCGCGTGCAGGTGATGGCGTCGCGACTGGGCGACGAGTTCAGCGGCCGCGTGTCCTCGACCCAACCGTTCGGCTTCTTCGTCCGGCTCGACGAGATGTTCGTTGACGGACTGGTCCACGTGGCGAGCCTTGAGGACGACTATTACGAGCTCGACCGGGGCACGGGGACCCTGATCGGCGTCAACACGGGACGGATGTTTCGCATCGGCGACCCCGTTCGCATCCAGGTGGCCCGGGTCGACCGGGCCGAGCGGCGCATCGACTTCCAGTTGTTGGAAGTCGACCCGGAGCGGAGCGCCGACGGCTCGTTTGACACCCCCCGGGCCGGTGCCTACCGTCGGGCGGACGACCCTCCCATGGGCCCGCGGGGACGATGACCTCGGATAGAACTGTCGTCTACTACGGCGCGGGGCGACGACCGATCCCGCCCATGGTGGAGCGATTCTCGGGCGAGCGCGGGCTGGAGCTGGAGGTGGCCCCCGATCAGGAGGCGGTCCACGCCATCCTGAATCGCGCCGTCCCCGCCTGCCTGGTGGTCGACGCACGCGAGGAGGCCGCGAGCGCGCTGGATCTGTGCGCGGAGCTCAAGCGAGATCCCTTCACGGCGCTCGTGCCCATCGTGGTCGTGCGGCCTTCGGACGACGAGGCCCTGATCGCGGATGGCCTGGCCGCAGGAGCCGACGAGGTGATCACGGAGACGGACGGGAGTCGCGAGAGCTGGCTTCGGCTACAACTCATGCTGGATCGCGCGGCCCGGGACGTGAGCGTACACCCCACCACCAGGCTGCCGGGAACGGTGCAGATCGAACGTGATCTGGCTCGCCGCATGGCGACCGGCCGTCCCTTCGCCGTCTGCTACGCGGACCTGGACCACTTCAAGGAGTTCAACGACCGGTACGGATACGGGAGCGGGGACGGCGTGATTCTGCTCGTCTCGCGGATCCTGCGTGATCTGGTCCGGGTTCTGGCTCCGGATGGGTTCGTTGGGCACATCGGCGGGGACGACTTCATTTTCAACGTGCCGCTCGAGCGGATGGAGGCGTGTTGTGACGAGATCCTCCAGATCTTCGACGAGTTGATCCCCTATCAGTACACCGAGGAGGATCGCCAGGCGGGGTATTTCCTGGGCAAGGACCGCCGCGGCAGCATCCACCGCATTCCGCTCATGACGCTCTCGATCGGCGTCGTGACCAACCAGTTTCGCAAGTTCACGCATACGGGCGAGGTGAGTTCGCTGGCAGGCGAGATGAAGACCTACGCGAAGAGCCTTCCGGGCTCCGTCTACGTGGTCGATCGCCGCCAGAGCGTCGTGGATCCCAGCCACGAGCCGAGTGAGCTCGCCGTATCCTGAAGGAGCTTTGAGCAGACGATGATCTTCACCACCGAGTGCCCGTCCTGCGTGACCGAATTCCCCATTGATTCCGGGAAGGTGCCCGACGACGGGGTATACGCGCGTTGTAGCGAGTGCGAGGCCGTCTTCCTGGTGGAGACGCCCTCGGACGAGGCCTGGCGGGGCGCGGACGCCCCGGTCGCGCCGACCTTCGGGGCTGGTCCCGAGCCACTGGTGGACACCGACGCTCCACCAGCGGAAGCGCCCTACGGCACTGACGAAGAGGCCCATACGGCGGGAGCCCACGAGCCCGCCGTCGCCCCGGACACCGGCGCCACCACGGACGTGCATGACGAGGTTTCATGGAGTGACGATGGCTCCGCCGACGTGTCTCTCGACGTGGAGGAGCAGGATGGCCCGCTGGGGGATGCCCCGGCGACGGCCGCCGCCCCGCCTCCGGAGGTCCCGGCCGTCGCCGACAACACCGCCGTGGTCGAAGCGCCCAAAGCCGCGCCGCCCGTGTTCGGCAAGCGCGATCCCCACGAGCGGGCGGCGCGACTCGCCAGGGTGCTGGTGTCGGACATGATCGCGTACCACCCCGATCGCCATCGCAAGAGTCTCGCGGCCGGCACGCTCCCCCAGGACTTCGAGGAGGAGATCCAGAAGTCGTGGGACGAGTACGTGGACCAGGTGGGGAAGGAGCTCGCCGAGAGCACCGACTTCTTCCGCGAGGCCCTCAACCAGGTGCTCGCGAGGGGCCAGGACGTGTTCTGACCGTTGGGTCGGGCGGATCGGCCCGGCTACATTCGGTCTGCTCGGAGGGAACTCCGGGCCCACGTAGGGGTCGCCCCCGTTCGGGGTCGACCCTTTCGTGTGCGCAGCCCGACCCCCGAGCCCCAGACGAGCCCGAGGTCCATGAACACCGAGTTGACCCAGAAGTTGTCGGACGCCAGCGAGCGGATCGCCGACTTGAGGAGGTTCCTTTGACCTCGATGCGCTCGTCGAGAGACTGTCGAAGCTGGAGGGGCAGATGGCGGACCCCACGTTCTGGGACTCCCCGGACGCCGCTCGCCAGATCATCGACGAGGCCAATCGGCTGAAAGCCTGGGTCGAGCCCTGGCGCGAGCTGGATGCGAAGGGAACCGACCTCGCCGAGCTGCAGGAGCTCCTCGAGGAGGATTCCGACGCCGAGCTGGAGGGGGAGTGGGCGCGGGAGGTCCGCGCGCTCGAGAAACAGCTCGAAGCTCTCGAGCTCCGCACGATGCTCCGCGGGGACGACGATCATCGCGACGCCATCCTCACCCTGAATCCGGGCGCGGGAGGCACCGAGTCGCAGGACTGGGCCGAGATGCTCATGCGCATGTACACGCGCTGGGCGGAGCGGCGGGGCTCGAGTGTGAGCGTGTTGGACCTGCAGCCGGGCGAGGAGGCCGGGATCAAGAGCGCGACGCTCGAGATCAAGGGCGATCACGCCTATGGCTACCTCAAGGCGGAGAAGGGCGTGCACAGGCTGGTGCGCATCTCACCCTTCGACTCCCAGTCTCGACGTCATACTTCATTCGCCAGCGTGTTCGTGTATCCACTGGTGGACGACGAGATCGAGGTCGAGATCGACGAGGCCGACCTGCGGGTGGACACGTACCGGGCATCCGGAGCCGGCGGCCAGCACGTCAACAAGACCGACTCGGCCATCCGGCTGACGCACATGCCGACAGGAATCGTGGTGTCCTGCCAGCAGGAGCGATCCCAGCACAAGAACCGCGCAACCGCCATGAAGATGCTCAAGGCCGCCATGTACCAGCGCGAGCTGGACGAGCGCGAGAAGGAGCGGGCGGCGGTCGAGGCGACCAAGACCGACATCAGTTGGGGCAATCAGATCCGGTCGTACGTGTTCGCACCCTACACCATGGTCAACGACCACCGGACCGAGCTCAAGGTGGGCGACGTGCAGCGGGTCATGGACGGGGACCTCGACGCGTTCATCGAGGCGTTCCTGAAGGCGTTCGGCGCGCAGGCAGCGGGCAGCGCCTGATGGAGCCCTGGGAGAGCTAGTGGCCA
This sequence comes from Gemmatimonadota bacterium, assembly GCA_024638305.1. Lineage (GTDB taxonomy): Bacteria > Gemmatimonadota > Gemmatimonadetes > Longimicrobiales > Gaopeijiaceae > JAHEKN01. The sequence goes on along the minus strand of JAHEKN010000029.1, from coordinate 19,762 downwards.
AGAACGATCTCGACTGGTTCGTCGCGAGGCGCTACCTGGCCTCTCGCAAGCGGGGTCGCTTCCTGTCTCTGATCACCTGGATCGCCCTGCTCGGCATCATCCTGGGTGTGATGTCCCTGGTCGTGGTGATCTCCGTGATGAACGGCGCCCAGGACCAGCTCCGCGAGATGATCCTCGGATCGACCCCCCACGTGGTTGTCATGCGGACCGGGAACGCGCTCCGGCTGGGAAACTGGGAGGAGGTCGTCTCCGCCATCGAGGACGTCCCCGGCGTGGCCTCCGCCACCCCGGCCATCTACACGCAGGCCGGCCTGGTGCGCCCAGGTCCGTATGCTCAGCCGTCCGACCTGTTCGGGATTCTGGTCGATAGCGTCCGTGGGGCCTCCGACGTCGAGCGGCAGCTCGCCGGTCCCGACTACCTGGGGGGCAAGACCGACTCCGGGCTCCCCGGAATCGTGGTGGGCCAGCGGCTGGCCGAGCGCATGGACCTCTTCCCGGGCGACACGATCAACGTCATCTCGATGGAGAACTTCCGGATGGACCCGCTCGGCGGGTTCATGCCCAAGATCCGGCCCTTCGAGGTGCGCGGACGCATCGAGACCGGCGTCTACGAGTACGACCTCCGCAACTCCTACGTCCGTCTGGAAGACGCCCAGGAGATCCTCGACCTCACCGCCGAGAACGAGGTCTCGGCCGTGAGCGTGCGCACCACCGATCCGTGGACGGCCAACGAGACCGCGGACCTGATCTTCGACGCCCTCGACGGCTTCCCGTACTGGACCCAGACATGGATCCAGCGCAACGAACAGCTCTTCTCGGCGCTCAAGCTCGAGAAGATCGCGATGTTCGTGATCCTCTTCCTGATCGTCATGGTCGCGGCCTTCAACATCGTGAGCACGCTCGTGATGGTCGTGGCCGACCGCACGCGGGAGATCGGCATCCTCAAGTCGATGGGCATGACCGACCGCCGCATCCAGAAGATTTTCCTGCTCCAGGGCGTCTGGATCGGGGCCATCGGCACACTGGTGGGGGCAGCGCTCGGCGTGGCGATCGGCCTGTTCCTCAAGCGCTATCCGCTGATCAGCCTGCCAGCTTCGGTCTACACGCTCGACCGGCTGCCCGTGCGGATCGACCCGCTCGAGGTGGGGATGATCGTGCTCCTCAGCATCGCGGTCTCGTTGGCGGCGACCCTATATCCGTCCCGGCAGGCGGCCCGCATGGATCCCGTCGAGGCCATTCGCCATGAGTGACCATCCGCTCGAGGCGGTCGCGATCCAGAAGACCTTCACGGGTGGGGACGGGGGTGAACTCCGCATTCTGCAGGGGGTAGACCTGCGCGTTCGTTCCGGTGAGGCCGTGGCCATCGTCGGCGAGAGCGGAGCCGGGAAGTCGACCTTGCTCCACATCCTGGGCGCTCTCGACCGGCCCACGAGCGGCGAGGTGTTGGTGGATGGACGGGAGGTCTCGCGCAGGTCGGACGAGGAGGTGGCCGGGATCCGCAACGGCGGAATCGGCTTCGTATTCCAGTTTCACCATCTCCTGCGGGAGTTCACGGCCGAAGAGAACGTGATGCTGCCCTGCATGATCGCCGGTGTCGACGAGAGCCGTGCCCGACTCCGGGCCCGGGACCTCCTGGGACGCGTGGGCCTGAGCGAGCGCTTGAGCCATCAGCCCCGGGAACTCTCCGGCGGAGAGCAGCAGCGGGTCGCGGTCGCCCGCGCCCTGGCCAACGACCCGGTGGTCCTCCTCGCGGACGAGCCGTCCGGCAACCTGGACGAGCGCACCTCCCTGGAGCTTCATGAGCTCCTGTTCCGTCTGCGGGTGGATCAGGGCCTCAGCATGGTGATCGCAACGCACGATCGCCGTCTGGCGAGCCGGGCCGACCGGGTCCTCGAGCTCCGCGAGGGACGGCTGTCGGAGCTCGCGGCTGGAGCCGCCCGATGAAGTGCGAGCGCTGCGCCGAGGAAGCGGTCGTTCATTTCACGCAGATCATGGGCGGTGAGATGAAGACGACCCACCTATGCGAGACCTGCGCCGCGGAGAAGGGGCTCGATCCCAATCCGCCGCCACAGAAGTTCCAGCTCTCGAACCTGCTGGCTCAGATGGGTCCGGGCGGCGAGGGATCCGCCGCGTCCGTGGTCTCGGGCACGTGCAGTTTCTGCGGGCTCGAGCTGGCCGACTTCCGAGAATCGGGCCGGTTCGGGTGCCCGCACTGCTACACGGCGTTCGAGAAGGGCCTGCGAGGGCTCCTGCGCCGCATCCACGGGGCCACGGAGCACGTCGGCAAAGTGTACCTGCCGGTCGATCCGACCGCCGGGGACCGATCCCGGCGGCTGGACGGGCTCAAGCGAAAGCTGCAGCGCGCCGTGGACTCCGAGGATTTCGAGCGGGCCGCGGAGCTCCGGGACGAGATCAACGCCATCGAGCCGGTCTGATGGACGAGTGGGCATCGGTCCCCGACTACGGGCTCGGCTGGCTGGACGCCTCCGGCCCCAACGCCGACATCGTGCTCTCCACTCGCGTACGTCTGGCGCGCAACGTCCAGGGCCGCGCCTTCGGCCCCCGCGCCCGCCTGAACGACCGCGAAGCGGTGCTGCGCTCGGTGCGGGACAGCATGAACCGGATCGAGCTCCTGGGCGGGAGCCACGTGATCGAGCTTGTGGACCTGGAGCCACGAGTGAGGCGGATTCTCCACGAACGAAGGCTCGTCTCCAGCGATCTGTTGGGGCGCGACGACAAGGGTCCGGAGCACGGCGCGGCGGTGCTTTTGCCCGATGAACACCCGTTCTCCATCATGGTGAACGAGGAGGACCACCTGCGGGTGCAGGCCGTGGTATCCGGATTGCGTCTACAGGACACCTGGAGTCTGGTCGACAGGCTGGATGACGCGCTTGGGCGTGAGATCGCCTATGCGTATCACCACGAGTTCGGGTTTTTGACGAGCTGTCCGACCAACGCGGGAACTGGCCTCAGAGCCTCGGTGCTGGTGCACCTTCCGGCCCTGGTGCTCACAAAGGAGATCGGCAAGGTCCTACAGGGTCTTTCGCAGGTGGGGCTCACGTTTCGTGGCCTCTACGGCGAGGGGTCGGAGGTGGTGGGGAACTTCTTTCAGGTGTCCAATCAGACCACGCTCGGGCAGAGCGAGGAGGATCTGATCGATCACCTGGAGCGGATGATCTCGCAGGTCATCCAGTACGAGCAGCATGCGCGGCAGGTACTGCTGCGAGATGCCGCAAATGTGACCGAAGACAAGATCTGGAGAGCTTACGGACTGTTGCGGTATGCGAGGTCGCTCTCGTTCGAGGAAATGATGAATCTGCTGAGCGGGGTGCGCTTGGGGGTGAGCCTGAAACTACTCCCAGGACTCCGTGTATACACGCTCAACAAGATCATGGTCTTTACCCAGGCTGCGCATCTGGCGCAGGCGGCTGGGAAGGACCTCCCCGCCACCGAGTGCGACGCCCATAGAGCGGCGTACGTGAGGCGTATTCTGGCGACGGAAGGAGTGGTCCCCCCGGGGGGAGAGCCCGCGGGAACTGAGCGAACATGAACTACAACTTCACCGATCGAGTGCGCACCGTGCTGTCGATGGCACGGGAGGAAGCCATCCGGCTCCAGCATGACTATGTCGGCACGGAGCACATCCTCCTCGGCCTGATCAAGGAGGGGGACGGGGTCGCTGCTGCCGTGCTCACGAAGCTCAACGTGGACCTGGAACAGATCCACGACCGGGTCGAGGAGTCCGTCCGTAAGGGCAAGGCCACCATCGCGCTCGGCGAGCTTCCCTATACATCGCGGGCCAAGAAGGTGCTCGAGTTCGCCATGGCCGAGGCCCGTGAGCTCAATCACTCCTATGTGGGCACCGAGCACCTCCTCCTGGGACTGCTCAGAGAGGAGAAGGGCATCGCGGCCCAGGTGCTCAACGCCCTCGGCGTGAGCCTCGAGGAGACCCGGCAGGAGACCCTCAAGGTGCTCGGCTCGGAGTCATCGCCGTCCGAGCCGGCCGGGATCGGCGGTGGTGGACCGCCTGCGAGCGGTGGCGGCAAGGGCGAGAAGAAGTCCAAGACCCCGGCGCTGGATCATTTCTGCCGCGACCTCACCGAGCTCGCGATGCAGGGCACGCTGGATCCAACCATCGGCCGCTTCGGCGAGATCGAACGGGTCATCGAGATCCTCTGCCGCCGCAAGAAGAACAACCCCGTTCTGATCGGCGAGCCGGGGGTCGGGAAGACCGCCATCGTGGAAGGGCTGGCGCAGTTGGTCGCTCAGGGCGAGGTGACGGAGGCCCTCCGGGGTCACCGCGTACTCGCCCTCGACATGGCGGCGGTGATTGCCGGCACCAAGTACCGTGGTCAGTTCGAGGAGCGGCTCAAGGCCGTCATGAACGAGATCTCGCAGAACAAGAACGTGATCCTGTTCATCGACGAGCTGCACACGCTCGTGGGCGCCGGTGCCGCCGAGGGCGCCATCGACGCATCCAACATGCTCAAGCCCGCTCTGGCCCGAGGCGAGCTGCAGTGCATCGGCGCGTCGACGCTCAACGAATACCGCAAGTACATCGAGAAGGACGGGGCGCTCGAGCGCCGCTTCCAGCCGGTCATCGTGGATCCGCCGGTCGTGGACGAGACGGTCGAGATCCTCCGCGGTCTGCGGTCGCGGTACGAGGATCACCACCGCGTGACCATCCCCGACGTGTCCCTCGAAGCCGCGGCCAAGCTCTCCGACCGCTACATCACCGACCGCTTCCTGCCGGACAAGGCCATCGACGTGATCGACGAGGCGGGGGCGCGGGCGCGCATCGCCAGTCAGGTCCCGCCGCCCGAGGTCGAAGAGCTCAAAACCGAGATGCTCTCGATCGCGGAGAAGAAGGACGAGGCCATTCGCGATCAGGATTTCGAGCGCGCCGCCCAATTGCGCGACGAGGAGCGTGGGGTCCAACACCAGATCCGCGACCTCAAAGAGGCCTGGGAAGAGGAACGCCAGAAGAACCGCCCGGAGATCTCCGAGGAGGACGTGGCGTTCATCGTGAGCCGCTGGACCGGCATCCCCGTCATGCGCCTCCAGCAGGCGGAGACGGAGCGGCTGGTGCAGATGGAGGAGGAGCTGCACAAGCGCGTGGTGGGCCAGGACGCGGCCATCACGTCGATCTCGCGGGCCATCCGCCGCAGCCGCGCTGGCCTCAAGGACCCCAAGAAGCCAATCGGCTCGTTCATCTTCTCCGGCCCCACCGGGGTCGGAAAGACGGAGCTGGCCCGTGCGCTGGCCGAGTTCCTGTTCGCCGACGAGGACGCCCTCATCCGGGTGGACATGAGCGAGTACATGGAGAAGTTCTCGGTGTCGCGCCTGATCGGGGCTCCTCCCGGATACGTCGGCTACGAGGACTCGGGGACGCTCACCAAGGCCGTTCGGCGTCGCCCTTACTCGGTCGTCCTGCTGGACGAGATCGAGAAGGCCCACCCCGACGTGTTCAACATCCTACTGCAGGTGCTGGACGAGGGTCACCTGACCGACAACTACGGTCGCGTGATCGACTTCAAGAACACCGTCATCGTCATGACGTCCAACCTGGGTGCCCGCGACATCAACAAGGGCCGCGGACTCGGGTTCCACGACGAGGACCTCAAGTCCAGCTACGAGCAGATGAGGGACAAGGTGCAGCAGGAGATCGAGCGCGCCTTCAACCCCGAGTTCCTCAACCGCGTCGACGACACCATCGTCTTCCACCCGCTGACCCGGGAGCAGATCGGGGAGATCGTGCAGATCCTCCTGGCCGATGTCCGGGAGCGCTTGTCCGAAGAGGGGCTCGGCATCCGCCTCACCGAGGCGGCGGTGGAGTTCCTGGTCGAGAAGGGATACGACGAGAAGTTCGGAGCGAGGCCTCTCCGCCGGGCCATTCAGAGATTCCTAGAGGACCCACTCTCTGAGAAGATCCTGGTGGCCGAGTTCTCGTCCGGAGACGAGATCGAGGTCGACGTGGATGTGTCCGGAGAGGGTCTTTCGCTACAGGCGGTATCTCCCCAGAAGACGTGATCCGAACCGGACGGAAAACCCAACCCAGTCCGCAGCTGCGAACCCGGAGCCTCCTCAGGCTCGCGGTGGTTCCTCTGCTGTTTGCCCTCGTGCCAGGCGTGCTCACGGCGCAGGCCGGGTCGCGGGCCATTCTCGTCGACACGATCCTCGTGGAGGGGAACGCTCGCCTCGCCGACAACGTCGTCTCGTCGACGTTCGGCATACAGCCGGGTGAGGAGATCAGTCTCCGCGACATCCAGACGGCCACCAAGAACCTCTGGTCCACCGGACATTTCGCGGATGTCACCGTGCTGGTTCGTGGGATCCAGGGCCAGCCCGTCCTGCTGATCCTCCAGGTCGAGGAACAGCCGATTCTGCGGACCGTGCGGTTCGAAGGCCTGGTCAATGTGGACCCGGGCGAGGTGCAGGACACGACCGGCATGATCCCGGGTGCTCCCTACTCGCCGGTGGCGGCGGCGCAGGCGCGCACGTTCATCCGTTCGGAGCTCGCCAAAGAGGGCATTCCGTTCGCTCGCATCGATGAGGAGCGCAGGCCCGTCCCGGACGTCGCCGGCCAGATCGACCTGGTCTTCGACGTCATCGAGGGCAATCGCGTGACGGTGGCGCAGGTGTCGTTCACGGGGAACGAGGCGCTATCCCGGGAGCAACTTACCGGCGCCATGCTGACCCGGCCCGAGGGGTTCTGGTGGTTCCGGCCGGGATCGTTCGATCAGGTCTCCTACGAGGCCGACCTGGTGAGCAACCTGGCCAACCTCTACGACTCCAACGGATATCTCGACTTCCGGGTGTTGTCGGACACGGTCCTCGTCGATCCGCAGAGCGGGAAAGCGCGGATCGAGATTGCCGTGGAGGAAGGGCAGCGCTACGAGGTCCGCGACTTCTCGATCGTCGGCAACCGACGGTTTCCCACCACGCAGCTCGAGGGCTTTTTCGCCCAGGAGCAGCGCGGGCTGCTGTCGAGCCTGGGGTTTGGCTCGGAAGAGCGTGACCGGCGCTATTTCGACGCCGTGGCGTTCCAAGGCGCGACCGACCGGGTCAGCGAGCTCTACCGGAACGAGGGCTACCTGTACGCTCAAATCACGCCCTTCATGGAGACGCATGAGCCCGAGGGAGACCAGCCGCCCGGAGTCTCCATCGGATGGAGGATCGAAGAGGGCCAGCCGGCCTACATCAACCGAGTCGAGATCGTCGGCAACGACTTCACACACGACCAGGTGATCCGAGAGCGGATCTTCGTGCTGCCTGGAGACGTGTACTCGGAAGCCATGCTGCTCCAGAGCTGGCAGCAGATCTCCGCACTGGGGTTCTTCGAGACGCCGCCCGATCCGCCGTCGATCGAACCGCGGGAAGACGGGGACGTCGACATCACGTTCCACGTGACCGAGAGACAAACCGGATCCGTCAACTTCGGCACCTCGGTCGGAGGCGGCGTCGGCGTCAACGGATTCCTCGGCTACGATCAGCCCAACCTCTTCGGCCAGGGCAAGGAAGGGCACCTGCGCTGGGACTTCGGCCGCTACGTCAACAACTTCACCGTGTCCTACACGGATCCGGCCATCCGCGGCAGCCGCGTGAGCGGCACCGTCTCCGTGTTCAACGCCCGCAACCGGTTCTTCACGTTCGCCGACGGGCGCTACAAGCGGCTCGGTTCCTCGATCCGGGTGGGTTTCCCCGTCCCGAACACGCTCCGGTCGCGCGTGTTTCTGGGATATTCGGTGGCGCGCACCACATACGACGAATTCGACAACGCGGACGACATGTCGCTGTTCGGGCTGCCGGACGGGGTCCTGAGCACGTTCACGCTGGGCTTCACCCGACAGACGCTCAACCACCCGCTGTTCCCGACCTCCGGGTCCATGCAGAGCTACAACAGCGCCTTCTCCGGCGGGATTCTCGGCGGCGCCGGGAACTTCTCCAAGCACACCGGCGAGATGTCGTGGTGGGTACCGACCGGACAGGTCGGGGACGGGCCGCGCGGGATCCGGTTCGCTTTGGGACTGTCGGCCAAGACCGGCGTGGTCGTGGGCGATGCGTCTCTCTTTCCCTTCGAACGCTTCTTCATGGGCGGTGTACAGTTTGGGGAGAATTTGCGCGGATATGACGAGACCACGGTGACGCCGTTCGGCTACGTCGCTCGGAACAGCAGTCGGTTCCGGGACATCAGCCGGGTGGGGGACGCGTTTCTCACCATGACCGCGGAGTATGCCGTCCGATTCAACGACAACCTCTCGGTGTCCATGTTCTACGACGTCGGAAACGTCTGGGCTGAGCCGAGGGAGATAGACCCGACGCGGATGCTGCGGGGTGCCGGTTTCGGTGTGCAGATCGTCACCCCCTTTGGACCGCTCGGACTGGATTACGCGTATGGATTCGACAAGACCGAACCGGGCTGGAAGCTGCACTTCCGCCTCGGCGGCGGGTTCTGACGCCGCGCTACGCGCACCCGAACACCCTGCCCACGAAGACCGACCCTGAGCGGGAGACAATAATGCGAGTGATGAAGTACGTCCTTCCTGGCCTGCTGGTGCTCCTGTGCGCGCAAGTCGGCAGCGCGCAAGTCGTGCCCAAGTTGGGCTACATCGATTCCCAGGAGATCATCTCGGAATCCACGGAGGCACGGGCCGCGCAGGCGCAGTTCGATCGTGAAATGGCTCAGTACCAGGCCGAGGTTCAGGCCATGGGTACGGAGCTGCAGACCATGCTCACCGCCTACCAGCAGCAGGCGGGAACCATGTCGGCTGAGGCGCGGACTGCTCGCGAGAGCGAGATCACGACCAAACAGCAGGATTACGAGCGGCGGGCGCAGGAGCTCGAGACCGCGGCGGTCCAGCGGCGTCAGGCGCTGGTCGAGCCCGTGATGGAGCGCATCAACCGGGTCATCGAGGCGGTTCGGGCGGAGGGCGCGTATGCCATGATCTTCGACGTGGCCGCCGGCGCCATCCTGGCCGCCGATCCGGCGCTCGACCTCACCCCGGAAGTGCTCCGCCGCTTGAGCGCGCAGGAGGCCGGGTCGGAACGCTGAACCGGATCTCCCGGGAGCAGGGGATCTCGGGCCCACGAGTCTTGCGGCTCGTGGGCCCATTCTCTTACCCATCCTCCGAGGCTCACCGCCCCATCCATTCGCGCAGGCAGCTCGCAGAGGCGCCATGAGGAGTCCGACCCGCGGGGGAAGCCCGCTCTCGCTCGGTGAGATCGCGGAGATGGTTGGTGGACGGGCAGAGGGCCCGCCGGTGACCTCGATCGTTGGTGTCTCCGCACTCGCCGATGCCGCCCCCGACGAGATGGGGCTGCTCGCCTCACGACGCTACCTGGACGAGGCGAGGGAATCCGAGGCGGCAGCCTTTCTCGTCTCGGAGGAGGTCGAGTCCGCGTGGGGGGCCGGAGCTCCGCGCGTCGTGGTCGGTGATGCCCATGGGGCACTGCGCATCCTGCTCGAGTACTTCCATCCGGAGAAGCCCCGCCAGGCCAAGCGCCACCCCACCGCCGTGATTCACCCATCCGCGGTGCTGGGGCACGACGTGGCCGTGGGTCCCTATGCGGTCATCGGAGCCAACACCACGGTGGGCGACACGGTCTCCATCGGCGCGCACGTGGTGGTCGGCGAGGACGTACGGATCGGAGCCGACACGGTGATCTTCCCTCACGTCGTACTCTACGACGGAACCGTGCTGGGAGAGCGCGTGATCGTTCACTCCGGGGCGCGGATCGGGGTGGACGGATACGGCTACGTGCTCCAGGATGGCCGGCACCGGAAGATCCGCCACGTCGGAATGTGCGAGGTCGGCGACGACGTCGAGATCGGTGCCAATACCTGCATCGACCGGGGATCGATCGGGCGGACCGTGGTCGGGGAGGGAGCCAAGCTCGACAACCTGGTCCAGGTCGCGCACAACGTGCATGTGGGCGCGCACTCGCTGTTGGTGGCGCAGTCCGGTATCGCCGGCTCGACCCGTATGGGTGTGGGCGTGGTCCTGGCCGGTCAATCCGGTGTGGCGGGACACCTCCGCATCGGAAACCGCGTCACCATCGCCTCCAAGTCCGCCGTATACCAGTCCGTGCCCGACGGCGACACGGTGATGGGCATCCCGGCCCGGCCGCGGGCGCAGTTCCTCCGGGCCCACGCCGGGCTCTTTCGACTGGACGGGCTCATCCGGACGGTTCGCGAGCTGACGAAGCGCGTGGATCGTCTCGAGGACGACACGGAAGGCAGCGCCAATTAGGGGAGGGGAGTAAGGCCATGTTACATTATCCCGGTTTTGCCCGCCCCTCCGGATAGGCTCCCGGACGGGCGATCCCCCGACCCGGAGAAGCCTGAACGGATGGAGTCCGCTCGGCAGCGTACCCTAGGCAGAGCCATCACCCTGGATGGCATCGGTGTGCACTCGGGAGACGCCTCCACCCTTACCCTGAGTCCCGCTCCGCCCGACTCCGGCGTCGTGTTTCGCCGAGTCGACATCGCCGATGCCGCCGACATCCCCGCCGATCTGGACCATGTGATCGGCACCGAATTGGGCACGAGTCTCGGAGCCGGCGAAGCGCGCGTGCACACGGTCGAACACGTGATGGCGGCGCTGACCGGCCATCGTGTGGACAACTGCCTGCTCGAGCTCTCGGGGCCGGAGCCGCCCATCAGGGACGGCAGCTTCCAGGACTACGGCAGGGCGATCTGCGAGGCCGGCACGGTCGAGCAGGACCAGCCGGCGCGCACCATCTCGCTCCGCGAGCCCGTGCACGTGGAGGCGGGAGACCACGAATCCTATGTGGCGGCTCCCGCCGAGGGACTGTTCGTGGCGGCCTCGATCGATTTCGCGCACCCGTCCATCGGGCGGCAGTTCGGAAGTTTCGAGGTGACGCCCGACACCTTCGACGTCGAGCTGGCGCCGGCGAGGACCTTCGGGTTTCGTGAAGAGGCGGAGGCCCTCATCGCTCGCGGGCTGGCACGGGGAGCGTCCCTCGACAACACCATCGTGCTCGACGCGGACGGAGTGATGAACGAGTGCCTCCGCTTCCCCGACGAATATGTCCGACACAAGATCGGGGACATCGTTGGCGACCTGGGGCTGCTCGGCGCCCGCTTCTCCGGGCGTGTCGTGGCGGAGCGCCCGAGCCACCGGGGCAACGTTCAGCTCGCCCGAGCCATCCAGGAGCGGGCGCGCATGGGGGACGGCACCCCCATCGTCGACGCCAGCAAGATCATGGAATACCTGCCACACCGGTATCCAATGCTCCTGGTGGACCGGATCGTGGCCTTCGAGTCCGGCAAGCGCATCGTCGGCATCAAGAACGTCACCATCAACGAGCCCTTCTTCCAGGGCCATTATCCCGGCCATCCCGTCATGCCTGGGGTCTTGATCATCGAGGCGATGGCCCAGGTGGGCGGTCTCCTCATGATGGACGCCGTTCAGAACCAAGAGGAAAAGGTCGTATACTTCATGACGCTCGACAAAGTGAAGTGGAGGAGGCCGGTGACCCCTGGTGATCAACTGGTCTTCGAGGTCGAGATGCTTCAGTTCCGGCGCCACGTGGCCAAGTTCGGGGGCAAGGGCTTCGTGGATGGTCAACTCGTGGCCGAGGCCGAGCTGATGGCGCGGATCGTAGACCGGTGATCGACCCGACACCGCTGCCGACCGGGCTGGAACCGATCGTACATCCCGCGTCCATCGTGGACTCCTCGGCCACCCTCGGCGAGGGCGTGCGCGTGGGCCCCTGGTCGATCATCGGACCCAACGTGGTGATCGGGGAGGGCACCCACATCGCCTCCAACGTCCTGATCGAGCGGGACACGACCGTCGGTGAACATTGCCGGATCCACCATGGTGCGGTCCTCGGTAGCGACCCACAGGATCTCAAGTACGAGGGCGAGCACTCCACGCTTCGCGTCGGCGACCGCACGACCGTGCGCGAATACGCCACGGTCAACCGCGGAACGGCGGCGTCTGGAGAGACGGTGGTCGGTTCGGACTGCCTGCTCATGGCCTACACCCACGTGGCCCACGACTGCATCCTGGGAGATCACGTGGTCCTGGCCAACGCTGCCAACATGGCCGGCCACGTGGTCCTCGAGGACTGGGTCATCGTTGGCGGGCTCACCCCGCTGCACCAATTCGTGCACGTGGGCACCCACGCGTTCATCGGGGGCGGATCGCGCATCCCGCAGGACGTGCCGCCCTACTGCCGTGCCGCCGGCAACCCCGGCAAGCTCTACGGCCTGAACACCGTGGGGATGGAGCGCCGCGGGTTCGACGCCACGGTACGAAGCGCCCTCAAGAAGGCCTATCGCCTCACGTTCGCATCCAAGCTCAACGTGTCCCAGGGGCTCGAGCAGGTCGAGGCGGAGGTCGAACAAATCCCGGAAGTGCGGCGGTTCGTCGAGTTCATCCGCGGGAGCGAGCGCGGAATCATCCAGGGATGAGGGCGGACGGCGCTCTCAGGCCCGGAGACGACCCCGTATTCGGAGTCGTCGGGGTCGGCAGTCTCGGGCGCCACCACGCCCGGATCCTCGCTGATCTCCCGGGAGCCCTGCTGGCCGGCGTGTTCGACCTCGACCCGGATCGCGCGGCCGCCGTGGCCGGAGAGCACGGCACGCGGGCGTTCGCAGGGTTGCCGGCGTTGCTGGATGCGGTCGACGCCGTCGTCGTGGCCACGCCCACGTCGTCCCACGAGGAGGTCGCGCTCGCGGCCCTGGTGGGGGGAGTGCACGTGTTCGTCGAGAAGCCGATCGCGCCCTCTCTGGAGGCGGCCGATCGCATACTCGACGCCGCCGAGCGCGCCGACCGCGTGGTTCAGATTGGCCACGTCGAACGGTTCAACGGCGCTCTGCGCGCGGCCCGCGAGTACCTCGACACGCCATTGTTCATCGAGTCGCACCGGCTGGCGCCGTTCGTCCCTCGGAGTACGGACGTGGCCGTCGTACTGGACCTGATGATCCATGACGTGGATCTCGTGCGGGCCCTGGTGGAGCGCCCAATCCACTCGATCGCTGCGACCGGGGTGCCGGTGATCACACCCACGGTGGACATCGCGAACGCGCGGCTCGAGTTCGAGGGCGGAGCGGTGGCCAACCTGACCGCCAGCCGGGTTTCTCTGGAGCGCATGCGTAAGCTCCGCGTGTTCCAGCGGTCGGGGTATCTGAGCCTGGATCTGGCCGCTGGAAGGGGCGAGTTCCTACGGCTCCGAGAGACGCTGCCGGCGTTCGGGGGCCAGGACGTAGACCTGGCTGCATTGCTCGACGCCGGAGGATACGAGACGCTCATCGAGCGTATCCCTATTGAGGGAGACGGGGCGGAGCCGCTATACAAAGAGTTGGAGAGCTTCCGTGACGCGGTCGCGGGGACCGCCCCTCCAGCGGTTTCCGGCCAGGACGGTCGCGACGCTCTCGCGGTGACCCTCGAGATCGAAAAGCTCATCCAAGCCCATGTCGCTGATACGCGTTCGGCGTGACAGAAAGAAGACCTGGATCGCAGCCAAGGGCGCTCGCCGACCGGTGAAGCTGGTGCTGGCGCTCGCGCTGGTCATCTGGGCCATCTGGTACCTGTCGCAGAGCTTCGGCCCCTGAGCTCGACCGCGGAGCCCTCCCCCACGGTGCTGCTCCTGGCGGGAGAGGTGTCCGGCGACGAGCACGGCGCCGACGTGGCAGCGGAGCTTCGCGCCCGGATTCCGGGAGTGGACCTGGTCGGCACCGGCGGCCCCCACATGGCGGCCGCGGGCGTGCGCTTGTTGGCTGGGCTCGAGGACCTGGCGGTGATGGGGTTCTTCGAGGTGCTCCGGAGAATCCGCTTCTTCAGGCGGCTGGAAGGCGAGGTCCGGGACCTCATCAGCGGCGGCGGCGTGGACCTGGTGCTCCCGGTCGACTACCCGGGTTTCAACATGCGCGTCTCGGCCTTCGCCCGACGCGCCGGGGTGCCCGTGCTCTTCTACATCGCGCCGCAGGTTTGGGCGTGGAAGGCCAAGCGGGCCGCCAAGCTGGCAAGGGACGTGGACCGGCTGGCGGTGATACTGCCGTTCGAGGTCGAGGTGTTCGAGAGGGTGGGAGCGAACGTGACGTTCGTGGGACATCCGCTGCTCGACCACTGGGCGAAGGGAGACGTGACCTCCGACTATCTGATTGAGAACGGTCTGGACTCGCAGCGCCCTCTGCTCGCTCTCCTTCCGGGTTCCCGCCGCCAGGAGATCGACCACCACCTGGACCTGATGCTCGAAGCGGCGGACCGCCTGCGATCGCGGCTGCCCGCCCTGCAGGTTGCGGTGGCCAGGGCCAGCTCACTGCCGCCACTCGACCTGCCCGGCCACGTGCGACAAGTGACCGATGGGCGGACTCTGCTACGGCACGCGACGGCGGCGATCGTGAAGTCCGGGACGTCGACGCTCGAGGCGGCGCTCGCCGGGATCCCGTTCGTCGTGGTGTACCGAACGAACGCGCCCACCTATCAGATCGCCAAGCGCCTGGTCCGGATCGACTCGATCGCCTTGGCCAACCTGGTGGCCGGACGCCGCGTGGTGCCGGAGCTGCTCCAGCACGAGGCCACCGCGGCCAACGTGTCCAACGAGTTGTTGGCGCTGCTCGAGGAGCCGGCCAAGTCGGAGCTACTGGCGGGCCTGGCCTCCGTGCGAGCCCGGTTGGGAACCCCCGGCGCCGCAGGGCGCGTGGCAGACCTTGCCGTGGAGTTGCTCGAGGGCGCACCCCCTTCCACGATCCGGGCGGGCGGATGACTGCGCTGGTGGGCCGGCCGTGAAGCCGCCGCTCTGGGCCGTGAGGGTCCTCGGGCCGTTAACCATCCGTGCGCTCTTTGCCACCGTGCGATTCCGGGAGGAGGGCGGCGAGAGCGCCTGGGCGCTGCGCGCGGCCGGGACCCCGCTCGTGTTCTCGCTCTGGCACGCCCACCTGCTCCCGCTGCTCTACCGGTACCGATCGCTCAACGCCACCGCGCTGGTGAGCGAACACCGCGACGGAGAGTACATCAGCCAGATCATGCAGTCGCTGGGCCTCCGGGCCGCACGTGGCTCGAGCACCCGGGGTGGCTCGCGGGGCCTACGGGCACTCATCGAAGCCGCCGAGGCCGGCTCCGATCTGGCGATCACCCCGGACGGCCCGCGTGGGCCAGCCCGCGTTGCCAAGGAGGGCGTGGCCACGGTGGCCCAGGTGACCGGCGCGGCCATCGTGCCCATCGCCGCCGGCTGCGACCGCGCGTGGCGGATGGGGAGCTGGGACGGGTTTCGGATCCCGAAGCCTTTTTCGACGGTGTTCGTGGCGCTGGGCGAGCCGATACTCGTCGGACCGGAGGACGATCTGTCGGAGGCGCTCGCGCGCGTGCAGTCCGCCATGGAGCGCGTGGCGGCCGCCGCCGAGGCATGTGGTCATGGCGACGAAGAGCTCGACCCCGGGGGATCCGCCCCATGAGCGCCCATTCGTGGGTCCGGACCTGGTGGCGCGGTGACGCTGGCGTGCTCGGTGCGGCCGCGACCCTGCTTTCCGCTCCGCTCGAGCTCCTCTTCCGAGGTGCTGTCGCCGTGCGCAGCCGGCTCTACGACACGCAGGTGCTCGAATCGGGGTCAGCGCCCATCCCGGTGGTGTCCATCGGCAATCTCACGGTGGGCGGGACCGGCAAGACGCCCATCGTCCGGTGGGTGGTCGGCGCGCTCCAACTCGTGGGCGCCCAGCCGGCCGTGATCGTGCGCGGATTCGCGGACGAGTTGGCGCTGCATCGGCGATGGTACCCGTCCGTTCCGGTGGTGGAAGACGCGTCGCGCCTCACGGGGGCGCAGACGGCCGCGGCCGCCGGTGCCACCGTGGCCGTACTGGACGACGGCTTTCAGCATCGGCGCCTCGCTCGGGACCTCGATGTGGTGGTGGTGGCCACCAGCGACCATCGTGTGCCGGCCCGCATGCTGCCTCGCGGACCCTATCGGGAAGCCCCCAAGGCCCTACGCCGCGCGCACGTCGTGCTCATCTCGGACAAGGGCCGGGCCGATACGCCCACCGCCGGCGAGGCCATCGAGCGCGCGCGCTCCTGGGTGCGACAGTGGGCGCCCGCGGTCCCCGTGCACGCCATTCGTCTAGGGGCGGCCGGCTGGCAGCAACTGGACGGCAGCAGCGCCGCACCTCCAGCGGGCCCGGTGCTCGCGGTGGCTGGGATCGGCGCCCCCGAGACCTTCCTCACCACCGTCGGCTCGGTGCTCGACGAGCCCGTTGAGCTCATGGCGTTCCCCGATCACCATCGCTACGCCCACGGAGACGTTCGCTCCATCCTGCAGGTCGCCGACGGCCGGACGGTGGTTCTGACGGAGAAGGACGCCGTCAAGCTGGCACGCTTCCCGGGCTTCCACGCCAGCGCGCGGACGCTGCTGCTGGGCGTACACACGGTGGAGCGCGAGGCTGAGCTGCGCGCGCGCCTCGCGGGGGTTGTCGAGCGGCCGCGGCCGAGCCCGTCATGAGGGTCCAGGTTCTGGCGGTGGGTCGCGTGAAGGGACCGTTGGGGTCCGCGGCCGAGCACTATCTCACGCGGGCCGAGCGCTATTGGAAGCTCACGGTCCACGAGGTCCGCGAGGGAAGGGGGGATCCTCCGGCCGTGGTGCGGACCGAAGGCGACCGGATCCTGGGCCGGGCGAGCGGGGAGGGGAAGCTCTGGGCGCTTTCCCGCGCGGGACGGCCCTGGAGCTCACGCGATTGGGCCCGGCAGCTCGAGCGCGTTTCGGTCACAGCCCATCCGTCGGTCGACATCGTGCTCGGCGGCGCTTGGGGGCTGGGGCAGGAGGTGCTCGACCGGGCCGACCGCACCATCTCCCTCTCCGCGGCCACGCTCCCGCACGACCTGGCCCGGGTGGTCCTGTTCGAGCAACTCTATCGCGCGGGCAGCATCCTTCGAGGCGAGCCCTATCACAAGGGTCCGGCCTCCTGATCCCCGAGCGGCGGGCATCCACGGGCCCGGAGGAGCCTCCACGGCCGGAACCTTCCCACCGGATTGGTGGATACCGGTGGAACTCGCGACCCGGTCATCTCCGCCGAATCGCTCGGTGGATCCATGGAGGAGGGCCCGCCTGAACCTGGACGTCCACATCTCCTGGCCCCTGGGGAGCGATCTCGCCCGTGCCTACCTGAGCGGTGAGGAGCGCGCTGCCGCGTTCTACCGCGGGCCGTTCGACCGCCTCGACACGCATCGCGATGTTGCGGCCGCGATCGACCGCCGGACGAGCGAGGCCGACCGCAGAGCTTTGCTTCCGGCCTTTCGCGGCCGCGCTGCCGCCGACTCCACCCGTCTGGAGGACTTCGTCCGGGATGGGGGATACGTGGTCACCACCGGTCAACAAGCCGGTCTGTTGACGGGCCCGGCGTACACCATCTACAAGGCTCTGACGGCCATCAGCCTGGCCGAGCGGCTCCAACGCACGCTCGGCCGGCCCGTCCTTCCCGTGTTCTGGATCGCGTCGGAGGACCACGACTGGGAGGAGGCATCGCACGCGTTCCTGCTGGACCGCGAGAATCGGCTCCGCCGGATCGACGCGATCGCGGCTGAGGATCCGGCCGAGCGATCGGTGTTCGAGGTCCCGCTCGCGGCACCCGACCGGTTGCTCGATGCGGTCGCCGACGTGCTGATCCCGAACGACTTCCGTGACCAGTGCCTCGAGTGGGTTCGGGACGCCTACCCGGAGGGTGCTTCCCTGGCCGACGGCTTCGAGGCGCTCCTGGACCGGCTCCTGGGCGAGCGCGGGCTCCTCCTGGTGCGGGCGGAGGACCCGACGATCAAGCGGCTTTCGGCGGCGGTGCTACGCCGGTCTCTCGAAGAGGGCGCCGCGCAGGAGGAGGCGCTGCGGCGCCGGACTGACGAGCTGGAAGTCGCCGGCTTCCACGCTCAGGTCCCCGTGCTCGAGGGCGGGCTGCAGGTGTTCGAGTCGGGCGCCGCGGGACGGACCCGGCTGTTCCGATCGGAGGCGGGGATCCGGACGGGCCCCGACGACCGGGTGGAGCCGCTCGCGGACCTCCTGGACCGTCTCGACCGGGACCCGGGCCGGTTCAGCCCCAATGCGCTCCTCCGCCCCGTGGCGGAAGCCGCCGCCATGCCAGTGGTCGCGTACGTGGCCGGACCCGGCGAGATCGCGTACTACGCTCAGAACTCACCGCTCTACGAGCATCTGGACGTGCCGATGCCGGTCGTCTTCCCGCGTGCGCAGGCCCTCCTGATCGAGGGCAAGGTCCAGAAGGTCCTCTCGAAGTACAATCTCAGCGCGGCCGAGCTGGAGACGCCGGTCCACGAGCTCACCACCAGGATGGCGCGGGACGAGGTCCCTCCGGCCGTGCAATCCAGTCTGAAGTCGATCCGGGCAGCAATAGGGTCTGGGTCGGGCGAGCTGCTCGCCAGCGTCAAGGACATCGATCCGACACTCAAGGGGCCCGTGAGCCACGCCCGCAACCAGTCGCTCCACGCGTTCGAGGAGGCGGAGAAGAAGATCGTCGCGGCACTGAAGCGCGCCAACGACACGCTCGGGCAGCAGCTCGAGAAGGCGCGCGTCAACCTCTTTCCGGAAGGCCGGCCCCAGGACCGGGTGCTCAACGTGTTCCATTTCCTGGCGCGGTACGGGCCCGGCGTATTGGACCATGTCGCGGAGCACGTCGAGCAGGGCGTGCAGCTCCCCGAGTGATGGAGGCGGATCAGTGCGGAACTGGCTCCTCCAGACCCGCATCCCTACCTTTTTGACGCAATGTTCGTACAGCTTCTCGTGATCCTGGTGCTCCTGATCCCGATCCTCGCGATCGTCCTCGACTCTCGCGTCGGTCACGCACTGGCCGCACGCCTGGAGGGCAAGCAGCTCGGTGTGGGAGACGAGGTATCGGGGGATCGGCTCCTGTTTCTCGAGGGAGAGGTCGAGCGCTTGAGTCAGGAGATCGAACGCCTCGGCGAGGAGAGCGACTTCCTGCACAATCTGCTCGCGGAGCGCCCCAAGCCGGCGGCACTGCCCGAAGGAGAGGGTTCCGACGACGCATGACCCGAGCGTGAGCGGCCAGCCCCGGACCCGCGGCGCCCTGGCGGTGGCCGCGGGCATTTTGTTGAGCAGAGCCAGCGGCCTCGTCCGGCAGATGGTGTTCGCCAACTACTTCGGGACCAGCGTCCTGGCTGACGCGTGGACCGCAGCGCTCCGCCTTCCCAACGTGCTCCAGAACCTGCTGGGGGAGGGAAGTCTCAGCGCGTCGTTCATCCCCGTCTACTCGGAGTTCCTGGGCGAAGGGCGGACCGAGGAGGCCCAACGCTTCGCCGGCGCGGCGCTCGGCCTTCTCGCCGTCGTGGCCGGTACGCTCGCGCTCGCCGGAGCCCTGCTGGCTCCGTGGATCGTGGACTTCGTGATCCCCGGATTCGAAGGGGTGCAGCGCGACGCCACGGTCATGCTCATCCGCATCCTCTTCCCCATGACAGCCACGCTGGTGCTCGCCGCATGGGCGCTGGGCGTTCTCAACAGCCACCGGCGCTTCCTGGTGTCGTACTGCGCTCCGGTCTTCTGGAACCTGGCCATCATCACCACACTGGTGACGGCGGCCCTCCGGTTCGGCTACCGGGACCTGTCCCTGCTGAATGCGATGGGGTGGGGGGCGCTCGTCGGCGGCGTGCTCCAATTGGGTGTGCAGCTCCCATTCGTGTTTCGCCACCTGGGCAGGTTCCGGCCGTCGCTCGACCGGAACGCGCCGGGAGTCCGTGAGGCGATCCGCAATCTTGCGCCGGTGGTCGGGGCGCGCGGGTTCGAGAAT
>JAHEKN010000180.1 GCA_024638305.1 Gemmatimonadota bacterium | reverse complement strand
CGCACGCGCTGAAACAGGCGGGAGCTCATCCCTCCCCCGAACGCGGCCGACAGGATGACCAGGGCGTAGCGAAGCTCGTCCGCCATTCCGGGCGTGATGGTCCCGAACACCAGATGGGTCTGCGCGGAGTCGCGCGTGATCCGCTCCGTGCCGACGCGCGGGGGACCGGGAGCTCCGATCGCCGGGGCCGGACTGCCCGCGGGCACGTCGTCGAACTGCTCCCGCACCTGGCGGAGCACCTGTTCGTGGTCCACGTGACCCGCCGCCGCCACGATCAGATTGGCGCCGCAGTATCGGTCCTCCTTGAGCTCGCGCAGGGTGCCCGCGCCCAGCGCACCCACGGTCTCGCGGGTGCCCAGGATGGACTGGCCATAGGGGTGTCCGCCCCAGAGCATCTCCCCGTGGATCTCGAACACCAGGTCGTCGGGGGTGTCCTCCACGGTCGCAATCTCCTCGAGTACGACCCGGCGCTCGAGCTCGAGGTCGTCCTCCCGCAGTCTGGGCCGAAGGACCAGATCCGACAGGACGTCCAGCGCGATCGGGAGGTGGTCGGCCAGTACCCGGGCCTGGAAGCTGGTGTGCTCCCGGCTGGTGTACGCGTCGATCGAGCCTCCAAGACACTCCAGCTCCTGGACGAGCTGGCGCGGGCTCCTCGACTCCGTCCCCTTGAACACCAGATGCTCGAGCAGGTGGCTCGCGCCCATCGTCGACGCGTCCTCGTGGGCGGACCCCTGTCGGATCCACACTCCCACGGCGGCGGAGCGCACGCCCTCGATCGTCTCGGTGAGGACGCGCACTCCGTTGTCGAGCCGGGACTCCCGCATCATGGGAGAGGTCGGGAGGCCGGTCGTCAGGCGACCGGCGCCTCCTCCTTGCTCTCCGCTGGCTCCGACTGCTCGGCCCGGGCCGCGTCTTCGGCCATCGCGGCCTTACGGGACAGGCGCAGCCGTCCCTTCTCGTCGATGGCCAGCAGCTTGACCCGGACGATGTCGCCCTTCTTCACCACGTCCTCGGTCTTCTCGACCCGACCTTCCTCGAGCTCCGAGATGTGGCAGAGCCCCTCGGTGCCCGGCAGGATCTCGACGAAGGCGCCGAAGGTCGTCGTGTTCTTGACCGGACCCTCGTAGATGCGCCCCACCTCGGGATCCTGAACGATGGCCTCGATCATCTCCCGCGCGCGGCGGCCGGCATCGCCCGAGACCGCGGCGATCTTGACGATCCCGCTGTCCTCGATGTCGATGGTGGCGCCGGTCTCGTCCTGGATCGCGCGGATCGTCTTGCCCTTGGGCCCGATGATCTCACCGATCTTCTCCGGGTTGATCTGGATGGACACGATGCGGGGAGCGTGCTGCGACAGCTCGTCGCGCGGCTCGCCCAGAGTCTGATCCATGATGTCCAGGATGTGCATGCGGCCGGTGTGCGCCTTCCGCAGTGCCTCGTCCAGGAGGTCCATGGTGAGCCCGTCGATCTTGATGTCCATCTGGATGGCCGTGATTCCCTGGCGGGTGCCGGCCACCTTGAAGTCCATGTCGCCGAGCGCGTCTTCCAGACCGAGGATGTCGGTCAGGATGGCCACGTCGCTCCCCTCCTTGATCAGGCCCATGGCCACGCCGGCCACGGCTGCCCCGATCGGCACGCCCGCGTCCATCATGGACAGCGAAGCGGCGCACACCGAAGCCATCGAGGACGAACCGTTCGACTCGAGGATGTCGGAGACGACCCGGATGGTGTAGGGGAAGTCGTCGTATGCCGGGAGCAGCGGCTGCACCGCCCGCTCGGCCAGGGCGCCGTGGCCCTGCTCGCGCCGCGAGGTGCCCCGGTAAGGACGCGCCTCACCGACCGAAAACGGCGGGAAGTTGTAGTGGAGCATGAAGGACTTCTTGGTCTCTTCCGGCGTATCGATCGTGTCGATGCGCTGCTCGTCCCGCGACGTGCCCAGCGTCACCACGCCCAGCGCCTGCGTTTGTCCGCGTGTGAACAGTGCCGACCCGTGGGGGCGCGGCAGCACGCCGACTTCGCAGGTGATGGGGCGGATCTCGTCGAGCCCGCGACCGTCCGCGCGCTCCCCGTCGCTGAGGATGCGCGCACGCATGCTCTTCTTCTCGATGCCGCGGAGGATGTCCTTGACGTCGCTCGCCTGCTCGGCGAACTCGTCGTCCTCGGACAGGCGCCCAAGCACGTCTTCCCGCACCTGCGCCAGCGCCTGGTTGCGCTCCTGCTTGTCCTGCAAGCGCATGGACTCGGCAATCCGCTGCTCGGCCATCGGGGTCACGCGCGCCACCAGGTCCGCCGGCGGGCTCTGTGACGTCCACTCCATCTTGGGCACCGTGTGCCCGTCGATGAACTCCTTCTGCAACGCCACCAGCTCGCGGATGCCCTCATGGGCGATCTTGAGGCCCGCGAGGATGTCCGCTTCCGGCACCTCTATGGAGCCGCCCTCGACCATGGTGATGGCGCTCTCGGTGCCGGCCACCATGATGTCCACGTCCGAGTAGTCGAGCTGCTCGAAGGTGGGGTTCAGAACCCAGGTCCCCTGGATCCGGCCGATCCGCACGGACGCTACCGGCTCCGGGAACGGGATCTTGGACATGTTGAGCGCGGCCGAGGCACCGAGCAGGGCCAGGACGTCCGCGTCGTTCTGCTGGTCGGCGCTCAGGACGAAGCAGGCAACCTGCGTCTCGTTCTTGAACCCCTCCGGAAAGAGCGGCCGCAGCGGCCGGTCGATGGAGCGGGCCGAGAGGATGGCCTTCTCGCCCGGGCGTCCCTCACGCTTGAAGAAGCCGCCCGGAATCTTGCCCGCGGCGTAGGTCTTCTCCTGGTACTCGACCGTCAGCGGGAAGAAAGGGAGGTGGGTCGGCTGATCCTGTGCCGTGACGGCGACCAGAACTACGGTCTCGCCGAACTGCACGAGGCAGGAGCCGTGTGCGAGCTTCGCCATCCGACCCGTCTCGAGCGAGAGGGTGCGTCCGGCGAAGGAACGCTCGATTCGATGTGTCATGTGTTTTGTTTTCCTATCTGTGCCGAAATGCGGGCAGCGCCGGAGCCAGACGGGCCCGTACTCCGGACGGAGTACGAGGGCGAATCCAGGTCCGTCGCTCGGCCAGCGAGATCGGCGGGGTTGTCGCGACCGGGGGCAGCGTGCCCCCGCTCTTCGTCATGGACGTACCGGGTCAACCGGACCGCGGCAGGGGTCCACTAGTGGCGAAGTCCGAGGTCGGCGATGAGGCTCCGGTACCGCTCCACGTCGCTCTTCTTGAGATACTCCAGAAGTCGACGGCGGCGCCCGACCATCTTGAGCAGCCCTTGACGGCTGTGATGGTCCTTCTTGTGCGCGTCGAAGTGGTCTCGGAGGTAGTTGATGCGCTCCGTCAGGATTGCCACCTGGACGGGCGCGCTTCCACGGTCCTTATCGTGGAGCTGGTACTTCTTGATGATCGAGTCCTTGTCGATACCCATCGACAATCGAGCCTCCGCAAGAGTCTTGGCTGCAGGGGAAGCAGGAAGGGTCGGCTGGACGCTCCAGCCGGGTGTCGCCTTTTGCCTCTTTCCTCACTTAGCCACAAAGGATAGCAAAACCGCGGCCAAAGCGGTACCGGGCAAGCGCGTACCGGTGTCCGCTGTCCCGATCGCGGTCAGGCGTCTCCCGCGAGGACGGCGCGCGCCTGGTCCACGTCCCTACGCATCTGCTCGACGAGGGCCTGCACCGAGTCGAAGGGCGCCACGGGCCGCAGGTACTCGATGAAATCCACCCGCAGACGCTCCCCGTACAGGTCGGCGTCGAAGTCGAGGAGGTGCAGCTCGATGGTCGGTGTCGAGCCCTGGAACGTGGGCCTTGGCCCCACATGGAGCGCTCCGGCGTGCATGCCGGTCCGGAGCGCTGCCCGCACCGCGTAGATCCCCGGTGGTGGGACCAGCTTGTCCGCTCCGAGCACCTGGAGGTTGGCCGTGGGGAATCCGAGCGTCCGTCCCCGCCCGTCCCCTCGGACCACGAGGCCCCGAAGGGCGTAGGGTCGGCCGAGCGCCGAACGGACCGCGGACATCTCGCCCGCCGCGACCGCGGCCCGCACCCGGGTGGAGGAGATCGATTCGCCCTCCACGTCCACCGGCGGCACCACGTCCACACGGAAGCCGCGCTGGCTCCCGATCTCGCGAAGGGTCGTCACGTCCCCGGAACGCCCCCGGCCGAATCCGTGGTCGTACCCGATTACCAGCTCCGAGACCGCGAGCCGTCCGATGAGGATCTCGTCCACGAAGCGCACCGGCTCGTACTGCGCGAGCACCGGCGTGAAGGGGAGGAACACCACAGCGTCGAGGCCGCTCTCCGCCAGGATCTCCTTCTTCTCCTCGGACGTGGTCAGCAGGGGTGGGGCCGCCTCGGGTCTCACGATTCGGAGCGGATGGGGGTGGAAGGTCACCAACACGCTGCGGCGGCCGCTCGCGAGAGCCCGCTCCCGGATTTCGGAGAGAACCGCCCAATGGCCGCGGTGCACGCCGTCGAACGTGCCCACCGTGACGACCGTCCCCGCGTCATCGGCGGGAAACGGGCGCGGGAGAAGGGGGTCTATGGCGAAGTCCGCGGCGGGGCTCTGCCGGGGCCCATCCGACGGGTCACCGCCCGACGCGTCCAGCCCGCGTCCCGATGGGTTGCTCACGTCCGGCCCTCTGCGGGAAACACCTTGCTCGGCCGGAAGCGGTTCTCCTCCACGCGACCCACCGAGACCAGCCGTCCCTCCCGCACCGCGAGCACCGGCCCGTCGGGGGGGACCTCACGGGCCCCGGTCTCCACCGACTGACCGTGCAGCAAGCGCGCCTCCTCGTCCACGTCGAGCTCGAACCGCACGAGGTGTCCGAGGCCGACCAGCGGGTCCAGCAGGCGCTCGGCCGCGCCCGCCGCGCCCGCCGCGCCCGCCGCGTCCGTGGCGTCGGCGCCGTCGAGCGAGGCGAGCGTCACCGCGTCTTCGACCCGGAGGGGACCGATGGCGGTCCTCCGCAGGGCGTGCACGTGGCCGCCCACCCCCAGGCGCTCGCCCAGGTCCCTCCCCAGGGCCCTCACATAGGTGCCGGCTGAGCAGCGGACGGCGACCTCCACGTCCGGTAGCGCGACGGAGAGCACCCGGAGCTCGCGTACCACCACCCGCACGGGCTCCAGCGCCACGTGCTCACCGCGGCGGGCCCGGGCGTACGCCCGCTCACCGCCACGCTTCTTGGCCGAGTAGGCCGGGGGCACCTGGTCGATCTCTCCGACCAGGCCGGCAGCCGCCGAGGCGATCTCCTCCGGGGTGATGTCTCGCCAGTGATCGTGGGTGGCCACGATCGTCCCGGTGCTGTCGTCCGTGTCGGTCACGGAACCGAGCCTGACGGTGGCCTCGTACGTCTTTTCGAGACCGCTCAGGTATTCGGCCAGGCGGGTGGCCCACCCCACGACCAGGAGGAGCAGCCCGGTCGCGAAAGGGTCGAGCGTGCCCGCGTGACCGACCCGACGGGTGCCCAGCACGCGGCGGGCGCGGGCCACCACGTCGTGCGACGTGGGGCCGGCGGGCTTGTCCACCGGCAGAAGGCCGGCCGGCGCGGCATTCAAGGCCGGTCGTCCTCCGGGCCATCGGGTCCCGCAGACGCGGAGCCGTCGGACATCGGATCGTCGGACGAGGAGCCGGGGTCCTCGGCGTCGGGCTCACCGCTTTCGGGCATCGGACCGTCGGGGGCCGGCGGACGCACCGACCGTAAGAGCTCCTCGATGCGTGCGGCCGACTCCTGCGTGTGGTCGGGCACGAAGCGCAGCTCCGGTACCCGGCGCAAACGGAGCCTGCGGCTCAGCACCCCGCGGATGAACGCGGCGGACGCCTCCAGGCCTTCGAGCTGCCGGTCGTGCTCCTCCGGCTGGCTCGAGAGGCGCACGTAGATCCGGGCCAGGTCCAGATCGGGAGAGGCCCGGGCGCCGGTCACGGTGACGCCGAGCACCCGTGGGTCCCGCACCTGCCGCGCGAGGGTCTCGGCGACCTCGCGGCGCAGCTGCTCGTTCAGGCGGGGGACGCGTCGGCCCATCTACGGCTGCCTGAACGTTTCCGTGGTGACGTCTGTGATGATCGCGCGGCCGCTCTCGTCGAGGAACCGGTCCAGGTGCTCGGCCGTGCGATCGGCCGACGCTCCGTCCGGCGTCAGGAACGCCACCGAAAGCTGCGCCCGATCCCAGGTGTCCTGGAGCCCGGTCTCCGCCACCGACACGTTGAAGCGCGTGCGCATTCGGTCCTTGAGCGAACGGAGCACCATCCGCTTCTCCTTGAGGCTGCGGGCGTCCGGAATGGTCAACCGGAACGTGACGACCCGCACCGTCACCGGACCGTCGTTTCTCGAGCGCCGGTTCCCCATGGTCAGCGCCCGGCGCCCTCGGCCCGTCCAACCACTAGCGGACCGTGCCCACTGTTCGTCGCACACGGAGGGGCGGAACGCGCGTCCGGTGCACTAGTCGAGCGTCCGGGCGACCTCGGTGACGTCGAAGCACTCGATGACGTCGCCCACTTTGACGTCGTTGAAGTTCTTGATCCCGATGCCGCACTCGAAGCCCTCGCGGACCTCCTTCACGTCGTCCTTGAAGCGCTTGAGCGACTCGAGCTCCCCGTCGTACACGACGATGCCGTCCCGGACCAAGCGGGCGCGCGAGTTCCGCTGGATCGTCCCGTGCGTCACGTAGCAGCCCGCGATGGTCCCGACCTTCGTGACCTTGAACGTCTGCCGGACCTCGGCCGATCCAAGCACCCGCTCACGCTGCTCGGGCGACAGCATGCCCTCGAGCGCCGAGCGGATCTCCTCGACCGCCTCGTAGATGATGTCGTACGTGTGGATGTCGACTTCCTGCCGCTCGGCGAGGGCACGCGCGTTGGGATCCGGGCGCACCCGGAAGCCCACGATCACCGCACCCGCCGTCTCCGCCAGCAGGATGTCGGACTCGTTCACCGCTCCGACGCCCCGATGGATGATCTCTACGGCAACCTCTTCCGTGCCGAGCTGTTCCAGCGCGTCCGAAAGAGCCTGCACGGAGCCGTCCACGTCACCCTTGATGATCAGCGGTAGGGTGCTGAGCTTGCCCTCCGCCAGGAGCTGCGAGAAGTCGCCCAGCTTGATCCCGCGCTCACGAATGCGGAGCTGTTTCTCGCGGTCCAGGCGCTGCCGATTCTGCGCGATCTCGGCGGACTTCAAGGCGTCCATGGCAACGAACGTGTCGCCCGCCTGCGGCACGCCCCCGACCCCAGGATCTGCACGGGGATGCCGGGACCGACCTCTTCGACCGGATGTCCGCGCTCGTCGAGCATGGCTCGCACGCGGCCATCGT
>JAHEKN010000179.1 GCA_024638305.1 Gemmatimonadota bacterium | reverse complement strand
TGGCGCCATCCACGCACGAGCCACCACGACGGACGAACCCTCCTTGAGCGAGCGCACCACCGAAGCGACCGACGACGGACAGGGGCCCACGGCCGAGCCCCGCGCGGCCAATGTGCCCCGGTTCCCGACCGTGCTCTCCGGAGAGCTCTGGGGGGTGGTCGCGATCTTCAATCCGGCCGGGTACCGCAACAAGGTCGAGAATCTGGAGCGCTTCACCGACGGCGTACGCGCGCAGGGGCTCAAGCTGCTCGTGGTGGAGCTGGCCTTCGGGGACACCCCTCACGAAGTCCCCGACGACTGGGCCGAACGGGTCGTCCGCCTACGCTCCGACAGCGTGCTCTGGCAGAAGGAGCGGCTCCTGAACGTGGGCGTGGAGCATCTGCCGCCCGCGTGCGACAAGGTCGCGTGGGTGGACGGGGACCTGATCTTCGAGAACGGCGACTGGGTTCGGGAGACCGCGCGGCTGCTCGACACCTATTGCGTGGTGCAGCCGTTCCAATCGGCCTACTGGCTGCGACGGGGACAGGACACCCTACCGGAGGACGCCACCGGTTGGGAGCAGGGCAACTCGGAGGGTCAGTGGCTCCACGGCATGGCGTACGGTATGACACGAGTGACGGACCGGCGGGCCGCGCTGCTCGACTACTACCAGCACGGACACGTTGGCTTCGCCTGGGCCGCTCGTCGCTCGATCCTGGAGCGGCACGGCCTGTATGATGCCCAGGTTCTCGGGAACGGCGATTTCGTGATCGCGCACGCCATGTACGGTGACGAAGATCTCTGGAGCGGCCGCAACTGGCAGTGCCGGCGGCTTTCCATGGCCATGCTCCGGCATATGGAGCGCTGGGGTCGCGCGTTTCACGAGGACGTGCAGGACAGTGTCATGTACGTTCCGGGACGGGTACTGCACCTGTGGCACGGGAACCAGAGCGATCGACAATACAAGGGCCGCCTGGACATCCTGCGCACGACCGAGTTCGATCCCGAGCGGGACCTGACCCTGGAGCCAAGCGGGTGTTGGCGATGGGCCACGGATCGGCCCGACCTGCACGAGTGGGCCGCCTCGTATTTTCACCGCCGGCGCGAAGAGTGACTCAGTCCGGTGGGTCCGGGCACGACGTGGTCTCCGCGGGGCCCGCGGTCCCGGTGGACGTGATCGCGCCGCCCGCCCGAGTGACCTTTCCCGACCTCGCGGAGCTCTGGCGGCACCGGTCCGTGTTGTGGGTCCTGGTGTGGCGCAACGTGACACGCCGGTACCGGCAAACGCTCCTCGGACCCCTTTGGTTCGTGATCAATCCGCTGATGCGGATGGTCATATTCAGCGTCGTGCTCGGGAACCTCGCCGGCCTGCCGTCCGACGGAGTGCCCTATCCGTTGTTCACCTACACGGCACTGCTCCCCTGGGAGCTGTTCGCCATGGGCGTGGACCGGAGCACCACCTGTCTGGTCTCCTATCACCACATCATCTCCAAGGTCTACTTCCCGCGGCTGATTCTTCCCGCTGCGGAAGTGGTCACGGCCCTGGTGGATTTCTCGCTCTCGTTCGGCATCCTGCTGCTCATGATGCTGGTGTACGGAGTCGACTTCACGCCCCGCATCTTCGTGCTGCCCGCGTTCCTCGGCCTGGCCATGGCCGCCGCGCTGGCCGTCGGGTTCTTCCTGGGCCCGCTCCAGGCTCACTACCGCGACACCTCGAACTTCGTCAAGTACCTGGTCCAGTTCTGGTTCTACGGGACCCCGGTCGCTTATTCGGCCACGCTTCTCCAGGGTCGCGTGCCGGAGTGGGTGCAGACCCTCTACCAGGCCAACCCGATGAACGCGGTGGTGGAGGGTTCGCGCTGGGCGCTCATCGGAACGGGCCGGCCGCCGGACGTCCTCATGCTGTGGTCGGCCCTGGCCACCGTGGTGGTGCTGTTCCTGGGTTCCCTCGTGTTTCTCCGCACCGAGCAGTCCGTTGTCGATCTCGCCTGACGCTGTCGTGTTGCCGCTGGTGTGCGCCGCGCTCTCGAGGGTGGTGACACCATGAAGCCCGGAAACGTCCGCGTGTCCGGATTGGGCAAGCAGTTCCGCCGGGGAGCCCAGAAGGAGGGGCGCTTGATCGAGCTCCTTCGGGGCAAGACACCCTACGAGTATTTCTGGGCCCTCAAGGACATCGACTTCACGGTCGGCGACGGCGAGGTGCTGGGCGTGATCGGCCCGAACGGGGCGGGGAAGAGCACGCTGCTGCGGATCATCTCTCGCATTACCCGCCCGACCGAGGGGACGGTCGAGATCCGCGGGCGGGTGGGTTCGCTGCTCAGCGTCGGAACCGGGTTCCACCCGGAGCTCACCGGCCAGGAGAACATCCTCCTGAACGGGACGGTTCTGGGGATCCCGCGCTCGGTGATTCGCGAGCAGACCGAAGAGATCGTCGAGTTTGCCGAGATAGGCGAGTTCATCGACACCCCTCTCAAGTACTACTCCAGCGGGATGCGTGTTCGGCTCGGCATGTCGGTCGCCCTGCACCTGCGCCAGGAAGTCATGCTGGTGGACGAGGTTCTGGCGGTTGGGGACGCGAGCTTCCGGGAGAAGTGCCTGGACGCCATCTCCGCGGTCACACAATCCGGGCGGACGGTCCTGTTCGTGGGGCACAATCTGGAGATGATCAGCTCCACCTGCGATCGAGCCGTGTGGTTGCACAAGGGAGTCATGCAGGCGATTGGGCCCGCACCCGAGATCGTCGAAGCGTACCAGAAGAAGGCGCTCCATTCCGACCAGGTGCAGGACGGGCTACTCCCATTGGAAGGACGCCCCCAGCACGGAACCGGTGAGGGATTGCGACTCACCCACGTTCGCCTGCTGGACGAAGACGGTGCCCAGGTGCCGACGTTCACGACGGGCCAGCCCGTCCGGTTCGCGGTCGGGTTCGAGCGTGACGAGCGGGGCCCACCGCCGGCTCTGTCCATCGGCATCACCATCTACGGCCACGGACGCATGGCGGTGGCGCAGTGCGAGAGCGCCTGTGTCACCGACCCGTTCGACTCCATTCCGGATCTGGGGGAGTTCGTGTGCGTCATGCCGCGCCTACCGCTGCTCCCGGGGCGGTACAGCCTGGGCCTCAAGTGCAAGAGCGCGGAGTCGGTGCTTCATGCCGTTCCCAATGGTGGAAGCTTCTACGTCCTCGACGGAGACTTCTACGGGAGGGGCGTTCTCCCCCCGCCAGGGGGAGGCAATGCACTGCTCGAGTACGAGTGGTCGGTCGTGGAGAGGTAGGGGTGGCGCGGGCGCCGAGTGATGGGAACCCTACCGCGGTGACGGCGGCCCGGGACGCACTCCTCTCCGCACTGGATCCGAGCGGCCGCGCGTGGGAGGCGCGCCTGGAGCGGGACTGGGCGGAGCTTCCGTGGTCGTGGATGTTGGAGCATGCCCGGCACCACAAGATCGCGGGCGCTTTTGCCGAACGGCTCCGGTCTTCTGGCGTTCTGGACCGCCTGCCGGCTGCCGTCGGTGAAGCGGTGAGCGAGGAGCGTCGCCTCGCGCTGAGGCAGTCCGAGCGGGCGGCACGCACG
Source organism: Gemmatimonadota bacterium (assembly GCA_024638305.1). GTDB lineage: Bacteria > Gemmatimonadota > Gemmatimonadetes > Longimicrobiales > Gaopeijiaceae > JAHEKN01. Next base: position 3,818 of record JAHEKN010000179.1, on the reverse strand, counting down.
CTCGCCCTGGTGGATGAGATCGCACGTGAGCTTGCCAGCCCGTTTTTCGTGATCAAGGGCAGCCTGCTGGCTCAGAAGGTCTGGGCTCCCGCGCTGCGCGCGTTCGGCGACGTGGACATCGTTGTGCCGCGCGAACGCGTGGACGACTGGGATCGGGCGCTCCGGGCCCGCAAGTACTACTTCTGGGCCTCGCCGCAGGTACACGAGGATCTGCCGAAATGGTTTCTGCACGCGGCACCGCCTGGCGAGGAACGAGGATCCAAGGCTGAGGCACGCCGTGCCATGGCCTGCTTCCACAGGCACTACCTCTACGTCCTGGCCGAGGGTGATCCCCGGCTCCCCGTAGAGGTGCACTGGCACATCTTCGTCCCCCGGGAATCCAAGGCCAGCGAGTCCGAGGTCTGGGCGCATGCGATCGAGCAGGAGCTCTGCGGCCTGCCGGTCCAGGCACTGGACCGCGAAGCCACGCTCCTGCACTGCGCGGTGCACGCGCTCGAGGGCGGATGGAAGAAGCATCGGCTTTTGCACCTGGCGGATGTCGTGTGGATCCTGGAGCGTTGGGGCGGGGAGATCGATTCGGCTAAGCTGGCGGAGCTGGGTCGGCGATGGGGCGTGGGAGGGGCACTCACGGCGGCGCTCGAGGGAGCGCGGGCCGTGTTCCCGTTTCCGCTCCCGGAGCCGGTCGAGCGTGTGTGGCCCAAACGGAGCCTCTGGGCTCGCCGCTCCCTCCGCTCGGCCGGGCTCGGGCCGGAGATCGTGGACCTCTACGCGCGGCCACGCTCGTGGGGGCGGGGGGTCGGGGAGATCTGGAGCGACGCGCTTTGGGAGATGGCCTGGGGACGCCCGCCGCGCACGGCCTGGAATCGGGTGCGCCGCCTCGTGGCTACCCGGGTGCTTCGCAGACGGCGCGTCCAAAGCGGTTCGGCGGCCCATGAGTCCTCCTGACCAGGGTGAGAGCGGCCTCCGATCTTTGATCGGTGCGGAGCTCTGGTCGCTGGCCACGTCCAGGCGGGCTGCGCCGGTGCGGGCTATCGTCCTGACCCAGCTGCCGTCCGAACGGTCCGGCCGAGCCAGCTTCCGGCTCACGTACGCGGACGGTGGCTCGCTCAAGGGACGGATCATGCGGGACGCCGAGTCCGCCGGCCGGGTGGCCGCGCTCCATACGCTGCTCGATGCGCGGCATGCGCCCGCGCTACTCGGGAGGGAGGGCCCCGCGCTCCTGACCGAGTGGGTCGACGGATCGGCGCCGGACGGTGGAGACGACGCGGTGCTTCGTCGGGCCGGAGCCATGCTCGCGGCGCTCCATGGCACACCGGTTCCGACCGAACTGGCCCAACGGTACGGTTTTCGGCAGGACGCGTGGGCGGATCGCCTCCAAGCCAACCTGTCGCTACTCGTGGCGCGAGGCGCTCTTTCCGCCGAACTCCGCGACCTCGCTCTCGCACGGGCGCGTGAATCGAGGCCGGCTGGCCGCCCGCCGGCCGGACTGGTCCACTGCGACGTCTGCCCCGAGAATCTGATCGTCGGGGACGACGGTGAGCTCACGATGATCGACAACGAGAACCTGACCATCGACGCTCTCCCGTTCGACCTGGCACGCACGTCCTACCGGTGGCCGCTTCGGGGAGCGGCCGAGGCATTCTGGCAGGGGTACCGGCGCACAGGCGACCCCACACCGTTCCAGAAGCATCGCGACTACTGGATGATCCAGGCGCTCGCCGAGGCCGCCGCGTTCCGGGTCGCGGGACAGACGACGGGGGCCCGAGTGCCCCTCGCCGCGCTGCTCCGTGTGGTCGATGGGGTCGACGCGGGCAGCCCGGAGTCGCGCTGATGTCCGGCGGCCGACGCGTGTTCAGGTTTCCCGGAAGCTCGACCTCGGTCTCGTGTTCCCACCACGCCGATCTCGAGTGGCTGATCGAGTTCCTGAGGCCCTCGTTCTGGTCACGCCGAGCGGGTTCGGCGGAGTGGTCCGTGGACTTCGAGCGGGACGATCGCCTGCGGGCGAGGCTCCTGCGGCAAAGGGAGCGCGGACGGCGGAGGCTGCGGACGGTCTTCCACCAGGACACGCGCACGGAGCGCCTTCCCGTCCTCTTCGAGGGAGCCGGTGCCACGACGCTCTGGGATCCGCGGAGCGAAGCCGCCTGCGAGGTGAGCTCCACGGACCGTCGAGTTCGGATCGTGGCGGGCCGGGAAGGGCCCTACGCCAGGTTCATGTTGATGCGATTCGTCCGGGAGCGAGCGATGCGGGGCGCGCTCGAAGCTGGCCACCTCCTCCTGCATGCGGCCGGCTTCGAGGTGGACAAACGGGCCGTGCTGATGCCCGGGCGCAAGCGCTCCGGGAAGACCTCCCTGTTGCTGCATGCGCTGGGGTCGGCACAGGAGGCTTCGGGAGCGACCGGGTCGGTTGGTCCGGTACGCTACCTGGCCAACGACAGGGTCGTCGTTCAGACGAGCGGGTCCCGCCCCCTGGCCCGCGGGCTGCCCACCATCGCGAGCCTTCGTGCAGAGGGCCCCGGGCTTCCAGAGGAAACGCGGGCCCGCATCGCGGCCAGTGGGTTCTTCCCCACGCTCACCGTGGGCGAGGCGGCCGAGCGGCCCCGCGGAGTCGTCCGACCCTGGCAGGGCACCAAGTACACGTTGAGCCCCGCCCAGCTCTGCGCACTGGCGGGGGCTCGGGCAACCGCCAGCGCGCCGGTCGGAGCTATCGTGTTCCCGGACGTCTCCGGCAAGCCCGGGAGAATCCAGATCGTGCGGCTCGACCGCAGAAGTGCCCTTCGCGCGATGCACGACGCCCTGTTCCGAGCGGGTAACCGGGTGACGGTGGGGAGCCTGTTTTCCGGTCCGGATCGGGGGCCCGTGCCCGGGCGCGACGACCGGACTCGCCAGGTATCCGAGATCGTCGAGACCGTCCCTTGCTATTCTTGCACGCTCGGTCTGAGCGCCTTCCGGGACCGCGGCTGGCTCGACCGGCTGCGGAGCCGACTCGGCTAGCCACTCCGGGACGATTTGGGCGCCGTGGGGTCACCGCCGGTGTCCGCGTACTGGCGATAGCCCTCGTACGTTACGAACGAGCCGCCGCTCTCCTCGAGTCGGCTGGCCCGGCGCCTCAGGTCTGCCACGAACCCCGCCTTCCGGCCCTCCGCCTTGGGTGCATCGTAGGATCTCCAACTCACCTCGTGCGGGATCACGTTCCAGTCGTGAATCAGCACCGTGTTCACGAAGGGCACCAGGCACACCCCGTCCACCACGCGCGGGCGGTCCGTGATGGGTGCCAGGTAGGTGGCCGAATGACTGGCTACGGGCGTGCCCTCTACCCGATCCGGGTTCACCGACGCGTCCACCTCGATGCCGGCGCTGGCGAGCGAGCGGAACGCTCCATAGTCCGGGACGAAGAACCAACCGAACCGGAATGCGCGCACGTCGAATTCGGGATGGCGGGCCTTGATGGCCCGTCCGCAGGAGACCAGGTCCGCGTCCAGGATCTCGACCCGTCGCTCACGGGCCAAGTCCTCCCGGTGAACGAACCCGGTTGCGTGGTAGTGCCAGCCGATCTCATCTCCGCGGTCTCGCATCTCCGTCAGTTCAGCGTTTGCGATCGCGAATCCGTCGAAGCAGTCCTCGACGGTTCCGCGGAAGTGAGCGGGCGAATCGATTCCCAGGTACTCGTCCCAGGTGCGCTGGAACTTCACGAACCAGACGAGCGGAATCCGCACTCCCTCGGAGAGCTCCACGCAGTCGCGCAGTGCCGAGATGACACGGATGCCCTCCCGGAGGGTCGAACGGTTCTCCGCATCGATCGTCACGATCTGATGAGGATC
>JAHEKN010000178.1 GCA_024638305.1 Gemmatimonadota bacterium | reverse complement strand
GTGCTCCGGCTGCTCGATCCTCGCGGCGCGCCCAACGGACTGGGCGACCTCGGCATGGCCGACACGGATCTGATCCGCTTCCGCAGACTCCTGTCTTCGCGTCAGGGCCTGGTGTTGATCGCGGGACCCACCGGGAGCGGAAAGAGCACGACCCTGTTCGCGGCCCTGCTCGAGCTCGATCGCTCGACCCAGAACGTGGTGACCCTCGAAGATCCGATCGAGTACCGTATCCCCAGCACGACCCAAGTCCAGGTCAACAGGGCCGTGGGACAGTCCTTCCCGACCCTGCTCCGGGCGGTGCTCCGACAGGACCCCGACATCCTCATGGTGGGCGAGATCCGGGATCCCGAGACGGCCGGGATCGCCATGGCGGCGGCCGTTACCGGTCACCTCGTCCTATCCACCATCCACACGGTGGATGCGCCGTCCGCCGTCACGCGGCTGCTCGACATGGGTGTGCCCGATTACCTGGTCGCCGGGGGTCTGATCGGCGTCGTGGCTCAGCGACTCGTTCGGCAGATATGCACGCGTTGCTCGGCCCGCGACCGTGAGTGTGAGCACTGCGTCGACGGGCTGCGTGGGCGGACCGGGGTCTTCCAGCTCCTCCTCGTGACCGACGCGATCCGCGAGGAGATCACGGGTGGGGCCTCCCCGTCGGTGCTGCGGCGGCTGGCAACCCTGCAGGGGTCGTCGCTCCTCATCGACGATGCACGGCGTCAGGTGGCGGAAGGCCGGACCACGCCGCACGAGGTCATGCGCGCGCTGCAGGGCGACCCGGGCGCGTCGATTCCCTGTCCGGCGTGCGACGGCGAGGTGCCCGCCGATGCCGTCGGTTGCCCCCACTGTGGGCGCCCGCGCCGGAGCGTGTGTGTGTGCGGCGTGCCGCTGCGCCGGGGATGGCGATACTGTCCGGGGTGCCTGAGAAAGCTCCGCGAGGGGAGCGGACCACGGAGTCCGGGCCTTCGCTAGCCCTCCGTTCGCGCCCGCTGCTCCAACTCGCGGAGGAGTCTCCCCACGGGGTCGCCGCTCCCGCGCCACATGTGGCGGTCCGAGACCCGGTTCAGGGCCACTCGCACACCCCGAAAGTGATCCGCCACCTCACGGAACAGGTCGTCGACCCCGAGCTTGGTCGCCTCCGACGACTCCGCCGCCATGCGGAAGCCGGTGGTCCCCATCTCCTCGTAATAGCGCAGCGGTGGGGCGCCACGACGCTGCCGCCGTGCCGAGAGGTACTGGGGGAACAGGCCCGAGATCCAGAGGGCGTAGTTCCCGAGGTGTGCGCTGAGGAGGAGGCTGTCGCGACCGTCGGCCACGTCGAGGTGAAGCACGATGTCAGTCAGGTAGTGGTACTCATCGCCCGACGAGTCGGTGGCGCGATACGCCCTCCCACCCTGTCCGAAGCGGACCACCAGGGTGGCGGCGTAGTCCGCCAGGGATCGGTTGTCGATCCCGCCCTCGAGCAGCGCCTGCCGGACGAGGACGTAGAAGATCAGCGACGGGGGAGAGTGCACGCCCGAGTCGGTGAGAAGGGCGTTGAGGACCCGCGGATCGTCCAACAGGGAGTCGAGGCCCGCCACGTCCAGCCGCTCCTGGGCGGAGGCCATGATCTCGGGATCGTCCCGACCGATCAGGCGGACCAGATGGATAGCGTCGTCACGGCCGAACGTGGACCGCACACTTGGAAGGATCATTGCACACCCCCTCGCCACACGTCCCTTCCCGACTGTTGAACACGCGCGGCCGGGCCGATGTTCACGCGGATCTCCGTCGGTTTGGCATCCCGGGCACGTGTCCTTCCTCGACAACGGGGAACGCTGGGGGCTGCTCGAAGGGCAAGACTCATGCCCTCGACGGGGCGCGACAGTGACGTCACACCGAACCGTTCGACCCCGTTTTAGCGACCGCTACGCCTCGAACGTGGCAAGGCGATCGGTCAGGGCGGCGATCCGCTCGAGGTCCGGCTCCACGCCGATTCCGACGCCACTTGGCACCGCCATCATGCCCTCGTCGATCGTGAACTCCGGGATCACGACGTCACGGTCCCAGTACCGGCGGCTGGCGGAGATATCTCCCGGGATCACGAATCCGGGCAGGGAAGCGAGCGCCAGGTTGTGCGCCCGTCCGATCCCCGACTCCAGCATTCCACCACACCAGACCGGTACCTGGTGCTCCCGACAGAGGTCGTGGATGGCGACGGCCGAGCGGAAGCCGCCCACCCGACCGGGCTTGATGTTGATTATCCGCCCAGCCCCCAGCTCGAGGGCGAGCTTCGCATCGCCGACCGAGCGAATGGATTCGTCCAGACAGATGGGCGTCTCGATCTCGCGCTGTAGCCGCGCATGGTCGAGCAGGTCGTCGTGTCCCAGCGGCTGCTCGATCATCATCAGGCCGAGCTCGTCCAACTGTCGCAGGTGGGACGCGTCCCTCAGGCGGTACGCGGAGTTGGCGTCGGCCATGATCGGCGCGTCGGGGAACCGCTCCCGCACCGCGCGCAGCATGTCGACGTCGCGCCCGGGCTTGATCTTGATCTTGATCTTGCGATAGCCCTCGTCCAGGTAGGACGCGACGGTGCTCACCAGCGCCTGGTCCGTGCTCTGGATCCCGATGCTCACGCCCACCGGCACCTTGTCGCTCACCCCGCCGACCTGGTCCCGCAGGGAGATTCCCTTACCGCGCGCCTCCCAGTCCTGGCTGGCCATTTCAAGGGCCGCCTTGGCCATCCGGTGCCCGCGCACGAGGGGCGTGGCCTCCAGGAACGCGGCGATCTCCGCCACGTCTCGCCCCAGCACGGCCGGAATCAGGAAATCGATGAGCACATGCCAGGCGGTATCGGTGGTCTCGTAGGAGTAGTTGGGCTCTTCGCCAACCACACACTCGCTCCATCCGGTCTGGTCCCCCGCGGTGAGCGTGACCAGGATGATCCGTCGCGTGTCCTTGAACCCGCTCGATATCTCGAACCGGGTGCGAAGAGCCAGATGGATCTCCCGGAGCTCGATGCGCTCGATCATTCGTCGCCCCTCCCCGTCGCCCCCGTGGCCGTTGCAGAAGTGGTGGCGGGAACGCTGGCCGTGGAAGCCTTCAACTCGTCGAAGACCTCGCCCACCTGCTCGTAACCGACGCGCAGGAGGAATGTGTTGTTCCGCCCGTAGGACTTTGATCCCAGCATGTAGAATCGGGGCTCGGGGCTCTCGAGTACGGCGACGCCGTGGCTGGTCTGCTGTAGGCAGTCGCCACCCGCCTCGCCCAGGAGCGTAGCCGCGAGCTTCATCGGTCCGGACGTCGCCCAGCACTCGTGAACCTGGAGCTGTCGGTAGATCGCAGGATCGCCGACAGAGCCGGTCAGGGACACCACGCGGTCGACCTCGACCGATCGCCGCCTGCCGGCGCCGTTCCTCAGGATCACGACCACGGCGTCGCCCCCGGGCCGCAGCTCATCGACAACCCAGCCCGCCAACACGGACACGTGCGGTGAGCCGCCCGCCAGGATCTCGTTCGCACGCGCGGTCAAGCGCGCACGCTCGCTCAGAGGGTCGTTCTCGATCGGCTCGATCCTGCCGGCGGGGCTCCGCAGCACCCACGTGGCGTGCGTGCCCGCGGAACTGGCGGCCAAGGCCTGCAGATCGGTAACCGCGGTCTGCGCCGAGTGTCCGGCACCGACGACGAGCACCGACCGACCCGCCCAGAGCTCCGGAGACCCGGCCACGTCCGGGATCCGCCGTTCGATCCGATCCGCGAGACCGCGCTCACCAGGGGCCGGAATGCCCCCGTCCCCCGTGGGATTGGGGTGACCGTAGGTGCCCGTGCAGTCGAGGACGACATCGGCGGGCTCGACTCGCTCTCCGTGCGCATCCCGGATCAGCACCCGGAACGGGTGGTTGGACCGGGCGCCGGTCCCGATCTCGTCGCTCTTGACCAGGCCGGCTCTGGAGACGGCCACGACCTCGGTTCCGAGCCGTAGGTTCGCGGCCAAGTCGGGCAAAGCGGCTACCGGGGACAGGACCTGTTGCACGAGCTCCACCCCCGTGGGGCACTCGTCGGACGTGGTCGGTGTGCCCACACCAAGCCGATTCCTCATGCGCGCCGACAGGTTCATGGACCACGGCGTGAAGAGACGAACGTGACCCCAAGCGCGAACGTTGGCCGCAACCTCGCGCCCGCTCTCGTAGACCGTAAAGGGAAACCCGGCCTCGTGAGCGGCCAGGGCCGCGTCCAATCCGATCGGTCCTGCGCCCAGGATGGCGATATGCATGGGTGACGTGGTCGGTTCGGGGTGTCGGAGCGTGCGCGAATCACTCCCGGAACATCAAGTAACGCGAACACGGTTCGCCGCGCACGAGTTCCCGGATCTCGTAGCCTCGATCGAGATAGTGAAGGCAGACCGCTCGGGTCGCGGTTCTCCAGGCCACGGCCATTTCCAGGGATGCGGCCTGGACGGTCTCGATGTCGGAGGGAACGGAAACCGCCAGTACCGCTGCGTCCTGGTCGAGCCGGGGCTCGTCCGGCCCGATCCCGCTTCCGTGTCGGACGAAGTCGAGCACCGACGTGATCTCCTCCGGCGGCACCGGTACGGAGGCCGCCCCAGCGGGCTCGCCGGCTCGCCGTCGCCGCTCGTCCTCCCATCGGGCGAGGACCCGCGGGCTGTCCAGGTGCCAAACGGGTACGAAGCGATCCGTCCCGATCCCTCGGTGGAGTGGCGAGTCCGTGTCTCCGTACATGTCGACCGCGTACTCGCGAATCACCACGCCCAGGCGGTTGAGGTTCAGGTGGGCGTTCCTGGCTACGAGCGGGTCGAACGTCCAGTACATCCTCTTCACGCCCCGTTCGAGCAGGACCCGCCTCTGGTGCCACTTGAGCGTGCGTCCGATCCCGGTGTCGCGCAGTGCCGGCACCACAGCGAGCATGTCCGACCAGTGCGCCGGCTCTCCTTCCTCCCACCCCGTCATGCCGAACACGAACCCCACGAGGCGGCCGGAGTCGTCGTAGGCACCGGAGGCCACACCCCCGAGTCGTTGGGAGACCTTGAGGATCGCGACCGAGACCCGCTCCGAGAATCCGCTGCCCCAGGTGGCTTCCTGGAGCTCCACGCACTCCCGGTACTCGGCGAGCGTCCGGAACGGCCGAATCTCGTACCCGGGAACCGATTCCGGACCCTCAGGGCGCAAAGCGCTCCTCCAGAAGTCGCCTGATTGCCGGCAGGGACTCGGTCGCGCGCACGTTGATGGCGGGGATACCCGTGAGCTTCTCGACGAGCTGTCTGCCGGCCTCGGTGTTGGTCGCCGGCCCCGTAACGAAATCCGGCTTCGATCCGAACGCCTGTACGATCCCGAGAACGGCGTAGGGATCAGAAGCGGCCAAGGCCGTCAGGCGAACGTTGGATCCCAAAAGGACCACCGCTTCACCGCCGTTGTATGGTTCGAGCGGAGACGCGCCTGCTTCGGCCACGACGATGTCCGCCTGAAGCTCGGCAAGCTCGGCCAGGAGCTCCTTCATGACGACACGAAACTCCGCAGGTGGTACGCAGGTCGAGGGTAGCCCCACGTCGACGAAGTCGCGCACGTACTCCGCCCCGGCGTCACGCATGGACAGCACGTCGCTGTAACGACCCGCCCCCGTGAACTTGGCCCCGATGACGACCTTGCCCATGTCCCGGAGCTCCCTCGTGACGACCCGTGCCGTCGTGGTCTTCCCCGCCGACATCGAAGTTCCGATCACGAGCACCACCGGAGTCACGAACTCGGCAGTGCCTGCCGGCGGCACATGGTCCCTCATCGTCGCCTTGCCACCGTTGACGATCACGTGCCCGACATACCGGGTCGGGACGGGGACGCTCGCGAGATCGGACATCGAGGTGGTCCGGCCCATCAATCCACCACTGGTCAGAATGTCCATGCGGCCGTCGGGTTCGATCGCCTCCCAGCTTCCCACGATTTCCAGGGTCGCGAAGCGCGTGCCGAGCGCACCCACGACCTCTTGTCCCACGAGCACGCTGCCCAGACGCCCGTTCGGCAACTCGATGTGGGAGGAAACACCGGAACCGTCCAGTACTCGGCCGACCACGTAGTCACCCGTCGCCCACGACTCGCGTTCCAGTGCCTGCACTCCGTAGCCCCCGTCGGAGAGATCGGAGATCCGCGTGACCGAGGAGTAGATCCGTGGGTGCGCCAGCCGCTCCGTCACTGCCCCTCCCCGGAAACGTCCGGCCCACTGAGCAACAGGCCCGTCAGAAGGGCACAGCGCTCCAACATCCCATCGATCCTCACGTGCTCGTGGGTGGCGTGCGCCCCGTCACCGATCGGGCCGAGACCGTCGAGCGTGGCGGTGTACTGGCTGGTGGTGTTCCCGTCGGAGCCACCGCCAGCCGTATCCTCCTCCAGACGTAGGCCAAAGGCCACGCCGACACGCTGGGCAGTCTCCCACAGCGCTCGGTTTCGGGGCGTGCGCTCGAGCGGTGGAGAACCGATCCGTCCTTCCACCTCCAAGGTCACTCCGGGTGTGGCGGGCTCGAGACCGTGGATGGCCTCTTCGATCCGACGAGCATCTCCGAGAGTCGGCACGCGGACGTCGACGATCGCCCGAGCCCGGGGTGCCACCATGTTCGGCCTCACCCCGCCGTCGATCACTCCCACGTTCACCGTGACTCCACGCTCGTGGTCGGTGAGCGCGTGAAGCTTCTGCACGAGGTAGGACAATTCCAGGATCGCGCTCGCGCCCGCCATCGGATCGAGGCCCGCATGAGCAGGCAACCCGATCGCGGTCACCGTGAAGCGGCCCACGCCCTTGCGGGCGGTCTTGAGTCGTCCAGAAGGCCCCATCGCTGGTTCGAGGATGAACGCTCGATCAACGGCCTTCGCCAAACGGGTGACGATGCGACGGCTTTCCGGACTCCCGATCTCCTCGTCGGAGTTCACGAACACGATCGGTGGCAGAGCCGGCTCGAGGTCCAGCTCCCGAAGTGCTCGAACGGCGAACACGATCTGCGTCAGCCCACCCTTCATGTCGAACGCACCCGGACCCCTGAGAATGCCGTCGTTGATCTCGATGGGGCGTTCTTCGAGGGTGCCAATCGGCCAGACGGTGTCGGAGTGCCCGATCATTATCTGACCGCGGGAGCCCTTCTTGGCACGGCTGGGCATGGCCAAGAGGTGACCGCCGGTGGTCCGCCCGGGAATGCGGCGCACGTCGAGGCCGGCGCCCTCGAGGGCTTCCGCCAGTGCGGCCTGTACCGGTGCCTGGGATTCGGGAACGTCCGTGGGCGACTCGGCCTGAACGAGGGTTCCAAGAAAGTCGGTCATCTCGGCACGACGGTCGGTCACCCAATGGGCGATCCGCTCGGCCACGCTCGGACTCAGTACGGTCACGACTCCGGACCCCCGAGGT
>JAHEKN010000028.1 GCA_024638305.1 Gemmatimonadota bacterium | reverse complement strand
GGCCGACATTCGACCGGCGATGCCTGCCGCACGGGCGGCGTTGCTCCTCCCCCAGACACGACAGCAACCGAAGGAACGCCGCGGTGTAACAGGTAGGGCTAGGCCTCCGGGTAGCGTCGCGGAGCCTCGTCCGGAGCCGATCCCGCAGCGCCTGGCACTCACTCGTTCGACGAATCACGGAAGGTACGATCGTGCAATACGCCAAGGTCTTCGGCCTAATGGCCGGGCTCACCGCGCTCCTCACCGTCCTCGGCGGCGCGTTCGGGGGCAGGAGCGGTGCGCTCATGTTTCTGGCTTTCGCGGCCGTCTTCAACGTCGGGGCCTACTGGTTCTCGGACCGGATGGTGCTCCGCATGTACAAGGCGCAGATCGTGGGGCCCGAGCAGGCCCCCGGGCTCTACAAGCGCGTGGACGTGCTGCGGCAGCGCGCCGGGCTTCCCATGCCGACCGTGGCCATCGCGCCGGCGCGGCAGCCCAACGCGTTCGCCACCGGCCGCTCCCCGGAGCGCGCGGTCGTGTGCTGCACGGCCGGGCTGCTCGAAGCGATGTCCCCGGACGAGCTCGACGGTGTGATCGCCCACGAGCTCGCGCACATCAAGCACCGACACATGCTGGTGAGCACGGTGGCGGCGACAATCGCGGGGGCGGTGGCCGGGATCGCGCGCTGGGGCTTCTTCTTCAGCCGGGGGGAGAACCGCAACCCGCTGGTCGGGCTGGCCATCATGATCGTCGCGCCGATCGCGGCCGTGATCATTCAGCTCGCCATCAGCCGGGCCAACGAGTTCCAGGCCGATGCGACCGCAGCCCGCATCATGGGCTCCCCGAGCGGCCTGATCTCCGCGCTCGGGAGGCTGGAGCAGCTCGCCGGGCGCGTGCCGATGGAGGTGAACCCGGCGGCCGCTCAGCTCGCAATCGTGAACCCGCTCTCCGGCGGCCGAGCCAGCATGGGCAAGCTCTTCCGCACCCATCCGCCGACCGAAGAGCGCATCCAGGCCCTGCGCGGCGTCGACCTCTCGGCAGCGTGAGCGGCCGACCAGAAACCGGAGACAGCGGGCACCCGTGAGCGACAACGGGAAGAGGGCACCGCGGGAGAAGCTGATCGTCCGTGGGGCGCGGGAGCACAACCTGCGCTCCATCGACGTGGCGCTTCCGCGGCAATCGCTTTCCGTGATCACCGGGCTCTCCGGCTCGGGGAAGTCCTCGCTGGCGTTCGACACCATCTACGCCGAAGGCCAGCGGCGGTACGTAGAGTCCCTGTCGGCATACGCGCGACAGTTCCTGGGGCTCATGGAGAAGCCCGACGTCGACGCCATCGAGGGCCTCTCTCCGGCGATCTCGATCGAACAGAAGACGGTCAGTCGCAATCCGCGGTCGACCGTCGGGACGGTGACGGAGATCTACGACTACCTGCGCCTCCTCTGGGCGCGTGTCGGGATCCCGCACTGCCCGGAGTGTGGATCACCGGTCGAGCGACAGTCGGCCTCCCAGATCGTGGAGCAGCTGCTCGAGCTGCGCGAGGGTACGAAGATCCAGATCCTGGCCCCTCTGGTCCGGGGTCGGAAGGGCGAGTTCCGGGAGCTGTTCGAGCGAGCACGCCGGGACGGGTTCGTCCGGGTCCGCGTAGACGGGGAGACGTACGACCTGAGCGAGCCCCCCGAGCTCAATCGCTACGAAAACCACGACATCGGCGTGATCGTGGATCGCGTGGTCGTGCGGGCCAAGGACCGTGACCGACTGGCCGATTCCGTCGAGATCGCGCTCCGAGCGGCGGAGGGCATTGCGGAGGTGCTCGAGTCCAAGCGCGGCGGCAAGGAGGTCCGGCACCTGTTCAGCGAGGCCTACGCGTGCGCGGAGTGCGGGACCAATCTGCCGGAGCTCGAGCCGCGCCAGTTCTCCTTCAACTCGCCGTACGGGGCCTGCCAGGAGTGCGACGGACTGGGGACCCGCAAAGAGGTGAATCCCAGATTGGTGCTGGGGAGTCCGATCATCTCGATCCTCGAGGGCGTGGTCTTGCCGTGGGGCGAGCCCAGCGGCCACCTGCGCCGCTCGGTGATACCCGGGCTCGCTCAGGCCTACGAGTTCGACCCCAACACGCCCTGGGGAGAGCTGCCCGAGGAGGTGAAGTCGGCGGTCCTTCACGGCTCGGGCAACATGCGCATTCGCTTCCCCTACCACACGGGTGGCACCACGGGTCACTACGAGGAGCTTTGGGAGGGGGTTGTCACGAACGTCCAGCGCCGCCACCAGGAGACCCGGTCGGAGGCCGTGCGCTCGCAGTTGGAAGAGTACATGTCCACGCTGCCGTGCACGGTGTGTGGCGGGAGCCGACTCCGTCCCGAGTCCCTGTCGGTCCTCGTCGGGGGTCGCTCGCTTTCGTCGATCGTCGAGATGTCGGTCGCCGAAGCGCTCGACTTCTTCAGCGAGCTTCCAGTGGAGGGGGACGGTCGCAAGCTCGACGGCGTCCGGCCGCTGTCCTCCCGGATCGCGGGGCCGATTCTCAAAGAGGTCAACGAGCGTCTCGGTTTCCTGGCCAATGTGGGGCTCGGCTACCTGACCCTCGGCCGGTCGGCCGAAAGCCTCTCGGGCGGAGAGGCGCAGCGCATTCGCCTGGCCACCCAGATTGGCAGCCAGCTCGTGGGTGTGCTGTACATCCTGGACGAGCCCTCGATCGGTCTCCACCAACGCGACAATCAGCGGCTGCTCGGCACGCTCGAGGCCCTGCGCGACCTCGGGAACACCGTGCTGGTGGTCGAGCACGACGAGGATACCATTCGGGCCGCCGACTACATCGTCGATCTGGGTCCTGGCGCTGGGCGGGCGGGCGGTGAGGTCGTGGTCGCTGGAACGTACGAGGACGTCGTTGCCGAGGCGCGCTCGCTCACCGGCGCATATCTGGCGGGCCGGCGCTCGATTCCGGTGCCCCCCGAGCGACGCGACCCGCAGGAGGACCGCTGGCTGACCGTGCGCGGCGCGAGCCAGCACAACCTGCGGGACGTGGACGTGTCCTTCCCACTCGGCTGCTTCGTGTGCGTGACCGGCGTGAGCGGCTCGGGAAAGTCCACGCTGGTCAACGACACCCTTTATCGGGCTCTGGCCCGCACGCTGTACCGGGCGAAGCGGCTTCCAGGCGCCCACGACGGGATTGACGGGATCGAGCTCGTCGACAAGGTCATCGAGGTGGACCAGTCGCCGATCGGCCGGACGCCTCGCTCGAACCCGGCAACGTACGCGGGGCTCTTCACGCCCATCCGCGAGCTGTTTGCCAACCTGCCCGAGTCACAGATGCGAGGGTACCAGCCGGGCCGCTTCTCGTTCAACGTGAAGGGTGGGCGTTGCGAGGCGTGTGCCGGGGACGGACTCGTAAAGATCGAGATGCACTTCCTCCCCGACGTATACGTGTCCTGTGACGTGTGCCGGGCTCGGCGGTACAACCGCGAGACCCTGGACGTGCGCTACAAGGGCAAGAACATCGCGGACGTGCTCGACCTGACCGTGGACGAGGCGCTCGAGTTCTTCGGGCCGGTCCCGCGGGTCCGGGACAAGCTCCAGACGCTGTCCGACGTCGGGCTCGGATACGTGCATCTCGGGCAGTCGGCGACGACGCTGTCCGGTGGAGAGGCGCAGCGGGTCAAGCTGGCGTCCGAGCTGGCCAAGAGGTCCACCGGCAACACGTTCTACATCTTGGACGAGCCCACCACCGGACTCCATTTCGAGGACGTGCGCGTGCTGCTCGACGTGCTGCACCGGCTCGTCCACCTCGGCAACACGGTGGTCGTGATCGAGCACAATCTGCACGTGGTGAAGACGGCGGACTGGATCATCGACCTCGGCCCGGAGGGCGGGGCCGGCGGCGGGCACCTGGTCGCGGAAGGGACGCCCGAGGAGGTGGCCGCGAACTCGGATTCCCACACCGGTCGCTTCCTCGCGGCCATGCTCGAATCCGAGGCGGTGGGACGGTGATCCGAGTCGGACTCCGGCTTCATCGATGCTATGGTCGCGGGCATCCGTCCGGGTTGGTTATCTTGGACGGGCGTCGGCCGAGTGGGCCGAAACCGTGGGAACGGGCGGGCCGTACGGACGCCTATCCCATTGGCAGAATACAGGAGACTCAATGATAACCCGCGAAGATCTCGAGAGCTTTCTGATACGCATGGGCCTCGAGCATGAAGAGGTGGACGACGGGATGTATTTGTTGGAGGGAAAGGAAGGTGGTGCCAAGATCGTGGCCCACCACACGCCCCCGCTCCTGCTCCTGCGCCTCAAGGTGATCGATCTCGGGGAGGGCTCCAACGGAGCCACGAACCTCTTTCAGCGGCTCCTGGAGCTCAACGCCACCGACATCGTCCACGGCGCCTACGGAATCGAGGAGGGTGACGTCATCTTGAGCGACACGCTCGAGCTCGAGACCCTCGACTTCCACGAGCTGCAGGCGTCGCTGGAAAGCCTGCAACTGGCCGCCTCGGAGCACATCGACGAGATCCGGCGCCTCGTGCCGGCGCGCGAGGAGGGCTGAGGCAGAAATGGGAATCTTCCAGAAAATCTCGACCGTCTTCAAGTCGAACATCAACGATCTGATCGCCCGGGCCGAAAACCCGGAGAAGATGCTGAATCAGATCATCCTCGACATGAAGGAGCAGCTGGCCAAGGCCAAGCGCGAGGTCGCTGCGGCCATCGCCGACGAGCGGAAGCTGCGCTCACAGCTCGACGATGAGATCAAGCAGGCGCGGGAGTGGGAACGCCGTGCCATGCTGGCCGTGAAGGAGGGCCGGGACGACCTGGCCAAGCAGGCGCTCATCCGCCAGCAGGAGCACGGGGGCCGGGCGGCGGCCTTGGAGCAGACCTGGAGCGCCCAGGCGGGCGAGACGGAGAAGCTCAAGGGGGCGCTCCGCCAGCTCAACGACAAGATCGAGGAGGCCAAGCGCAAGCGGAACCTCCTGATTGCCAAGCAGAAGAGGGCTCAGGCGCAACGGCGCATCCACGAGACCATGGCGGGTCTCTCGGACAGCTCGGCCTTCGAGGCGTTCAACCGGATGGCCGAGAAGATCGAGGAGTCGGAGCGTCAGACGATCGCAGCCGCCGAGGTGAGCGAGGCGCTCTCGGGGGACACGCTCGAGAGCGAGTTCGCGGCGCTCGAGACCGGAGACGACGTGGAAGGCCGCCTGCTACAGCTCAAGCAGCAGATGGGGCTGCTCGGAGACGGGGAGGAGACGCGGCAGCTCACCTCCGGAGACGGCGAGGGCAAGCAGGCGGCGGCAGGCTCGGGCAACGATGCCCCGGTGGTATCGGCCGAGGACTCGGACGACGCCGGCGACGAGGGCCAGCCGCCCATTCGCGAGGCCGAGCTGATCGAAGAGTTCGAGCGCCTCGAGAAAGACCGGTAGCAGCCGTGTGGTGGCCTGACCCACCGACCCCGAACGGGATCGGTGTGTCCGGCGTCGCCCGGCTTCCTCGGGAGCGGCAGCCATGAGCATCATCTACCTGAACGGCAGCTATCTGTCCGACGGCGAAGCCCGCGTGTCGGTGAACGACCGCGGGTTCCTGTTCGGTGACGGCGTCTACGAGGTCACGCCGGCCTACCGTGGGACCCTGTTTCAGATGGAGGGGCACCTGGGCCGCCTGCGGGACGGGCTGGCAGCGCTACGGATCGATTTCGACCCGTCGGGGCTACCGGCCATGCACGCTGAGCTGCTCGAGCGCAACGGCCTGACCGACGAAGAGGTCGCGTACGTGTACGTTCAGGTGACGCGCGGAGCCGCACCCCGAACTCACGCGTTCCCGAAGGTGCCGGTGGCGCCGACGGTCTACGCGTTCGCCAGCCGTTACGCCCGTCCCGCGCCCGACGTGTGGGCTCGTGGATTCGACGCCGTCACCGTGCCGGACCGGCGTTGGGGACGGGTCGACATCAAGTCGATCGCGCTGCTTCCGAACGTGCTGGCCCAGCAGGCAGCGGTCGATGCCGGCGTCATGGACGCCATCTTCGTCCGCGACGGCGTGGCGATCGAAGGGGCCCACAGCAACTTCTTCGCGGTGTTCGACGGAGTGGTGGTCACCCACCCGCACTCGAACCTCATCCTCCCGGGAATCACGCGGGACGTCGTGATCGAGCTCGCCCGGGGGGCCGGGATTCCCGTGGAGCTCCGTCCGATCTTCGTGGAGGACCTGGCTCGGGCCGACGAGCTCTTCTTCACCGGGACCACCACCGAGGTCCGCCCCTGCGTGCGGGTCGATGGACGCCCGGTCGGGGACGGCGCGGTGGGTCCCGTGAGCCGAGCGCTTTTCGACGCCTTCCTGGAGACCGTCGGGGAGGCGGCCCGAGCGCCCATCGGGGCGGGCTCGCCCACTCCCTGACACGCTCTAGGCCAATGCGTCCCCGGCCCGTGGCTCATGGGGCACGACTAGCGGGACTCGGACTCGTGTGCGTCGCTGCGCTCTCGGCGTGTGCCGGCCTCGTCGGAACCAGAGACCTTCCCAGAGGCGACGTCGGCTGCTGCCAGGCTTCGGAAGGACTCGAGCTCCAGTACCTGGGAACGGGCGGTTGGCTCATCCGATACGAGGACGCGCTCGTTCTGACGGCGCCGTTCTACACCAACTCGGGCTTGTCGGAGACGGTGTTCGGCCCGATCCGGTCGGACACGGCCCTGGTCGAGGACAGCCTGCCGCCCGTGGCCGACGCGGACGCCATACTGATTGGCCACGCCCACTACGACCACTTGTTGGACGTGCCGTACGTCGCGCGCGTGCGCGCGCCCGCTGCGCGGGTCTACGGGAGCCTGACCGCGAAGAACATCCTGGCCGGCGACCCCGGGCTGCCGACCGAGCGGGTGGTGGCGATGGACGATTTGGCAGGCACCTCCGATGCCCCCGGGACCTGGGTGGAGATCCCAGGGACCAACGTCCGCATCATGGCGCTCGAGTCGGGACACGCGCCCTACTTCCAGGGGATCGAGCTCTATGTGGGGACGGTGGACGAGCCGCTGACCGCCTTGCCGGATCGGGCGGAGGACTGGGTCGGCGGACGGACATTGGCGTATCTGATCGATTTCCTCGACGCCGACGGCGGGGTCGCGTTCCGCGTTCACTATCAGGACTCCGCGGCATCGGCACCGCTGGGTCTCATGCCCGAGCTTCCACCCAGCGAGCGCGCGCCGGTGGACGTGGCCATTCTCTGCGTGCCGAGCTTCGCGGAGGTCCGCGCCTACCCCGAGGAGATCGTCCGCAACACGTGGCCCCGTGTGGCGCTGCTGGGGCATTGGGAAAACTTTTTCGAACCCGCCGGAGCCGCCCCCCGGTCGGTGTTCCTCACCGACGTCGAAGAGTTCCAAGGGCGCTTGCAGCGCGTGCTGCCCGATTCGTCCGTGTGGCGTCTGCCCCATCGGGGCGAGCGCTTCACGATCGCCCCAGCGGTAGCTCCATCGGAAGCCCCGGCGGAGACACCGGCAGAAGCCGGTCCGGGTCAGGCCGGCGGGTAGATGAGGTAGGGCCGCCGGAGCGCCTCGAACCGCGCCGCCCCCTCGGGCCATCCGGCAGTGAGGTCGGCCACGGAGCGTCCCGACTCGATACCGACTCGGAGGGCGTCGCTTCCTGCCAACCGATCGAAGTGCGACTCACGCCAGGCCCACTCGTCGCCGGCGATCGCCCGCGCCTCGACCAGCAGGGCGACCGCCGTCCGCGTGGGATCGTACTCCGGTCCGGTGGCAGTGAGTCGGACGCCACGCACCGCCGTACCGTCGTACTTACGGTCGCCCGGTGAGCGCGGTGTAAACGTCACCGTTTCCATGGTCACGCCCGGAAGCTCGTACCCGGCGACCCGGGACAGCAGCTCGTCTACATTCAGCCAGGGCGCTCCGATCACCTGGAAGGCCTCGTCAGTGCCTCGTCCCACCGAAAGGTTGGTCCCTTCGAACAGGCACGTGCCGGGATAGTGGAGCGCGCTCTCGACGGACGGCATGTTGGGGGACGGCGCGAGCCAGGGTAGGCCTGTCTGGTCGAACGACTGCTCGCGGGTCCAGCCGTCGGCCGGGACTACGGTCAGGTCGGCCGTGATCCCGAACTCACCCACGAACAGTCGCGCGAGCTCGCCCGGCGTCATGCCATGGCGCATGGGGATCGGGTACATCCCCACGAAGCTCGCATACGCCGGCTCGAGCAGCGCGCCCTGCACGGCCTCTCCCCCGATCGGGTTGGGCCGATCGAGCACCACGAAGGGGATTCCGGCTTCCCCGGCCGCCTCCATCGAGAGCGCCATCGTGTAGACGTACGTGTAATACCGCGTGCCCACGTCCTGGATGTCGAAGAGCACGACGTCCAGTCCGTCGAGCATGGCGGCGTCGGGCTTGCGGGTCTCTCCGTAGAGAGAGTGGACCGGCAGGCCCGTGCGGTCGTCCAGCCCCGATGACACCTCCACTCCGGCCTGGAACGCCCCGCGGATCCCGTGCTCGGGTGAGAAAAGCGCCACCAGGTCAACCTCTGGATGATCGTGCAGGAGGTCGATCGTGGACGTGCCGGAGCCGTCGATTCCGGTGTGATTGGTCACGAGGCCCACCCGCCGGCCTCGCACCAGATGGAGCGAGTCGCTGAGGAGCACCTCGACCCCCGGACGGACCGCCGGAGCGGTGGCCGATCCACTCCCGTTCGCGGCCCTTGGCCCCGAATTCGCAGATGCGGTATCGCAGCTCGTGAGGAGGAACGGTGCCGCGAGAACAACCCAGGAAAGCGCCGGGATCACCCCGGTTTGCCGTTGTCGGTGCAGCGACGCGCGCATACCTTCCTTTCGACTTCTGTTCGGGGTGGCGGGAGGCGGGGTGACGTTGAATCTCCGGAACTTCGGCCGATCGGCCGAACCCGTCAAACCCGCTGCCGAGGCCGGCATGCTGCTCCTCCCCAGGACCCGCGAAGTCGCCCGGATCGGGGTGGGCGACTGCGCCCTTGCCGCCCTTCTGTTGGCCGGAGCCATCACGACCGTGGTGTCTCCCGTGAGCGCGCAGGCCGCGGGCTCGGCTCAGGACGGGACAGTCCAGCCCCGAGTGAGCGCGTGGGCGGGGCACGTGCTCGATTCGCTCACGGTGGAGCAGAAGGCCGGGCAGCTCATCATGCCCCTCATCATCGGCGACTTCTCGCCGGAGGGGTCCGACGAGTTCGAGCGCATCCGGCGCGACGTGCAGGTGCACCAGGTGGGCGGCATCATCGTCTCGGTGGGGTCGCCGGTCGAGGTGGCCGCCAAGCTCAACCGGCTCCAGCTGATGTCGCGGCTCCCTCTCCTGGTGAGCTCGGACCTCGAGTCGGGGGCCGGTTTCCGTTTCTCGGGAATCGTGCGCGTTCCGGGGACCACGCTCCTGGGGGGCGCCACGTCTTTCCCGTCCCTCATGGCCATTGGCGCAGCGGGTGATCCCGAGCTGGCCTACCTGGCGGGCCGGGTCACCGGGACCGAGGCGAGGGCCATCGGCGTGCACTTGCCGTTCGCGCCGGTCCTCGACGTGAACAACAATCCCGAAAACCCCATCATCAACATCCGCTCGTTCGGCGAAGACCCCGAGCGCGTGGCCGAGCTGGGTGCGCTGTTCGTGGAGGGCCTGCAGGAGTCCGGAGTCGTGGCAACCGGAAAGCACTTCCCTGGGCACGGCGACACGGAAACGGACTCCCACCTGGCGCTCCCGATCATCCACGCCGATCGCGAGCGACTCGACCGCATCGAGCTCGTGCCCTTCCGAGCCGCGATCGCGGCCGGCATGGGCGCCATGATGACGGCCCACATCGCGCTGCCCGCAGTGGCGGAGAACGGTCAAACGCCGTCCACGCTCTCCGGGAACGTGCTGTCCGGACTCCTGCGGGGAGAGCTGGGCTTCGAGGGTCTGGTGGTGACGGACGCGATGAACATGGCCGCCGTAGATCGCCGCTTCGGCCGGGGCGAGGCGGTCGTGCGCGCGCTCGAGGCAGGCGCCGACATCATCCTCATGCCCGCTGACGCGGGTGCGGCCATCCGTGCCATCGCCACGGCGGTCCGCACAGGACGGATCACTGAGGCCAGGCTCGACGCTTCCGTGCGAAGGGTGCTGGAGCTCAAGGAGACCCTGGGGCTCCACAACATGCGAACCGTCCAGGTCGCCGATGTGCCCCGCCACGTGGGCGTTCCGGAGCACCTGGCGGTCGCTCGCAGGGTCGCTGAGCAATCGATCACGCTGCTCCGGAACGAGGGCAATCTGCTGCCGCTCCGTGGGACACGCGACGCCCGCGTGCTTTCGGTGACGTACGGGCGCGAGAGCGACATTCTCGCCGGGCGAGCGTTCAACACTCGGATGCGCCAGACCTATCGGCGCCTACAGACCGTGCGACTGCAACGCGATTCCGATGCGTCGATCTATCCAGGACTGTCCGCACGAGCGCGCAGCTCGGACCTGGTCATCGTCTCGGCGTATGTCACGGCGGTGTCCTTGGGCGGCGAGCGCCTGGTCTCGGAGGCGTTCCGCTCCTTCGTGGCCAACCTGCGGGAGTCCGGGGTGCCCCACATAGTGATCTCGTTCGCAAACCCCTACGTTCTTAGGGAATTCCCTTCCGTGCGGGCGTACATGCTGGCGTGGGGGGGTACCGACGCGAGTCAGGTGGCGGCGGCCGATGCGTTGTTCGGCCGGATCCGCATCCGGGGGAAGACGCCCACGCGCATCCCCCCGTTCTTCGAGATCGGGGACGGACTCGAGGTGCCACGCCGAACGAGGTGACCTGAGGGGAATGCAGCTCCAGAGAGCAAAGGGCACGGCGACGTTCGTCGCCGTGGTGGTGACAGGAAGCTTGCTGACGTCATGCGGCGGGGGCTTGTTCGGGTCGACAGAGCCGCCTCCGGCAGAGGCGCCACGGACCGCAACCGCTTCCGCGCCGTCCGGGCAGCAGGACGTCGAGCGCCGCCCCGTATGGCGCGCCGATCTCGATCCCGCCGGGGCGCGCTGGGTCGAGCAGACCCTCGCCGGCCTGGACCTGGACGCGCTCGCCGGACAGTTGGTCATCCAGTGGATTCCGGGCGGGTACGCCTCCACGTCCAGCGAGGAGTTCTTGGAGATCGCGGACTGGGTGGAGACGTGGGGGCTCGGCGGACTCTCCATCTCGATCGGGCTCCCGCACACCTACGTCGCCAAGCTCAACGAGCTCCAGGCCCGTGCCCGCGTCCCGCTGCTCGTCACCGCCGACTTCGAGAACGGCGGCCCGGGCATGCGCATCAACCACTCGTACGCCATCCCGTCGCTTCTGCCACAGGGCGGGGGCACCAGCTTCCCGCCCACGATGGCGTTCGGCGCTGTGCAGGGCCCCTCCTACGCGTACGAGTACGGGCGGATCACCGCGGTGGAAGCTCGGGCGGTCGGCGTGCACATGATCTTCGCGCCCGTGCTGGACGTGAACTCGAACCCGCTCAATCCCATCATCAACACGCGCTCGTTCGGGGAGAGCCCCGGCGCGGTGGCCCGGTTGGGCGCGGCATACATCCGGGGCATCCACGACGGCGGCGCATTCGCCACGGCCAAGCACTTTCCCGGGCACGGCGACACCCGCACCGATTCCCACATGGAGCTTCCCGAGGTGACGGCCGACCGCGCGCGCTTGGATCGCGTGGAGCTGGTCCCGTTCCAGCGGGCCATCGACGTGGGCGTGGACGCGGTGATGACCGCGCACGTGTCGGTGCCGGGGGTGCTGGGCGCCGGTGCGCCACCTGCCACGCTGGCCCCCGAGTTCATGACGGGGCTCCTGCGGGAGGAGATGGGATTCGAGGGCGTTCTGTTCACCGACGCGATGCGGATGGCCGCCATCACGGATCGCTACGGCGCGGGTGAGGCCTCGGTCCTGGCGCTCGAGGCCGGCGCGGACGTGATCTTGGCTCCGGCGGACGTGCCGGAGGCGATCGTCGCGGTGGTGGACGCCGTCAGGAACGGGCGTTTGACCGAACGTCGACTGCGCGACTCCGTGCTGAAGCTGCTCACACTCAAGGCGCGCGCCGGCCTGCACCAGGACCGGTTCGTGGATTTCGAGGCCGTCTCGCGCGTCGTGGGCTCGGCCCAGCACACGGCGTTCGCCGACACCGTCGCCACCCGCGCAGTCACGTTGGTAAAGGACGACGATGGGATCCTGCCGGTAGACTCGGAAGGGCTGCGATCGGTCCTGTCCGTCACGTACGCTCGACCCACGGCCGTCGTGGCGGGCCGCACGTTCGATACGGAGCTGGCGCTCCGGCTCGACACGGTGTTCCAGCGCCGCGTCCAGGACGACACCCCAACGGCCGTCTTCGATACGCTGGCCGCCGTGGCCACGAGCGTTGACCTCGTTCTACTGCATGCCTACGTGCCTCCCTCCGCGGGGGCCGGCAGCGTGGGAGTGCCGCCCGCTCTGCGCGACTTCGTGGCGGGCCTCGGAGACGACGTTCCGGTGGCGCTGGTCTCGCTCGGCAATCCCTACCTGTTGATGGACCTGCCCAGGGTCGACGCCTATCTGGTCGCGTGGGGCAACCACGAGGTGAGCCAACGGGCCGCCATCCGCGCACTCTTCGGGGAAGAGGCGATCGGAGGAAGGCTGCCGATCTCGATTCCCCCCGACCACGCGCAGGGCGACGGTCTCGACCGCCCGCGGGTCTTCGACGGGCCCCGGATCGCGCGCCGGGACCCGCTGGCCGAAGCCGGCATACTGCCCGCGCGCGTGGAAACACCGCTCCCGCTGCGTCGCAGTGACCCACCACCCGCCCAGCCCACGCCGGTCCTGGACACGGCGGCCGTCGCGGCGATCCAGGTCCCCTCAGACACGGCGGTCGTGAGTGCGGCGGACACCACGGTCGTGACTTCGCCGGACACGGCCGCGGCCCCACCCGAGGCCGGTCCCCCGCTCCGGCGGACGGACCCGCCGCCGGCCCAGCCGCGGCCGGTGCTGGATACCGCCGGGGCGCGTCCGACGGATGCCCGCTCGCCGGCGGTACGGACCCCGACGGTCCGACCGGGACCGGAGTGGCCGCAAGAGCGGCGCGCGACGGCCCGCCGCGACGTCCCGATCCACATCTCCCCGATCGAAGTTTCGGCCCGGACCGTCGGCATGGCCGAGCAGATCTTGGCCGAGCTCGACTCCGCCATGGTCCTCGCCATCGAGGATGGCGCCACCCCGGGCGCTGCACTCGCCGTTGGCCGCCGCGGCCAGCTCGTGCGGCTTCGCGGGTACGGGCGACTGGACTGGGATCCGGCGTCGGAACCGGTCATGCCCACTTCGGTCTACGACCTGGCGTCGCTCACGAAGGTGGTCGGCACCACCACGGCCGCGATGATCCTGGTCGAGCGAGGGACCATCGAGCTGGACACGCCGGTGATCCGCTACCTGCCGTGGTGGTCCGCAGGGGATCCCCTCAAGCGCCGAGTGACGATCCGTCAGTTGCTCCTCCACCGGGCCGGGCTCCCGCCCTTCCGCCAATTCTACATGGAGATGGAGGGCCGGGCCGCGTACCGGCGAGCGATCGGCAACCTCGCGCTCGACTACCCGCCCGGAGACTCCACCGTCTACTCGGATATCGGCCTCATGACGGTCGCCTTCGTGGTTGAAGAGGTGACCGGTCGGACATTGGACGAGTTCCTGGAGCAGGAGGTCTGGAGCCGACTCGGGATGCCGGACACCGGATTCCTTCCGACGCACCTGTACGACCGGATCGCGCCGACCGAGGTCGACACCATCTACCGCGACGGGCTCGTGCGCGGCGAGGTGCACGACGAGAACGCCCACGCCATTGGGGGGGTGGCCGGACACGCCGGCTTGTTCTCGTCGGCGCGCGACCTCGCGGTCTTCGCGCACGCACTGCTCGCCAACGGCACCATCGGACCGTGCAGCCCGGAGCCGGGGTCCGGCACGCCCTGCAGCGATCCCCGCGATGAGCTGGTGACGCTGGTCAACGCGTCCACCATCCGCCTGTTCACGCGGCGGCACGACGAGACCGCAAGCCGGGCGCTCGGGTGGGACACCCCCTCCGGGCGCTCGTCGGCCGGGGACTACTTCGGTGAGCGTTCGTTCGGGCACACCGGCTTCACCGGCACATCCATCTGGATGGACCCGGAGCGCGACCTGTTCGTAGTCCTGCTCACCAACCGCGTGAACCCGACGCGCGAGAACTCGCTCCACGTCGCGCTCCGCAGAGAGGTCCACAACCTCGCCGCGCTCGCGGTGACGGATCAGCCGGTGACCCGCAGGCAGGGTGGTCGTTGAGCGCCTTCACAACGCTCGATCTGACCGTCCTTGTCGTCTACATGGCGGGCGTGACGGCTTGGGGTGCGTGGCTGGGGCGCGGGCAGACCGGCGGCAAGGACTACTTCCTCGGCAGCCGAGAGCTGCCCTGGGCGGCCGTGCTCCTGTCGATCGTCGCGACGGAGACCAGCACGCTCACCTTCCTGAGCATCCCGGGGGTCTCGTATCTGGGCACCATCGCGTTCCTGCAGCTCACCCTGGGATATCTCCTCGGGCGGGTGGTGGTGGCCCTGGTGCTCCTGCCCGCCTACTACCGCGGCGAGCTGGCCACGGCCTATGGCCTACTCGAGTCCCGCTTCGGTGTGGGTACGCGCCGCTTTACATCGGGCGTGTTCATGATCACGCGGCTCCTTGCCGACTCCGTGCGCCTGTTCGCGACAGCCATTCCCTTGGCCCTGGTCACGGGCTGGCCGTACGCCGGCTCCATTGCCGCGATCGCCCTGCTCACGGTCGTCTATACCTACGCCGGGGGCATCCGGGCCGTGGTCTGGGTGGACGCGGTGCAGATGGGGCTCTACCTGGTGGGCGGGCTCATCGCCGTGTACGCGCTCGGCGGAGCGGTGGACGGCGGCTGGGAAGCGATTCTCGCGAGCGCCGGGGAGGCCGGGAAGCTCCAGTGGCTGGACTTCTCCTTCGATCTGGCCACACCGTACACGTTCTGGGCGGGGGTGGTCGGGGGCGGATTCCTCACCATGGCCTCCCACGGCACGGACCAGCTCATCGTGCAGCGACTCCTCACGTGCCGCGATGAGCGGGCCAGCCGCAAGGCCCTGATCGGCAGCGGCTTCGCCGTGATCGTGCAGTTCGCGCTGTTCCTCGTGATCGGCGTCGGACTCTGGGCGTTCTATCAGGCTCGTCCGTTCGAGCGGGGCGACGAGATCTTTGCCCGCTTCATCGTGGAGGAGCTTCCTTCCGGTGTGACGGGGCTCCTGCTGGCCGGAGTCTTCGCCGCGGCCATGTCGTCGCTGTCGTCCTCCATCAACTCGCTGGCGTCCGCGTCGGCGTACGACTTCTGGGCACCGGCGCGGGGTGAGACCGACGATGCCCGCATCCTCAAGGCGGGGAAGGGGTTCACGCTGCTCTGGTCCGCGCTGCTGGTCGGCGGCGCCATCGTGTTCATCCCGCTGAGCGCCGGCACCACCGCGGTCGAGGTCGCCCTGGCCATCGCCTCGCTGGTCTACGGCGGCCTCCTGGGCGCCTTCGCGCTGGGCGTGTTCTCCAAGCGGGCCACCGGGTTCGGGACCATCGTCGGCATGACCGTCGGGATCGCGACGGTCACCACGATCTGGATTGTCGCGAGGGAGGCGCTGGCCTGGCCGTGGTTCGTTCCGACCGGGTGCCTCGTGACGATCGCGGTGGGGCTGCTCGCTTCCAGCCGCCCGGCGGGCGGTCCCGCGGCGGCGGCCGCCCGATCGGCGGGAGACTGACGTGCCCGACGTACTGATCGGCGTGGACGGCGGCGGAACGCGCACGCGCGTTCTCCTCACCGACTTCGACGGAAACGAGCTGGCGCACGGGGACGGTCCGCCCACTCTGGTGGACCCCGACAAGCCGGAGGAGTCGGCGATCCTGCTCGACGCCATCGTGCGCCGCACGGTGGACGACGCCGGCGTGCCGCGCCCGGTGGCGGCCATGTGGGCGGGTCTCGCCGGGGCCGGTCGTGAGAGCGTTCGGGAGCGCCTCCGCGCCACCTTGAACGAGATCTCCCGAGATCTGCTCAGGGCGCTGGACGTGGGGACCGACGTTGACGCGGCCATCTTCGATGCCTTCGGGGACGGCCCCGGCATCGCGCTCATCGCGGGAACCGGCTCCGTCGTTCTGGTGAATGCGCCGGACGGGCGGCGGATCAAGGTGGGGGGATGGGGGGTGCAGCTCGGCGACGAGGGGAGCGGATACGCTTTGGCGCGCGATGCCCTCCGGGGTGTCCTGTGGGCGCACGACGGTCGCGGGCCGGCGACCGCCTTGACCGAGCTGCTGGGGGACCTCGGTCTCGATCAGCCAGATGAGTTGATCGATTGGGCCTCCAAGGCTCGGAAGCGCGAAGTGGCGGCCTTGGCCCCCCGCGTGGTGGAGATCGCCGACCGGGGAGACGCCGTAGCCGAGGCGCTCCGGGCCGACGCCGTGGGGGAGCTCCGCCGCATGCTCGCGTCGGCGCTGACGCGCCTGGGCGACGCCCGCAAGGACGTCGAGGAAGTGGCCCTGGTCGGCGGCTTGGTGAAGCCCGGCAGGGCGCTCCGGAAGGACGTGGAGCGTGTCGTTGCCGAGCTCGGCCTCAGGGTGGTCACCGAGGATGTGGTGCCTGAGAGAGGCGCGGCCCGCTTGGCACGGAGACTGGTTCCCTAGGGTCTCCGCCAGGCGCCGGTCAGGACCGCTCGTAGGGCTCGCCGGTACCCACTGGACCCCGTCGCTGCCGAATCGACAAGCGGCCTTTGTCATCTCGACAGAAGCCCTCGGCTCGAAGGCGGTGCGGCTGCCGAAAACGCAGCCATGCAAGCCAAAACGACCGATTCACGGCCCCCAAGAACGGGCACGTGTTCTGCGATGGGTCATGCGTGGACGGGCGGACCGCCACCCGGCGAGTCCCGCCCGAGTACACAACCCACAATTCCTAGGTTTTGGAGGACGAAATGGCCATTGCGCGCTACACTCGTCGGCCCGTCACGCCGTGGGGTGAGCTGGAGGATTTCAACGATCTGATGAATCGCTTCTTCACCCGACCCAACGTGGACGGCCGCACCCTCGACTGGGTGCCCCCGGTCAACGTGGTCGAGCACGCCGACGCGCTCGAGCTCACTGCCGAGTTGCCCGGCATGACCGCCGAGAACGTGGAGATCGAGTACGAGAACGACGTGCTCACGATCCGCGGCGAGAAGTCCGAGGAGCGCACCGAGGGCGACGACAAGCGCCGCTTCCACGTCTGGGAGCGCCGGAGCGGCAGCTTCCAGCGGAGCTTCACCTTGCCCAGGGCCATCGATCCGGCCGGCATCACCGCCTCGTTCGACGGTGGGGTGCTCACCATCCGGATGCCCAAGGCCCCCGAGGCGCAGGGACGTCGCATCGAGAT
This sequence comes from Gemmatimonadota bacterium, assembly GCA_024638305.1. GTDB lineage: Bacteria > Gemmatimonadota > Gemmatimonadetes > Longimicrobiales > Gaopeijiaceae > JAHEKN01. The sequence goes on along the minus strand of JAHEKN010000028.1, from coordinate 10,989 downwards.
CGGCCCGGCTCTGGAGAGCTGAGGCCAGGAGGACGGGTCGGACGGCCCGGACCTCGACGAGATTCCAGGGCCCGGGGGCGTCACGCCTCCGGGCCCTCCTTCATGGCGTCACGCAGAGCGTGGAGGAGCTGGGGGCTCCCCGCCCCCGCGACCGTACCTTCCGAGAGGGTGAGGGGGCTGCCGTCGAGCCGCTCCATCACACCGTCCGCCTCCTGGACGATGATCGTTCCGGCCGCGAAGTCCCACGGGCTGAGGTGGAGCTCCCAGAAGGCGTCCAGGCGCCCGCACGCCAGATAGCACAGATCGAGCGCCGCGGAGCCCGTGCGCCGGATCCCCGCCGACCGCCGGAGCACGCCATCGAACTGGATCAGGTACCCGGGTAGCAGGTCGAGCGCCTTGAACGGGAACCCGGTGCCCACGAGCGCTCGCTCGAGTGAGGCCGGTTTCGTGACCCGGAGCTTGCGCACGGCTTCTCCCGGTCCCTGCCACCAGGCGCCGCGGCCTCGGCAGGCCCACCAGACCTCACGCGTGACCGCCTGCTCGACGGCTCCCACCACGACCACACCGTCCACCGCGAGCCCCACGGAGGCCGCGAACATCGGATGACCGTGCAGGAAGTTGGTCGTGCCGTCGAGGGGGTCCACGATCCAGAGCGGGCCGCCCCGCTCGATCAGGCGAGCGCGCTCCTCCGCGTCCATCTCCTCGGCCAGGGCGGTGTGGTCGGGATGACGATTCCGGATGACGGCCAGCGCGGCCGCTTGCGCGGCCAGGTCGGCCGCGCTCACGAAGTCGCTCCGGCCCTTCTGGTCCGCCTCGTCGGCCCCGACTCGGCCCAGGTGCTCGCGATGCGACGCCGCGGCCCGGGCGGCAGCCTCGCGGGCGGTCTCCAGCCATTCGGCGGGCGGTTTCAGCGCAATTCCTCGTGTTCGGGTCTGCGAGAGTCGCTATGTTACGACCGCTGACGAACTTGAACCAACCAGAGCCGTTCCCGACGTGACCGACAAGAAGATCATCTTCAGCGGCGTGCAGCCCAGCGGAGAAGCGCACCTGGGGAACTACCTGGGCGCCTTCCGCCAGTGGGTCGACTTGCAGGACGACTACGAGGGCTTCTACTGCATCGTGGACGAGCACGCCGTGATGGGGGAGTACGAGCCCACGGACCTGCAGCACCGGATCTTCGACATGGCGGTGAGCCTCTACGCCGTCGGCCTGGATCCGGAGCGAAGCGTCATCTTCGTGCAGTCGCACGTGTCGGAACACACGGAGCTGGCCTGGCTTTTCAACGCGGTGACGCCGGTCGGTGCGCTCGAGCGCATGACCCAGTACAAGGACAAGTCGGCCCGGTACGAGTCCGTCCCCTCCGGCATCCTGAACTACCCGATCCTCCAGGCCGCGGACATCCTGCTCTACCACGCGGACGTTGTGCCGGTGGGAGAGGACCAGCAGCAGCACCTGGAGCTCACGCGGGAGATCGCGCGCAAGTGGAACGCACGCTTCGGCGACTACCTGAAGGAGCCTGAGGCGCTGATCGGGACCGGGGGGCGCATCATGGGTCTCGACGGCAAGGCCAAGATGAGCAAGTCGCTGGGAAACACCGTGGGCATTCTCGCGGAACCCGACGAGGTGTGGGCTCAGGTTCGAACGGCGGTCACGGATCCGCAGCGCGTCAAGCTGACCGACCCGGGGAGGCCCGAGGTCTGCAACGTCTTCAGCCTGCACAAGCTGGTCACGGACGCCGCGAAGATCCCCGACATCGACCACCAGTGCCGAACGGCCGGCCGGGGCTGCATCGACTGCAAGCGAATTCTGGCCGACTCCATCATCGAGCTCTTCCGTCCGTTTCGGGAGCGCGCCGACGTGCTGAGGGCCGATCCCGCCGAGGTCTGGGCCGCGTTGTCCCGAGGCGCGGATCAGGCGCGCGCGGTCGCTGCCGACACCATGCGGGAAGTGCGGTCCCGCATGGGGATGACGCCCACCTAGGGTACGGGCCGACCGGCTTGCAAAGCGGGAGGCGGGTCCTCTCGGGTAATCGACCCCGAGGGGGGCGAACCCCCGGGTCGCTTCGACCCGGCGAGGCCCATGGGGCCAGGCGCCCCATTGGTCCGTTTCCTGCTCCCTACCCGAGCGTTCGGGATCCCCTCGTGGAGTGTGGCACGCGCTCGACACCCCCCGGGAGCCCCTGAAGACCACGGAAGGACGGCGTATGGACCCCACCGGCGGCTCGAATCCGGCGAGAAGGTGGCCGTGACGGCGGACGCCAAGGAAAAACCCATCCGGAAAATCGTGCCCCTCGGGGCCTCCGAAGGCCCCGAGTTTCCCAACACAGGAACGACCCGATGACCGAAGTCTTCAAGGCCGCGATCGAGAAGGGCGCCAGCGACATCCACATGAAGTCGGGGGACGTGGTGCGTGCACGGATCCACGGCATGCTCTATCCGCTGACCGAGCAGAAGCTCACGCACGAGCAGGTGCGCCAGATCGCCCTCAAGCTGATCCCGCACGAGAAGGACCGGCAGAAGGTCGATGAGATCCTGGACTACGACTGCTCCTGGGGTCTGCCCGGGCTCGGTCGTTTCCGGGTCAACATCCTTCGCCAGCGGGGCACGTTCTCGATCGTCATGCGGGTCATTCCCATCGAGATCCCCAACTTCGAAGACCTGCGCCTGCCGAGCGTCCTCGAGAAGATCTCTCAGGCCGAGCGCGGGCTGGTGTTGGTGACCGGCGTCACGGGGTCCGGCAAGAGCTCGACGATGGCTGCCATGATCGGCTACATCAACCGGAACCGGCAGCGCCACATCGTCACGCTGGAAAACCCCATCGAGTTCCTCCATCGCGACCAGCGCTGCTCCATCACGCAGCGCGATATCGGCACCGACACGGAGTCGTTCAACAGCGGACTGCGCGCCGCCCTCCGCCAGGATCCCGACGTCATCCTGATCGGTGAGATGCGTGACCGCGAGACCATCGACATTGCCCTCAAGGCCGCGGAGACCGGTCACCTGGTGATCTCGACGGTGCACACCAAGAACGCCGCCCAGACCATCTCCAGGCTCATCGCGGTCTTCGACTCCTCAGAGCAGGAGATGATCCGCATGCGGATCGCCGAGACCTTGCAGGCGGTGGTAAGTCAGCGCCTCCTGCCGCGCGTGGACGGGAACGGTCGGGTGGTCGCCTGTGAGGTCATGCTCATCACGGGCACGATCCAGGACCTGATTCGCGATCCCGACCGGCTGGAAGAGATCAACGAGCTCATCGCCGAGGGGCGCGACCACTACGGGTCGCAGACGTTCGACCAGCACCTGATGGACCTCGTCAAGTCGGACCTGGTGGACTTCGAGGTGGCCAAGGCCGCCGCGAACAACCCGAACGACTTCGATCTCAAGATGAACCTGTTCGGCACCGCGACGGCGCAGGGCGCCATCATGGACGGGAGCGACCGGGCCGAGGAGGTTGCACGGCTTTTCGCGGCGGAGCAGGCCTGATAAGGTTGTCCGTCCCGAAAACGGGTTCGCCCCGCGATCCCTAGCCTCCGGAGCCGCATGCCGAGCCAGGCCACACTCGACCTCGCTGGAATCTTCATCCCCTCCATCACACCCTTCGACCCGGTGACCGGCGACGCCGATCCGGTGGCCATGCGGATGAACGTGCGAGCCTGGCTGCAGGAGCCGGTTCGCGGGATCGTCGTGGGCGGCTCGACGGGCGAGGCCGTGCTCCTCTCGATTGCCGAACGGAAGCTACTGCTCGAGGTCACCCGCGAGCTGCTCGACGCCGGTCGTCTGTTGATCGCGGGCACGGGAGCCGAGTCCACGCGTCACACCATCGAGCTCTGCCGGTTGGCCGCCGACACCGGGGCGGACGCCGTGCTCGTGCAGCCGCCCGCCTTCTACATGTCGGCCATGTCGCCCGAGGCTCTCCGTGAGCATTACGTGTCCGTCGCGGACGCGTCACCCGTGCCCGTGATTCTCTACCAGGTGCCCCTGCGCTTCTCCACGATGGATCTGCCGACCGGACTCGTCGCCGAGCTCTCGGGGCATTCGCAGGTCATCGGCATCAAGGACTCCCGTGGCGACCTGGACCTGGTGGGCGAGCTCGTGACGCAGACCGCGGACGGCTTCCAGGTGCTGGTAGGGAGCGGTGCGCAGGTCTACGCGTCCCTGGAAGTCGGCGCGGTTGGGGGGATCCTGGGCGTGGCCAACCTGGCCCCGGCCGAGACCGTGGCACTCCACGCAGCCTTCGTGGGCGGAAACCACGCCGAGGCGGGGCGCTTGCAGAAGCAGGTGGGTCCTGTCCACAGAGAGGTGGTGGGTGGCTACGGCGTACCGGGCGTGAAGGCCGGGCTCGACGTGCTCGGGCACCGGGGAGGGGACCCGCGGCCCCCGCTGCGGCCTCTTCCTGACGCCCAGCGCGAGGAGGTGTACAAGGTGCTGCGCACGGCGGGTTTGCTCGATCCGGACTGACCCCGCCGCTCCGCTTGTTGTGGGCACACAATCCGGGTAGCTTCTCCCGAAGGATGCATGCGCGAAGGAGCCCGTCCCCCTGGGACGGGCTTCTTTTTCGTCTGACGTCCCGCTTCGCCGGAACAGAGTCGGCTGCGCGCTCCGCGCGGCCAGGAGAGGAGTCGTGAGAGTGGCGGGAGCCGGTCGCTGCACCGTCGTGGTCGGCAGTCAGTGGGGTGACGAGGGTAAGGGCAAGATCGTCGACGTGCTGGCCGAGGAGGTCGACATCGTGGCCCGCTATCAGGGTGGGGCCAACGCCGGCCACACCGTGCACGTGGCGGACGGAGAGTTCGTGCTGCACCAGATTCCCTCTGGGATCCTGCATGCCGACAAGCGTTGTCTCATCGGGAACGGAGTCGTCCTCGATGTCGCTCGGTTTTTCGAGGAATACGACGGGCTCGCGAACCGAGGCATCGATCTGGACGGACGGATCGGCGTGAGCCTGCGGGCCCACCTGTTGCTTCCCTATCATCGCTGGCTCGACCAGGCCCGTGAGGAGGCCGCGTCGTCGCAGATCGGCACCACCGGTCGGGGGATCGGTCCCGCGTACGAGGACAAGGCCGGACGGCGAGGCATCCGGGTGGTCGACGTCCACGCCCCGGAGCGGCTGGCCGCAATGGCGCGCGCCGGACTCGAGCGCGCCCGTGCCGCGTTCCCGGACCGGGACGCCGCCGGACTCGCGGAGGAGCTCGAGGGCGCCCTTTCGACGGCCCCGAGGCTGGCGCCGCTCACGACCGAGACCGGAGAAGAGGTCTGGTCCGCGCTTCAAGGTGGCAAGCATGTGCTGCTCGAGGGTGCCCAGGGGACGGTGCTCGACCTGGATCACGGCACCTACCCGTTCGTGACGTCGTCCACCACGACCGCGGCGGGTGCCGCGACCGGGATCGGTGTCGGCCCGACGGCCATCGACGAGGTGTTGGGTGTCGTGAAGGCCTACACGACCCGGGTGGGCAACGGGCCGCTCCCGACGGCCTTCTCGCCCGAAATGGACGAGCGTGTCCGCCGGCTCGGGGGGGAGTTCGGGGCAACCACGGGACGGCCACGGCGTTGCGGCTGGTTCGACGCGGTGGTGGGCCGTCTGGCGGCGCGTGTGAACGGACTCACGGGGCTGGCGGTGACCAAGCTGGACGTGCTCGACACGCTACCAGCGCTCCGGATCGCGACGGGGTACCGCACCCCCGCCGGCCTGGTCGAGAGCTTCCCGGCGGATACGGCGCTCCTCGACCGCGTCGAGCCGGTGTACGAGGAGTTGCCGGGCTGGCAGGCCAACACGAGCGAGGCCCGGTCTTTGGCCGACCTGCCTGCTGCCGCACGGGCCTACCTCGACCGGGTGGAGGAGCTCCTGCAGGTGCCCGTACGGATGGTGTCGGTCGGCACGCGACGCCAGCAGATCATCAGGACATAAGGCGGGACGGTGTCGGAGCGCGAGGGCCGCGAGCGCTCTGCGACGACCGGCGATCCGACACCCCCCCACGAGCGCTCCGACCCGGAAGACCCGACGGAGTCCGAGGAGGGACTCTGGGCCACGTTCCTCGCCGCGTTGCGAGGCGACTCGGTCGACCTGAACACGGCCCCGCTCAAGCGCGCCATCATCCTGATGGCCGTGCCGATGGTGCTCGAGATGGTCATGGAGTCGGTGTTCGCCGTGGTGGACATCTTCTTCGTGTCGAAGCTCGGGGCCGACGCGGTCGCGGCGGTCGGGATCACGGAGTCGCTCGTCACGATCGTCTTCACGGTTGCCGTGGGGCTGAGCATCGGGGTCACGGCGCTCGTCGCCCGGCGGATCGGGGAGGGCGATCCCGAGGGAGCGAGCCGCAGCGCGGCCCAGGCCATCCTCCTCGGCGTGGTCATCTCGCTCGGGATCGCAGTATTCGGTGCGCTCCGCGCCGAATGGCTGCTCGAGCTGATGGGCGCCGCGCCGGCGGCGGTGGCGGTGGGGAAAGGCTACACCCAGGTGATCCTCGGAGCCAACGGGATCATCCTGCTGCTCTTCCTCCTGAACGCGGTTTTTCGGGGTGCGGGCGACGCGGCCATCGCCATGCGGGTGCTCTGGCTGGCCAACGCCATCAACATCGTGCTGGACCCGCTGCTGATCTTCGGCTTGGGACCGTTCCCCGAGCTCGGCGTCACGGGGGCTGCGGTGGCCACCACCATCGGTCGCGGTACGGCCGTCTGCGTGCAGCTCTGGACGCTTTTCAGCGGGGCGGGCCGTATCCACATGCGGCTCCGGCACCTCAAGTTCGACCTCCCGGTCATGGGACGACTGGTCAAGCTTTCCGGGGCGGGCACGTTCCAGACCTTCGTGGGCGTGGCGAGCTGGATCGCCGTCATCCGCATCCTGGCCTCGTTCGGCAGCGAAGCGGTGGCCGGCCATACCGTGGGCATCCGCGTGATCCTGTTCGGCATCCTGCCGTCCTGGGGGCTCTCCAACGCGGCCGCCACTCTCGTCGGCCAGGCGCTTGGTGCCGGGAAACCCGATCGGGCCGAGCGGGCCGCCTGGCTGGCGGCGCGCATCAACCTGGTGTTCCTGGGGGGACTGGGGTTGATCTTCGTGATCTTCGCGCCCTGGATCATCGCGGCGTTCGGGGGCGACGACCTCACACAGGCGTACGCCACGGAGGCGCTCCGGATCATCGCTGCCGGGTTCTTTTTCTACGCGTACGGCATGGTGTTGACGCAGGCGTTCAACGGGGCCGGTGACGCCTGGACGCCCACCTGGATCAACGTGGGCTGCTTCTGGTTTTGGGAGATCGGCCTGGCGTGGGCGCTCGCGCTGCCGCTCGGCATGGGGCCGCGAGGCGTGTGGATCGCCATCACGGTGGCCTACAGCACGGTAGCCCTGGTGAGTGCCTACCTCTTCAGGATGGGACGCTGGAAGCTGAAGAAGGTATAGGCGGGCCCATGCCCGCCCCGCTTCGCGGTCTGCCTGATCCTTGCCGACTCCGTTGAGTGGGGACGGGGCCGCACCTATCTTTTAAAGCTGTGCCCGAATCGTGCGCCGCTCCTTGGTGCGCGGCTCCCTCGCCCGCCGCCAGGAACCGTCCGCCGGCTCCTACCCGACGGGTCCCCGGAAACGCTGATGTTCGACGAGCTGGGAAACAAGCTGGACGCGGTCCTCGGCCGCTTCCGGCAGCGGGGTCTCCTGACCGAGCCCATGGTCCGAGATGGGCTGCGGGAGGTCCGGCGCGTCCTGCTCGAGGCGGACGTCAACTACCGGGTCACCCGCGAGTTCCTGGAGAGGGTCCAGGAAAAGGCTCTAGAGGAGCAGGTACTGAAGGCCGTCCGTCCCGGGCAACAGATCGTCAAGATCGTCCACGACGAGCTGGCGGCCCTGTTCGGAGACGAGCCCCCGACCATCGCGTGGGCGCGGAAGTCCCCCACCATCATTCTCATGGTGGGCCTCCAGGGGTCGGGCAAGACCACCACCGCGGCCAAGTTGGCACGCAGGCTCGTGCGGGAGGGCCGAAAGCCGATGCTGGCCGCGTGCGACCTCCAGCGTCCCGCGGCCGTGGCTCAGTTGGAGGCGCTCGGCGGGAAGGTCGGGGTGCCGGTCCATGCGGGTGAGAGCGGCGGCGACCCGGTGGCGACGGCCAAGGATGCGGTCGACGCCGCGCGGGCGGCCGGGACGTCGGTGCTGATCGTCGACACGGCGGGCCGCCTCCAGATCGACGAGATCCTCATGGCGGAGCTCGGTCACCTGAAGCGTGAGCTCGATCCGCAGGAGATCCTGCTCGTGGCGGATGCCATGACCGGTCAGGAGGCCGTGCGAATCGCGGAGGGGTTCGACGAGGCGCTCGATATCACGGGCGTGGTCATGACCAAGATGGATGGAGACGCCCGCGGCGGAGCGGCGCTATCGATCCGGGGAGTGACCGGTAAGCCCATCAAGTTCATCGGCACCGGTGAAGGGATCGGAGACCTGGACGTCGCCGATCCGGAGCGGCTGGCTGGCCGCATTCTCCAGATGGGTGACGTGGTCGGACTGGTGGAGAAAGCCGCCGAGGCGTTCGACCAGGAGTCGCAGGCTCGGCTGGAGGAGAAGGTTCTCGGGAGGGGCCGGTTCACCCTCGAGGATTTTCTCGGGGCCATGCGGCAGGTCCAGCGTCTGGGCCCGCTCGAGCAGGTCGCCAAGATGATCCCGGGCCTGGGGAAGAAGCTCCCGACGCAGAATCTCGACCCCAAGCGCGTGAAGCACGTCGAAGCCATCATCCTGTCCATGACGCCGGACGAGCGCAGGCGCCCCGAGATCCTCAACGGATCGCGCCGGCTCAGGATTGCCAAGGGTAGCGGGCGATCCGTGGCCGAGGTGAACCGGCTGCTCAAGCAGTTCACGGAGATGGAGAAGTTCCTGAAGCAGATGAAGGGGCTCGTGCCCCGCTGACCAACTGACCAAGACCCACTTACACAGATCGCACTAACCGAAGAGGACAATGGCCGTTCGAATTCGACTCCGGCGGATGGGCCGGAAGAAGCAGGCACACTACCGCATCGTGGTGGCGGACAGCGCGTCCCCCCGCGACGGGCGCTTCGTGGAGACGCTGGGCTACTACCGCCCCCTCTCGAACCCGGCACGCGTGGTCGTGGACATGGAGCGCGTGGACTTCTGGATCGGGAAGGGCGCAACGCCGTCTCCCACGGTGGGGTCGCTGCTCCGGAAGGTCCGAGTCGGCGGCGACGACACCGTGGCCGTGGGGCCGCCGGACCCGGAGGCGCAGAAGGCCGCCAAAGCCGCGAAGCTGAAGGCGCGCCGCCAGCGCGAGGCCGACGAGGCGGCCAAGGCAGCCGAGGACGCCAAGCTTGCCAAGGAGGCCGCCAAGAAGGCCGAGGCGGAGGCCAAAGCCGAAGCCAAGGCGGAGGCCGAGGCCGCGGAAGCCGCGGAAGCAGCGGAGGAGTCCGCCGCTGAAGCTGCCGAGGAGCCGGCCGCCGAAGCCGATGAGGCACCCGCGGCCGAGCCTGAGGCCGCGGCGGAGCCCGAAGCCGCAGCCGAGCCGGAAGCCGCAGCCGAGCCCGAGGCCGCCGCAGAGCCGGAGGCAGCGGAAGAGCCCGAGGCACCGAAAGAGGCAAAGGCGGCGAAGAAGGCCAAGGCAGCGAAAGACGAGCCAGCCGCTGAAGCCGAGGAGACGCCCGCCGCCGAGGCCGCTGCTGAGGCCGCCGCTGAGGATGCCGAGGCCGACGCCGAATCCGAGGAAGAGAACAAGGACGGCTGACCCCCCCGCGTGGGGGGTGCGGCCAGCGGGACACTGCCGCCGTGTCGAAAGAGCCCGAGTACCTCGTCGTGGGACATGTGAACAAGCCCCACGGAACCAAGGGGGAGCTGTTCGTGTGGCCGCTCACGGACCACCCGGAGTCGGTGTTTGCTCCGGGTGGCCGGCTACACCTGGGGGATCAGGAAGGGCGACCGGTGCACATCCCGGCTACCGAGCTGGAGCTTCTGGAGGTGCGGGAGTTCCGGCGCGGATATCTGGTTCGCTTCCGGGGGATTACCGACCGGGAAGGGGCGGAGAGGGTGGCGGGTCGCTATCTGCTGCGTCCGTTCGGCCAGGTCCAACCGGCTGAGGAGGACGAGTTCTTCTACCACGAGCTGCTGGGCCTCCGGGCGGAGACCGTGGCAGGCGAGTACCTGGGGGAGGTCCGCGAGGTTTACGAGCTGGAGCCGGATCACCTGCTCGAGGTGGTGGGCCCGGAGCGCGCGTTGCTCGTTCCCCTCTCCAAGCGGGTCGTGGACCGCATCGACCGGGATCGGCGCACCATCGTCCTCGATCCTCCGGAAGGCCTTTTGGATCTCTGAGACCGGACCATGCGATTCAACATCGTCACGATCTTTCCGGAGTTCTTCGAGGGGCCCTTGGCCACCAGCATTCCCGGCCGGGCTTCCAAGGCCGGTTTGGCCAGCTACCGCGTGATCGACCTGCGCGACTTCACGCACGACCGGCACCGCACGGTGGACGACGCTCCCTACGGGGGCGGAGCGGGCATGGTCATGAAGCCGGAGCCCTTCTTCGAGGCGGTCGATTCGCTCGAGCCCCGGGGCCCCGTGGTCCTCCTGTCGGCGCGCGGGCACCCGTTCACGCACGCGGACGCGGTCCGGTACGCGGTCGAGCCTGAGCTGACGCTCCTCTGCGGCCACTACAAGGACGTGGACCAACGGGTCGCCGATCACCTGGCCACGGAGGAGGTCTCGGTGGGGCCGTACGTGCTCTCGGGCGGGGAGATCGCGGCGCTCGCAGTCACGGATGCCGTGGTGCGTCTGCTGCCCGGGGCGCTGGGCGATCACGAGTCGGCCGCAACCGACTCCTTCTACGACGGGGGACGCCTGAGCGCACCGTCGTACACGCGCCCGCCCGAGTACCGGGGTCATGCGGTTCCGGAGGTCCTCCTGAGCGGCGATCACGCGCGGATCGAGGCCTGGCGTCGGGCCGAAGGCGAGCGCCTCGACGAGCGACGGCCGCGACCATCGGAAGCTGCCCGGAACCCGCCGTTTTCGGACTCTTAA
>JAHEKN010000177.1 GCA_024638305.1 Gemmatimonadota bacterium | reverse complement strand
GCCGCCCGATCCCCGCGGAGCCCGAATGCGCGTCTGCTTGATCCCCCTCATCCTTCTCCTCTCGTCCTGCGGCTATCTCGAGCGGGAGCGCGAGGAGGCGGCCGATGTGGCGCGCACGGCCATGCTCGCCGAGCACGAGCGCGTCCTGTCCGAGGCGATTGGCCGCGCGGACCAGCTCGCGCGTCGCGCTGACCGCATCCTCGGTCGCCTCTCCCCGGCTAGCGCGGGTCAGGCGCAGTCGCTGCGCGTGTACCGGAACGCCGCTCACGTTACGCGTGCGCGGCAGCTCGGGGTGCGTGTCGGAACGGAGCAAGCGCTCGACTCGCTCATCGCGACCGGCCACCTCGTCCTCCTCGAGGACAGCACTCGGCATTGGATCGTCCGCCGAGGGACCGATCCAACCCATGTACTGCCGCAGCTTCGCGCGCTGCTCGGCGTGGTCGGCGAGCGGTTCCAGGCCCGCCTGGCGGAGCTCGGGCTCCCCGCTTACCGGATCGAGGTCACGAGCGGCCTCCGCACGACCGAGCGTCAGGCTCGTCTGCGGCGCACCAACTCGAACGCGGCCGCCTTCAGCTCCCACGAGTTCGGTGCGACGGTAGACGTCTCCTACGCCGCGTTCGCGCCGCCGGCCGAGATCCCCGCCGAGATTCTCGCGGGTGTTCCTCCTGAGTTCGAGCCCCATGTCCGACGGTTCGCCAACCTCACGTTCGAGTCCGTGTCGGCTCGGAAGTCACGCGAGCTCGGGGCGATTCTGAATCAGGTTCTCCAGGAAGCGCAGGCAGAGGGCCTGGCCATGGTCATCTACGAGCTGCAGCAGACGATCTACCACCTCACGGTGGCGAGCTCGGACCTGGGCGCGGAAGACGTGAGCATCGCGCCCAACTGAGCGCCCGCCCATCGCCCCGATACGCCTGCGCTCACGAACGCCCCGGGGCTCCCGATCCTAGAACGGCTTCCATCCGATCGATCCAAATCGCTCCATCGAGAGTAGCTGAAGGATCGGGTACAAGTATGCGATCAGCACGAGGGCTGCGGCCGCCACGGTCCAGAGGCCCATGCGGTCCCATACGGAGGCCCTGGGCTCGGCGGGGTCGAGCGGCACCGCGTACTCGAACGCGGGTGCCTGGCCGACCTTCCCCCAAACGACAGTAGCGAACACCACGAGCACGAACATCATCGCACTCACGAACAGGACTACGCCGCCGACCGCCGAGATGGTGGTCCACTCGGCCCAGGCCGCCGCGACCGGCGATCCGCCATAGCTCAGGTCGTAGACCCGACGGGGCATGCCCATCATCCCGGTCACGTGGTTGACGATGGAGAAGAGCCCCATGCCGATCACCCAGAGGTAGGGCTGCACCTGCGCCACAGGCTTGAGACGGAGCTCCTTTCCGGTGATCCGAGGCAGCAACCAGTAGGCCGTGCCCATGAACGTGAGCGCCACCGCCGTCCCGACCGTGAGGTGGAAGTGGCCCTGAACCCAAGCTGTGTTGTGCACCATGGCGTTCATGGCGTAGGCGGCGTTGATGGCGCCACCGAACCCGCCGACGGCGAACGTCAGCATGGCCAGGATCACGCACGACACCAGCGGGTCGTCCCAGGGAAGCCGGGCGATCCAGTTGAACAGGCCTTTGCCACCCCGCAGCCGTCCCGCCACCTCCAGCGAGGCGATGATGGTGAACGCGGTGAGCAGGCTCGGGAAGAGGATCGCGAGCGTGGCGAACGTGTGGGCAAGCTTCCATCCCGCCGAGATCCCCGGATCGGCGAACTGGTGATGGAAGCCAACCGGGGTTGAGAGCAGGATGAACAACACGAACACGACCCTCGCCAGTGGGTCGCTGAAGAGCCGTCCGCCGGCCACCCTGGGCAGGACGGCGTACCATACCGCGTAGGCCGGGAGCAGCCAGAAGTACACGAGCGGATGACCGAACCACCAAAAGAAGGTCCGCGCGAGGACGGGGTCGATCGTGGTCGTTATCCCGAGCGACCAGGGGATCAGCATCCCCACGACCTCGATGGCGATTCCCACCGTGGCCAGGATCCAGACGATCACCGTGGTGAGCATCCCGTGCATCGCCAGCGGGATGGCCGCTTCTGCGTGGTCGCGCCGCCACAGCCGGTACGCCCGGATCATCAACCAGCACCAGATCCACGATCCCACCACGAGCAGGGCTGCGCCGATGTAAAACAGCGGATGCGCCTGCAGCGGCGGATAGAACGTGTAGAGGACCGTGCTGGTTCCGCTCAGGATCGCGCCCGCGGTGAGGACCGTACCGATCAATGCCACGAAGAAGGAGATCCAGCCGACCCTCTCGTTCACGGTATCCTGGCCCAGCGTGGTGCGGGCGAACACGTACCCGAGGCCCATGATGAAGAACGTCGTGAACACGAGGGCCATCAGGACGCCGTGCGCCGTCATGGACAGGTAGTAGATCTGCTCGGAGCGGAGCGGCAGCGGCAGGTCGGCGCGGGACAGGGCCTGCATGAGGGCCATGCAAGCGCCCACGAAGAACGCGAGCACCGCGACCGTGAAGTTGGCGTACGGGAGACGATAACGCTCATTCATCCCTCACCTCCCGGCGCCTCGACGATGAGCGTGCCGTACATGAGGTGGTGACCGAGCCCGCAGTACTCGTTGCACACGATCAAATACTCCCCGGGCCGGTTGAAGGTGATCGTGTACTGACTCACGTAGCCCGGTATGACCATGGTGTTGGCGTTGGACCCGACGATCTGGAACCCGTGGATCACGTCCGGGCTGGTGAGCCGAAATGTGACCGGTCTACCCGCAGTGACGCGGATCTCCGTCGGCGTGAACGCGAACATCTGCGCCATCACGACCACCTGTTGCCCGTCCGCCGTCTCGGTTACGCCGAGCGACACGAACCGCGGGTCGGTCCGGGAGGTCGTGGGATCGATCGTCTCGACGTGGCTCGGCGGCTGGATGGCCTGCGCAGCGGCGGTGTAGATGATTGCCGCGGCGAACAGGGCCAACAGTACGCCGGAGAGCCACATCCAGAACTTCTCATAGAGGTCGACGTGCATTGTGCCTCCTTCAGGACGTGGGGGCGCCGCGGCCGAGAAAGACGCCGAAGTAGATCCACGCCCAGAAGAGCGCGAAGAGGGCTCCGTAGGCGAGCACGATGGCGAGCGTGCCTGTCGGGTGCTTGGGAAGGGCGTCCAGCGGGTCCTCGGGCGAGGCCCTCCCCGGTTCGGTAGAGGACGAGGAGGCGTCCTGGTCGGTCATGCGAGAGTCTCCAGTCGAAGGGCGGAAATCGTCGCGACTGCGGATAGCGAATCATCATGGTTACGTGCGCCGCAGCGGATCGGCTGTCGGGCGATCCCCCGTCCCGGTCGTGGGGCGGACGCTGGCTCGACCCGGCCACTCGGGTCACGTTGGTTACGCGGCGGCCGTCGAGAAGCCGAACCGCGAACCGGAGCCCGCACCCGTGACCGCTCGTCCCCCGCTCGTCTGGGATCCGTCGTACGAGATTGATCTCGGCCCGCACGTGTTCGTCACCGCCAAGTACCGTCTGACGCGAGAGCGATTGCTTGCCGGAGCGACCGTGACGGAAGGGCACTTCGTTGCCCCGGTACCCGCCACGCCCGAGGAGCTGGCCCTGGTCCATACGGTCGAGTATCTGGACAAGGTGGCCACCGGAAGGTTCTCAATGACGGAGCTCCTGCAGCTCGAGGTGCCATATTCCGAAGCGGGCCGCGACGCGATGATCCTGAGTTGCGGCGGGACACTCCTCACGGCGCGCCTGGCACTGGAGCGCGGGGCTGCCGGCCACCTGGGGGGCGGCTTCCATCATGCGTTCGCCGACCACGGGGAGGGGTTCTGCCTGCTGAACGACGTCGCCGTGGCGGTGCGCGCACTGCTCCTCGAGGGTCGGATCAGCCGGACGGCGATCGTCGACCTGGACGTCCATCACGGGAACGGCACCGCCGCAATCTTCGCGGAGGACCCCGACGTCTTCACGTTCTCCATGCACCAGGAAGCCAACTACCCGGCTGTGAAGCCACCCTCGGATCTCGACGTCGGGCTTCCAGACCGGACGCGTGACCCCGAGTATCTGTCGCTCCTGGACGAGCATCTGCCCGGAATCCTCGACGGGCACGAACCCGACGTGGTGTTCTACCTGGCGGGCGCCGACCCCTATCGCAACGATCAGCTAGGCGGACTATCGCTCACCATGGAGGGGCTCCGTGCCCGCGACCGAGCCGTCGTAGAGGCCTGCGAAGCACGGGGCGTCCCGGTGGCTGTGGTCCTGGCCGGTGGCTACGCGTACCGCTTGGAGGACACGGTGGCCATACACGCCGCGACGATCGAGGAGTTGGCGCGGGCGATCGGGAGACCGAGCGAGCGCGTGAGCGGGTGAGCCGATGGGAGTGGGGTAGCTACTGGGCCGATCCCCAGAGATAGCGCTCCAGCTCGTCCACTTTGTCCGCCATGCGGAACCGCTGCTCGACCCGTTCCCGGGCGGCGCGCCCCATGGCCCGGCGGAGGTCTGCATCCTCGATCAGCGTGCGGACCCGTTCTGCGAAGGTCTCCACGTCGGCGGCGGGCACGAGGAATCCCGTCTTCCCGTCCTCGATGCTCTCCGGGTTGCTGTTCACGTCGAAGGCCACCACCGGCTTGCCGGCGGCGTTGGCCTCGGCGATGACGTACCCGAATCCTTCCCAGAGGGAGCCGAGCAGGAACACGTCGATGCCCCGGAGAAAACTGGGAACGTCGTCCACGAAGCCCAGCAGCTCGACCCTGTCCTCGACGCCGAGTTCCGTCATCCGCCCGCGGAGCGTGGCTTCGAGCTCGCCCTCACCCGCGATCATGAGCCGGAAGCGGACGCCGTCGCCGTCGAGTCGCTCCGCAACCTGCAGCAGAAAGTCCTGGCCCTTCTGTTCCGTGAGGCGACCGGCGTTCCCGAGAATGACCTCGCCGTCCGTGCGCTCGAACACGGGCTCGGTCGGCCGTGCGTCGAACTCCTCCAGGTCGATCCCATTGTAGATCACGCCGACCCGGCCCTCCGGGAGCGCGCCATTGAGGTTCTGCAGCAGCGTCCGTTTGGTGGCCTCGGAGTTGGCCAGGATGTGCGTGAGCGCCCGACGGAACGTGAACCGGTTGAGCCAGCGGTTGGCAACGGGCAGCGCCAGCCCGCGCCGGTAGATACGCTGGGGTACGCCCGCGAGGATCGCGGCCAGCCCACCGGCCTTCACGTCGTGGGGCCCGTTGAAAATCACGGCGTCGATCCGGGAGGCCCGGAAGATCCGTGTGAGCTTCCAGAGCGTCCGGGGATTGAGCGCGCTCAAGCTTCCGAGCCGAACCCCGGCGGCCTCGAGTCCGGCTGCGCGCGCCCGCTCGAGAAGGGGCGAGTCGGGACTGGCGACGACGACCACCCGGTGGCCGCGGTCCCGAAACCGCACCGCGGTCTCGAGGTGCCACTTCTCGCCGCCTCCCCAAAACGGCGTGGTGTTGAAGAAGCAGACCGTCCGAGGCTCGGCCGCCCTACCGGTTCCAGGTCGATCCGAGATGCCCGTCGCTGGGTTCGTCACACTGTTGTCCGTGCGCTCCCGGGGGAGTGTCCAGGATCCATGCGCTCGCGCCAGAGGACCGCGCGAGGGCTGTCCGGGACGCGAGCGCACCGTAATCGCCAGGTAAGGTGTTCTGTCCGATCATGTTGGACCAGGGAGCGAGGTCCATCCGGGTCGCTACCTCCCACGGACGAGGGCGAGTAAGATCCATTGTGACGGACCTCCGAGCAGCAAGCCACCAATCCCGTGCGGTCCAGGAATGAACCGCTCGATCCTGGTCGTGGGGCCCTCGTGGGTCGGCGACATGGTCATGGCACAGGCGCTCTTCATGACGATCGCGGCCGCCGACCCCGACGCCGCCATCGACGTCGTCGCGCCTCCGGGGCCGCTGGCGCTGACGGCCCGCATGCCCCAGGTGCGAGCTGCGTTCGCGCTGCCGGTGCCGCATGGTCGCCTGGGGCTCGCCGAGCGCCTCTCGCTCAGTCGAAAGCTCGGCGACACGCGATACGACCGTGCGATCGTGCTCCCGTCGAGCTTCAAGGCGGCACTCGTTCCCGCCCTCGCCGGAATCCCTTTGCGGACCGGGTATCGGGGCGAGTGGCGCTACGGACTGATCAACGACATGCGGAGTTCGCGGACGTTCGACCGTGAGCAGAACGTGCGAGGGTATCTCGAGCTCGCGCGAGAGCGCGACATGCCTCCCGGGCCGTCGCAGAGCGCGCACCCGCCCGTGCCCTCGCCGACGCTGACGATGGACCCGGCCAACCAGGCGCGGCTCATCACCGATCTGGACCTGAGGCCCCGGAAAACCGTGGTGGCGCTGGCTCCTGGGGCCGCCTACGGGCCCGCGAAGCGCTGGCCTCTCGCACGGTACCGTGAGCTCGCGCACGGCCTCGTCCGGGCGGGCCACGACGTGTGGGTGCTCGGCGGCCCGGAAGACCGCGAGATCGGGGACGCCGTGGCCCATGGACTCGCCCGGAACGACGCCGGATCTTCCCGGCGGGGGGAGCCGGGCGGCAACGAGAGGGAGCCCGGCGGCAGCAGCGCGGCCGATGCCACCTGCCACAACCTCTGCGGCCGCACCTCCCTCACCGACGTGGTCGACCTGCTCGACCTGGCCCACGTCACGGTGTCCAACGATTCGGGGCTCTTGCATGTCGCGGCGGCGGCGGGGAGCCACGTGGTGGGCCTGTATGGTCCCACGCCGCCGGAGTTCGCTCCACCGTTGACGGATCGGTCCGATATCTTCTATCTCGGCCTCGAGTGCAGTCCCTGCTTCGCGCGGGAGTGTCCTCTCGGACACCACCGCTGCCTCGAGGACATCTCGGTGGAGGATGTGCAGATGACCGTGACGAAGGTGCTCGCGCGAGGTCCGGCCGGAGGAAGTGGCGATTCCGGGCACTGAGCGTTCACTGGCGCGCCGCGTCCTGAAGGGCGGGCTCTTGCTGGGCGTGGCCTACCTGACCCTGGTGTTCGTAGCTCAGCGCGTAGACCGGGTGGGAGGCGTGCAGCCGGCGTCCGTGGTCGCGGCGGGTGCGCCCACCGGCCCCATGCCGGCCAACCCCGCGATCGGCGCTCCAGTGGACTGGCGCGTGATCTCCGGTGCGCTGCACGTCCACACCGAGTACTCCGACGACGCCGTGGGAACGACCGCCGAGCTCGCCGCGGCCGCGCGGTCCCAGGACCTGGGCTTCGTGTTCGTCACGGATCATCAGCCGGATCTCGAAGCGCGGCTGCCGGGGCCTCGTTTCGAGGACGGCGTGCTCCTGATGTTCGGCCAGGAGCGCGGGCTCGATAGAGAGATCGGGCGCGTGCTGGTGGAGGGTGTAGACACCGTCCTCTCTCTAGGAAACACGACCGACAAGCTGAGGGCCGTGGCGGCCGG
>JAHEKN010000176.1 GCA_024638305.1 Gemmatimonadota bacterium | reverse complement strand
GCGCTGCTTCTGCCCAGGTCTGCCGAGGCTGTCGTGGGAATCCTGGGTGCGCTCCAGGCGGGATCGTGCTTCGTTCCCGTCGACCCCTCGCACCCACGGAAGCGCGCGTCCGACATCCTGGCGAGCAGCGGGGCCGCCGTGGTGCTCACGCGGTCGCGTGAGGCACAGTTGGCCGAGAGCTTCGGCCTCCCGACCGTGGTGCTCGACGATCCCGAGAGCTCCGTCCAACAGCTCGAAGACGGACCTCTCGAGACGATGCCGCAGGAGTCGGACCTGGCGTACGTGCTGTTCACGTCCGGCTCCACCGGACGGCCCAAGGGCGTGATGGTCGAGCACGGGTCCCTGTCGCAGTACGCGCTCTGGGCAGCGGACCATTATGCCGGCGGGGCACCACTCTCGTTCCCGCTGTTCACGCCGCTGACGTTCGACCTGACCGTGACGTCGATCTTCGTGCCGCTCCTCACGGGTGGGCGCATCGTCGTCTACGAGGAAGAGCCCGGCGGCGTCGATCTGGCCGTACTCCGGGTACTCGCGGAGAATCGGGTCGACGTGGTCAAGCTCACGCCATCCCATATGGCGCTCGCGGTCGAGCATGGCGCCACGGCGTCGCGGGTCGGGACGCTCATCCTGGGTGGGGAGGACCTCAAGACCGACCTGGCGCGCCTCGCTCTTCGCGCCTTCGGGTCGGAGACGGTGCTCTACAACGAGTATGGACCGACCGAGGCGACGGTGGGGTGCGTGCTCCACCGCTTCGATCCCGAGCGCGACACGGGACCGTCCGTGCCGATCGGACGACCGTGCGCTGCGGCGCGGGTCTATCTGCTGGACGAGCGCGGCCGCCAGGTGCCGCCTGGGATCGTGGGTGAGATCGTCGTTGGGGGACCGGGGGTAGCGCGAGGGTATCTGGGCGACCCCGAATCGACCTCTCGATCGTTCGTGAAGGAGCCCTATCGACCGCACGGGCGGGCGTACCGGACAGGCGACCTGGGACGGCTGCGCCGGGACGGAACGCTCGAGTACCTGGGGCGTGCCGATCGCCAGGTGAAACTCCACGGCGTCCGCGTCGAGCTGGGCGAGATCGAGAGCGTTCTGCAGGAGCACCCCGCCGTCGACGCCTGTGTGGTGGACCTGGTGGCACGCTCGGACTCGGTCCCATCGGTCCACTGCGCTCGCTGCGGGCTGCCCGCCAACTACCCCGACGTCGAGTTCGACGATGCGGGCGTCTGCACCGTCTGCCTGGCCTTCGACGGCTACCGCGAGCGCGCCGAGCGCTACTTCGGGTCCATGGACGACCTCCGGGCCATCTTCGCGCGGGGCCGGGCTCGAAGGAAGGGAGACTACGACTGCCTGATGCTGCTCAGCGGAGGCAAGGACAGCTCCTATGCGTTGTATCAGCTCGTCGACATGGGGCTCGAGGTCCTGGCCGCCACACTCGACAACGGGTTCATCGCGGATGGAGCAAAGGGCAACATCGCGCGGGTGACGCGGGAGCTGGGCGTGGACCACGAATACCTGTCCACTCCGCACATGAACGCGATCTTCGTCGACAGCCTCCAGCGCCACGCCAACGTGTGCAACGGCTGCTTCAAGGCGATGACCACGCTCGCCGGCTCCTTGGCCCGGGAACGAGGCATCCCCTTCGTGGTGACCGGACTTTCCCGTGGCCAGTTCTTCGAGACCCGACTGACCGAAGAGCTGTTCTGGGACGAGCGTGTGAGCAGTAGGGACGTCGACCTGGTCGTGCTCGAGGCCCGCAAGGCCTACCACAGGGTGGACGACGCCGCGAACCGGCTGCTCGACCGGTCACAGTTCGACGACGGAGAGATCTTCCGTGAAGTCGAGTTCGTCGACTTCTACCGATACTGCGACGTGCCGCTCGGCGAGATGTTGGACTTCCTGGACCGGCGGGCGCCGTGGATCCGGCCGGCCGACACCGGGCGCTCCACAAACTGCCTCATCAACGACGTGGGCATCTATGTCCACAAGCGTGAACGGGGATACCACAACTACGCGCTCCCGTACAGCTGGGACGTGCGCCTCGGTCATAAGGACCGGGACGCAGCGCTCGAGGAGCTTGACGACGACATCGACGAACGGCGGGTACGTTCGATCATGGAAGAGATCGGCTACGAATCCGCCGCCCAGTCCCACGACGGGACGCGGCTCACCGCGTATTACACGTCCGCCGACGCGGTGGACTCCGCCGACTTGCGCGCCCTGGCATCGGGATGGCTCCCGGCGCACATGGTGCCGGCCGACTTCGTGCGGCTGGAGCGGATCCCGCTCACGCCCAACGGCAAAGTGGACCACTCGGCTCTGCCTCGGCCCCGGACGAATCGTCGAGAGGACGTCGCGGCCTACGCGCCTCCCGCCAACGAGCGGGAAGCCCTGCTCGCCGAGATCTGGGCTCGCGTGCTCCGGACGGATCGCGTGGGACGTGGCGACAACTTCTTCGATCTCGGCGGGGATTCGATCTCCGCGATTCAGATCGCCGCGCGTGCCTCGGCGACCGGACTGAAGCTCGATCCCAATCTGGTCTTCCGGCATCAGACGGTCGCAGAGTTGGCGACCGCGCTGTCCGGAAGCGGCGCGCGACAGGTGGAGGCCACGCCGACCGGCCCGGTCCCGCTGGCTCCTATTCAGCGATGGTTCCTGGGGAGGGACGGGGCGGACCTGTCGCATTGGAACCAATACTGGCTCCTCGATCTTGCCTCCGAGATCGACCCTGACGTGCTCCAGCGGGCGTTGGAGCACTTGCCGACGCAACACGACGCGCTTCGACTCCGGTTCCGGTGCGCAGACGGCGAATGGTCACAGTGGCACGGCGAGTCGACGGGGGTGTCGCTCACTCGTGTCGACCTCGCTGGCCTACCGGCCGAGGAGCGGCGCGCGAGGCGGGAGGCAGCGGCGGCAGCGCTCCACAACTCCTTCGATCTGGAGCGCGGACCTCTCGTCGGCGCGGTGGTCTTCGAAATCGGTGCGGGTTCGACGGACCAGCTTCTGATCGCCGCGCAGCACCTGGTGATCGACGGCGTGAGCTGGGCGTTCTTGCTCGAAGACCTCCAGACGCTGCTTGGTCAGCTCGCGAGCGGGACTCCCGTCCGCCTGCCCCCCAAGACCTCCTCGTACAGCCAGTGGTCGCGGGCGCTCGAGACCTTCGCGGACCAATCCGAGTTGGCCAAGCGTTGGGCGCAGTGGCTGGCGGCACTCGAGGACGCGCATGCCCTCCCGATCGACGGCGACCCCGGGGGACCCCTCCGGAGCGGCGACGGGGTGAGTCACGAGCTGGTCCTGGCCGGCGCTGAGACCGAGGCGTTTCTGCGGGCGGCTCGTCGCCTGGACGGCGGCCGCGTCGACGACGCGCTGCTGGCAGCTCTGGCCTGCGTTCTGGGCAGGCACGCCGGCGGTGTGCCCGTCCTGGTCGACGTCGAATCACACGGCCGCGACCCGCTCGCGGCCGATATCGACGTGTCCCGAACGGTCGGGTGGTTCACGGCTATCGTCCCGGAGGCGTTGCCAGCGGCTGCTGAGCCGATGGAGGCACTGCGGGACCTCGTTCGGCGTCGCGAGGCACGCCCGGGTCCGCCGCAGGAGCTGGCCGTGTTGCGGCACGGCGGCGCTTCTTCCGGATCGGGGATCGCCCCGGACGACCTGCCCACGACGAACGTGCTCTTCAACTACCTCGGCAGTCTCGACGCGCTGGGACACTCGGAAGCGCAGGACGGGCCCTTGCTCCATCCCGCCGGCCCGCTCGGCCTTTCCCGGGCGCCCGGCTGCCAGCGATTGCACGCCCTCGAGGTGCATGCCTACGTGGCGGATGGCCAGCTGCACGTTCTCTGGGACTACTGCTCGAGGTCGCTTCGAGCGGGTACCGTGCATGCGCTGAGCGCCGCGTTCGTTGAGGCCTTGGCCGAGCTGACCCGCTCCGCGGATCTCGATGGTCAGGCCGACGAGCGCTCGGACAGCCCGCCATTCCCTCTGGCGGATCTCGACGCAGGGCAACTCGGGAAGGTATCCGACCTGCTCGAGAAGGCGGACCGGAGGCGGGGCTAACATGAAGAACGTCACCGACCTCTATCCGCTCACACCGCTGCAGGCAGGCATGTTGTTCCACACCGTTGCCGCCCCCGGCAGCGGGGTCTACGTGCAGCAGCTCACGTGCGAATTGGTCGGCCCCTTGGACGTCGCGGTCTTCCGGGCGGCCTGGACGCGGATGGTTGCGCGCCACGACGTGCTTCGGACGGCGTTCCTATGGGAGGGCCTGGATGCTCCGGTTCAGGTGGTGCGGGAGACGGTCGACGTGCCGTGGCAGGTCCTGGACTGGCGCGAGCTCTCCGACGCCGAAGTTGCAGGCGACCTGGACCGATTCCTCACCAGCGATCGCCTCGAAGGCTTCGATGTGGACCAGGCGCCGCTGCTCCGAGTCACGGTCGTCCGGACCCACGAGCAGCGCCACCGGCTCGTCTGGACGTTTCACCATCTCCTACAAGACGGTTGGTCCACCGCGCTCTTGCTCGAGGAGCTGTTCCAGGATTACCGGTCCCTACGCGACGACGAGGTCCCTCCCAGTGCGGCCTTACGGGCCTCGTTCCGGGACTATGTGGGCTGGACCATGACCGCGGATCTCGCCAGCGCCGAGCGGTTCTGGCGTAGTCGCCTCACGGAAGGTGAGGCCGTCACATCGCTCGGTGTCGGGAAGCCCGCAAGCCGCACCGTCACGCCTTCGCGTCACGGCCCTGCCGGCCCGCCGGAGCAACGCGAGCTCTTGCTGTCCGAAGCGGCGACGGGGGGGCTCACAGAGGTCGCGCGCCGTCATCGCGTGACGCTCAACACCGTGACCCACGCGGCCTGGGCGCTCGTCATGAGCCGGTACGGGGGTGCGTCCCGGGTCCAGTACGGCGCCACGGTGTCCTTGCGGCCGGTCGAGCTGGCCGGCGTCGAGCACCTCGTCGGCCCGCTCGTGAACACCTTGCCGGTCCGCGTGGACGTGGCGGCGGAAGCTGCCCTTTCCGACTTCCTCGTCTATGTGCAGCAGGAGCTCCTCGAGATCCGATCGCACGAACGCACGCCGCTCCACGCCATAGCCGATTGGACCGGTACGGCCGGTGAAGACCTGTTCGAGTGCATCCTCGTCTTCGAGAACTATCCGGTCGGTACGAGTCCGCCGGGGGCCGCAGCGGGCCTGGAGCTGAAGGACCTCGAATACCTGGAGCAGAGCAACTACGGACTGGCGGTCCTCGTCGTACCCGGCCCCCGGCTCCGCCTGATCGCGATCTTCGATCCCGATCGGTATGCGGCGGCCGTGGTGACCCGAGTGCTCGGCCACCTGGGCTCGACCCTCGAGGCTTTCGTGATGGACCCGGAAGCGCATGTGGGAGATCTGGCGCCACCGCACGGGCGCGAGCGCGCCCGTGTGCTCGACGAGTGGAGCGGTGCGCTAGCGGCCCGATCGGCGAGTCCCGACGAGTCGACGAACGTCGTCCAGCGACTCGAGATGCACGCCCGAGAGCACCCCGACCACGCAGCCGTCACGGGACCCGACGGCACCCTCACCTACGCGGAGCTGCTGGATCGGGCTAACGCCCTGGCGCGCCGTATCCGGCCTGGCGGATCGGAGGGTGGGGAAATCATCGGCCTCGTGTGCCAGCGGTCGGTCGCGCTTCCCGTTGGAATCTTCGGGATTCTCGCGGCGGGCAACGCCTACCTGCCTCTGGACCCGGACTATCCTGCGGCCAGGCTCCGGTTCATGATCCGCGACGCGGGTTTGCGACGCGTTTTGACCACTCCAAGGGACCTGGCGACCGCCAGAGCGCTGGTCGCCGGGGCGGCCGATGTGCTCGTCATGGAGGACGGCGTGGCCCCGGAGGCGCACGTCGGCGAGGCGCGGGTGAGCCCTCCCGCCCGCGACGACCTCGCCTACGTGATCTATACGTCGGGATCGACCGGGAAGCCCAAAGGCGTGATGGTCTCGCACGGGAATCTGGCATTCTCCACGGGGGCTCGCGAAGCACTTTACGGCGAGGTCCCTTCCCGCTTCCTCCTGCTTTCCCCCATCTCCTTCGACAGCTCCGTGGCCGGCCTCTTCTGGCCGCTCACGACAGGTGGGTCGGTCGTGCTTCCCCCAAAGGGCCTGGAGCGGGATCCGGCAGCGCTGGCCCATTTTGTCCGGGACCGAGCCATAACGCACACGCTCTGCCTGCCCTCACTCTACCGGCTGGTCCTCGAGCAATCCGACCCCGAGCACCTTCGGCCACTCGACACCGTCATCGTGGCGGGCGAGGCCTGTCCGGTCGACCTGGTAGACGCCCACTACGCGGCGCTGCCCGACACGCGCCTGGTCAACGAGTACGGACCGACCGAGGCAACCGTCTGGGCCGCCGCCTACCCGGTACCGCAGGGATTCGACCGTCGGGCGGTACCGATCGGACGCCCGATCCCGGGGGCCCGGACCTACGTCTTGGGACCGGACGGCAGACCGGTCCCCGCCGGCGTGCCGGGAGAGATCTACATCGGTGGCCCGGGCGTGACCCGCGGCTACCTCGGCCGCACCGAGCCCGTTTCCGCCTTCGTCGAGGATCGATTCCAGTCGGCGGGACAACCGGGCTCGCTCTACCGGACCGGCGACCGCGGGCGCTTCACCGACGACGGCTTGCTCGAGTTCCTCGGACGGGTGGACGACCAGGTGAAGGTGCGTGGCTACCGGATCGAACCCCGCGAGATCGAGCAGCATATCCGCGACCATCCCGCTGTCGCGGATGTGGTGGTCACGGCCGTGGCCCCTGGGGCTCCCGGACGGCTCGATCCAGAGCGAGACGGGGAGTACGTGGAGCGACGGCTGACTACGCTCGACCGCGATCGGGCCATCAGCCTCCTCGAAGAGATCGAGCGGCTCCCCGAGCCCTTGGTGGCCTCGGCCGCGAGCGGGCTCGTAACCGAGGCGGCTTTCGCCCCGCAGAGCCCCGGAGGTGACGGATGACCCGGCGCTTGAGACGACACCAGGATTTCACGATCGAGCTGACCGTGAGCAACGACGACTTCATCCGGCCGCCCCGAGATGCGCAGCGGCAGTGGCTGCTCAATCGGACGCTCGAGGAGCTGGTGGATCAACTCGAGCACCTGGACGCGCAGGCCCGGGACTACGTTGCTGGCTCAGATCAGGTGCGGTTCCAGGACCGGACGCAGGCCGAGCTCGACGACCAGGAGCTGATGGAGGACTGGCAGATCCCGGTGATGCGCGCGATGGCAAGGATCGCCACCGCCTCCCACGGCGATGTGCTCGAGATCGGATTCGGCCGGGGCGTCTCGGCCGACTTCATCCAGGCCGAGGGCGTCCGTTCCCATACGATCGTCGAGTGCAACGACGCGGTCGTCGGGCGGTTCCGTGCATGGCGGGAAAGGTATCGCGACCGAGACATCCGG
>JAHEKN010000175.1 GCA_024638305.1 Gemmatimonadota bacterium | reverse complement strand
GCGCGCCAAGTCCGGCTCTGGATGGATCACCATTACCACCGACACCAACTTGCCCGGCGGCCGCATGACGCCAGGCGCCGCGGCGAGCGCCAACCTGGCACGCGTCGTGAGCCAGCAGGGCTGGGAACCGGCACTGCGCACCGATCCGGGTGCGAGTCACTACCGGATCATGGGCATCGAGTTCACGTTCGACGATCGCCAGCTACCCTATGGCAGCGGGGGCATCGTCCGGCTGGGAAGCGGCTCACAGAGCGCCGCCAACATGCCGTCGTACATCATTCTCGACCGGCTGTGGATCCACGGGTACCCGCACCAGCTCACCAAGCGGTGCGTCGAGCTCAACACGGCCTGGTCGGCTGTGGTCGATTCCTACCTCGACAACTGCCACTCGAGCACCCAGGACTCGCAGGCCATCATGACCTGGAACGGGTCGGGACCGTTCAAGATCGTGAACAACTACCTGGCCGGTGCGGGAGAGAACGTGATGTTCGGCGGGGGCGACCCGTCGATTGCCAACCTGGTGCCGTCGGACATCGAGATCCGCGGCAACCACTTCCACAAGCCCAACAGCTGGCAGAACAGCTCGACAACCACGGTCAAGAACCTGTTCGAGCTCAAGAACGCCCGTCGGGTCCTGGTGGAAGGCAACGTGTTCGAGGGCAACTGGACGGACGGCCAGACCGGATACGCCTTCAACCTGAAGAGCGCGAACCAGTCGGGCGCCTGCACCTGGTGTGTGACCGAGCACGTGACGATCCGTTACAACGTGATCCGCAACACGGAGAACGGGATATCGCTCCTGGCCAAGAGCAGCAATCCGTCGATTCCGATGAACAACGTGCTGTTCGAGCACAACGTGTTCTACGATCTCGGTGCAGACTCCGACTTCGGCGGCCAGGGGATCGGCTTCAAGATCAGCGGGGGACCCGCCAATCTCATGATCCGCCACAACACCATGATCACCAAGCGGCAGATTGCGAGCATCGGTGGACCTGGCATGTCTGGCTTCCAGTTCGTCAACAACGTCACGCCGCGCGGCCAGTATGGAATCAAGGGGAACGGTGAGGTCGAGGGCACGGCCACGCTCAACACCTACGCACCCGGCGCGACGGCCACGGGCAACGTACTGATCGGCGCCAACTCGAGCCTGTACCCCGCGGGGAACTACTTCCCGGGCACCATGGCCGGTGTGGGCTTCGTAAACGCGGGAGCCGACGACTACCGGCTGTCGTCCAGCTCACCCTACAAGGGGCTGGTCGGCGGACAGGATCCGGGGGCCGACGTGAACGCGGTCAACCAGATGACGGCCGGGGTCCGCTAAGCGCGGTCACGCGTCGCGGTGACGCGCCGGGAGCCACGGGCTCGGGCAGCACCGTAGCGGCTGAGGAGAGCGCTGCGTCACGGTCGTCGGACGGCTCCGGGGGATGCTCCCCCGGGGCCGTTCTGCTTCCTGATTGCCCTTTCCCGGGCGGGCCTCGAACTTGCGATCGGGCGGGCGGAGCGCGGCCCGCTCCGTCCATCCGAACGCGGTGCGATAGGGGAAGCGGTAGATCGATGTGTGGTTTCTGCGGGACCCTGGACCTCCGGCTCGAGCGGCCCGCATCCGAGCCCGTCCTCAGGAGAATGGCCCACGTGATCCGGCACCGGGGGCCGGATGACGAGGGGTTTCTCCTCGACGGACCCCTCGGCTTCGGGCACCGCCGGCTGTCGATCATCGATCTCGCGGGCGGGCATCAACCGCTTTCGAACGAGGACGGCCGCGTCTGGATCGTCTACAACGGCGAGATCTACAACTACGCGGACCTGCAGCGCGATCTGAAGGCCAGGGGCCACACGTTCCGCACACGGTCGGATACCGAGACCATCGTGCACCTCTACGAGGAGTATGGAGACGCCTTCGTCGAACGCCTGCGCGGGATGTTTGCCTTCGCAATCTGGGACGGCAGGCGCAAGCGGCTTCTGCTGGTCCGCGATCACGTGGGCATCAAGCCCGTCTACTACGCCGTCCGGGACGGCGTGTTGACGTTCGCGTCGGAGGTGAAATCGATCCTGCTCCAGGATGGGATGCCGCGCGAGCTCAACGAGGATGCCATCGAGCGCTACCTGGGCCTGCGCTACACCCCGGCAGGAGATGACGGGCAGACGATGTTCCGCGGTATCCACAAGCTCCCGGCGGGCTCCATGTTGGTCGCCGAGGACGGAGAGGTGCGCGTTCGGTCGTACTGGGATCTCGGTTTCCGGCCGGATCCGTCGCTCCGTGGGCCGGTGGAATGGGCGGACGCGTTCCGCGCGGAGCTCGAGAAGTCGGTGGAGATGCGGCTCATGAGCGAGGTCCCGCTCGGCGGATTCCTGTCGGGCGGTATCGACTCGAGCGTTACGGTGGCCATGATGAGCGGGTTGATGAACGAGCCCGTGCGCTCGTTCTCGGTGGGATATGCCGACCGGCCCGAGGTCTCGGAGTTCCCCTACGCCCGGCTGGTCGCGGAGCGCTACCGCACCGACCACCGGGAGCTCGAGATCACGGCCGGGGATTACTGGTCGCACGTGCCCCGTATGGTGTGGCATCTGGACGAGCCGGTGGCGGACTACGCCTGCCTGCCCCTGATGTTGATGTCGGAGCTCACGCGAGAGCACGTCACCGTGATCCTGTCGGGGGAGGGAGCCGACGAGCTCCTGGCCGGATACAGCCTGTACAGGAAGATGCGATCGATCGAGCGGGCGCGGAGGATACCGGCGTGGAACCTGCTGGCGGCCGCCGCGAGCTCGGTACTTCCGGAGGGGAAGCTCCGGCGCTACGCGCGTGCCTCCCGCTTCCCGCTCGAGCGTCGCTACCGGGGGATCTCGACCGGATTCGCGGCGGACGAAGCCCGGGCGGTGTACCCGGCGCTCCGCGACCGGCCGGACGGGCTCGTCGACTTCGCGGAATCCGTGTTCGCGCGGTCGGGTACCGCCGAGCCGCTCCATCGGATGCTGTACTTCGACACGAGGGTCTATCTCGTCGACGATCTGTTGATCAAGGCGGACAAGATGACCATGGCGGCGTCCCTGGAGCTCCGGGTGCCGTTCCTGGACCACCGGCTCATGGAGCTGGCGGCCTCGATGCCTCCCGAGGCCAAGCTCGACGGAGCCACTTCCAAGCGGGTGCTGCGGGACGTCGCGCGCACGCTTCTGCCCGAGGAGATCCTGACGCGCCCCAAGAAGGGATTCCCCGTCCCCATCGAGCAGTGGCTGGCCAAGGAACTGGAGGGGCCCGTGCGCGAGACCCTGTTGGAGCGGGGTGGGCCCCTCGACGGGCTGTTCGACCGTCGGGAGGTCGAGCGCATTCTGGATCGCCACGCCAACGGAGCCGAGGACTGTAGCGCTCGGATCTGGACCCTGCTCGTGTTCGACCAGTGGAACCGGGTATTCTTGGGGCCAGGCGCGCTTCCCGACCTCGGCCGGCCGGCTGCGGAAGGGGCGGCGGTGCGTGCCAAGGCTGTCGATGTCACCGGCGCCTGAGCCGACATGGTCGCACTGAAAGTCCTGTTCTGGACACTGTTGGCCGCTCCGGCCTGGGCGTTCGTGGGATACCCGCTCCTGATGCTCCTACGAGCAGCGTTCGCTCGAGACCGGGTGGACACCCCGGCCGCCGTGTGGCGTCCCACGGTCACCGTTGTGATCGCGGCCCGGGGAGAGGCGGAGCGCATCGTCGCGCGGGTGCAGAACATCCTGGCGGATCAAGACTATCCGACCGACCTGCTGGACGTGGTCGTGGCGTGCAACGGGATCGGGGACGGGACGGCGGCCGCATGCCGGCAGGCGTTCGGCGACGACCAGCGCGTGACCGTCCTGGACGCGCCCGGGGACGAGGGGAAGGCGGGGTCGCTCAACCGCGGCGTCGCGGCCGCCGAGGGTGAGGTGGTGCTGTTCGCCGACGCCCGCCAGCGGTTCGACGCCGACGTGGTGCACCTGCTGACGGCTCGCCTCGCAGACCCGGCGGTGGGAGCGGTCAGCGGACGCCTGGTGATCGGACCGGCGCAGGACGCCGCCGTCAGGGGCGTTGGCTCCTATTGGGCGATCGAGACGCGACTCCGGGAAGCGGAGAGCAGGACCGGCTCGGCGGTGGGATGCACGGGGGCGATCTACGCCATCCGCAGCGACCTGTACATGCCGCTACCGCCGGCCACCGTACTGGACGACGTGCTCACGCCCATGCGGATCGTGTTTCAGGGGCGGGCCGTCAAGTTCGAGCCCGGGGCGGTGGCGAGGGACGTCCCCTCCAAGACCGCCGGACGCGAGTTCGAGCGCAAGTCGCGAACGTTGGCGGGGAACCTCCAGATTCTCGGACTCGAACCGCGGCTCCTCTCCGTGCGCGAGAATCCGATCTTCTTCCGCTACGTGTCACACCGCCTGCTCCGGGTCGTGGGTCCCTGGTGTCTGGTGGGTGCGATGGTGCTCGGGCTCTTCCTGCCGGTCGTCCCCTATGCGCTGCTGTCCGCGGCACTGGGCGCGATCTTTCTCCTCGGCCTGGTCGGACTCCTCACCGGGTGGCGCCTTCTGGCCGCCCCGGGGGGCTTTCTTCTCCTGAACGCGGCCGCGCTCGCGGCGCTGTTTCGCTGGCTCGGCGCCCGCGGCCACGTGTGGCGGCCCACCAGCTAGCGCCGGCAGGCGATGGTCAGCTCGGCATGGCCTGCCCCAGCAGCCGGGTCCTGAGGTCTCGGATCTGTCCGCGCGGGAGCAGTTGGAAGGTCCACACCATCGCCCCGTAGAGCAGCACGAAGACGCCGCATCCGACGACGAGCCTGAGCCAGTCGGGGTCGACCACCTGCATGGCGAGGTACGCGCACGCGCCGCTGCCACCCGATGCCAGAAGGGCTTGGACCACGGCACGCCAGGGGATCGACTCGGAGAGTCGCATCTCGAGCCGGCTCGCCACCTTGGCCAGGCCCAGGAAGCGGATCACCGCCACGCCGATCACGTACGCCCAGACGGCTCCCTCCATCAGGTCGAGCGGCGTGAGCAGGAAGAGCGCGACTACGCTGGCCAGGAATCCGGCCGCATTGGCCCAGACCAGGAAGCGGGTGTCACCGGTCGCACGCAAGATCCCGTGATCGATGATGATGTGGACGACGATGGCGAACAGGAAGATGCGGAAGATCGGAACCGAGCTGATGTACTGCGATCCGAACAACACCCCAATGAGCTCGGGCGCGATCACTTCGCACATGGCCCACACCGGGATCAGCAACACGGCGAGCGGTCGTAAGGCGTTGCGCCAAAGTCTCCTGAGGGTATCCAGATCATGTCGCTTGTAGGCCGGGGCGGCCTGCACGATCACCACCTCGGCGACCGAGTTCACGAGCATGGCGATGATGGGGATCTGGAAGATACCGACGGCGTAGATGGCGAAGTCCCCCGGGGACGCACTTCCCGAAACGAAGAACGCATGCCCCCGCTCCAGCCCCTGCGCGAAGATCACCGCCACCCCGAAGGGGACGGCGTACTGGATCTGTTTCTTCCATTCGACCCAGCGGATCGGTCGAGACGTGCTTTCGCGGCGGGCGGCCAGGTAGGCCAGCAGCACGGCCCCTTGAAGGGCCGAGATGATCACGGCGGCCCACGCCAGGGCGGCCACGGTGCGGAACGCCAAGCCCGCACCGATCAACGCTGCCGCGCGGAAGAAGTCGCTGCCCGCCATGATCCAGGCGGCCAGGACAGACCGCTGATCGACCACGGGGACGGAAACCACCGACGCCGAGGGGATCGTGATGAGGACGTAGAGCGCCACGATGGGGATCAGGTCGATCAGCTCGGGCGCGCTGAACTGCTGGGCCAGTAGCCCGCGCGCGAGCATGAGCGCGCCCGCGCCGATCACCCCGAGCAGGGTCAGCGAGAGGAGGGCCTGGGTCAGGTAGTTGTGCCCATCTCCCTCGGCCCTGGGCACGAAATAGAAGATGGACGCGTTGAAGCCGAGGTTGAGCAGGGAGACCGTGGTGGCGGCCACGAGGAACGTGATCTTGTAGATCCCGAACCCCTCGAGGTCGAACACGCGGACCAGAACGATCGGGATCGCCGCCGTGATGACGAATCCGACGCCACGGGCACCGGTCAGCACCGCCGACTGGAACGCGAGCGACGCGTCCCTCTGCGTGAGTCGATTCCGTCGCTTCAGCACTCGCAACACCGGCCGGGCATTCTCCTGCGGCGGACCCGAGAGTCAGGCGGCGTTACCATCGGTCTCGGGGTCGGGGGCCTCGCGACGGCAGGGGCAACGTTCATGCCCCCCGAAAACGCGCTACCGCCGGGCTCCCGTTGACGGTATCCTCATCATTGTGTTGTACGCACGCGACACGCTGTTGCGATGGTGTCGCGCGGAAGATCCCGGATCGACACTTTCGAGACAAGGAGTGGGCGGCGGTTGATGTGGCGGCGCGGCGCCGTGGCGTATGGGGCGCTCATCCTTGTTCTTACCCTCTCGCCCGGTGCGACGGCTCACGAGGGCTGGATCCACGGCTGTCTCGTCTGTGGGTCGCGTGGGTGGGCGGACGCCGTCCGCAACGTGATCCTGTTCTTCCCGCTCGGGATCATGCTCGCTCGGGCTTGGGGCGCCGGCGCCTTGACCGTCATCGCGTGCCTCGCGCTTACCATGGGCGTCGAGGCCGTGCAGACGGTCGTTCCCGGACGGGACTCGAGCGTTGGCGACATCCTCTTCAACGCCGGGGGCGGGGTGCTGGGGCTCCTGGTGGGCGGCAGCGCTCAGGCATGGATTCGGCCGGCGGCCCGGCGCGGCCGTCGATTGGCAATCGCCTGGTTCGGGGGCGTCGCGTTGGCCCTGGCCGCGCTCGCCTGGGTGTCCGGTCCGTCAATGGCCGAGGACCCGATGATCGGCCAGTGGACGCCTCGCCCCCGGGGATCGGTGGCCTACGTCGGCTACCTGGTCGAGGCGGACGTGGCGGGGCACTCGATCCCCGCCTGGTACCTGAGCGACGGTCCGGCTGCCGAGCAGGCCTGGCTGGACGGCGAGCCGGTGCGGGTGCGGTTTCTCGTGGGTCCGCCGCCACGTGGGCCCGCCCTGCTCCTCCGGGTGGTCGCTGCGACGCATGAGTACCTGTCCATCGGGCTCGTCGGGACCGACGTGAGCGTGCGTATGCGGTCGCGGCTAGCCGAGCTCCGCTTCCACGATCCTACGGCCCGCCTTCCGGGTGTGCTCGCGACGGCGTCGCCGGGCGACACGGCGACGCTTTCGGTCTGGCGTGATGGGGACGAGTACTGCGCTGCGATCGGGACCGGGGAGCACACCGGCGAAGGGGAGTATCCGTCCATCGAGGGCGCCTCGGGCGCCTCGGGCGCCGCGGGCACCACGGGCACCCCGGCGGCCGACGCCCGGATCAGGCCGGTCTGCGGCGCCGGTCTCACAGTCGGTCGGGCGTGGATGGCGGTGGTCCCCGCCCAAGCCCTGCCCACGGTTCTTTGGCCGGTCG
>JAHEKN010000174.1 GCA_024638305.1 Gemmatimonadota bacterium | reverse complement strand
CGCAGGTGGATGCCTGGATCAGCGATTCTGCTGCGTCCTGACCCACACTCGTTGCGTCCGCGCAACGCTTGCGGAGGGTGATTCTGGGCTGGAGTCGCCTCCGGTTGCTCCTCGGGGCGAGCCCGAAACTTGCAGCCGCGAGCGCCGTCGTCAGTCCCAGTCCCGGTGCGCTCGCACCCCGGTTCCCGGAGCATCGTCGATGAAGTCTCGGCTCGCTGCGCTCTTTCCAACCGGATTCCACCTGAATGCCAGGCGAATCCTTCCTATTACCGGCCTCCTCGGTCTGCTGGCGGTCGCCGCCTGCGACGAGGGTGCTCTACCTCCGGTACCAGAAGCCGCACCCGAGCGCGAGGCCGGGGCACTGATCGGTGCAACCGATCCGGCAGGTGTCGCCGCGGCGGCGGCGGCGCGCGGCCCCGGAGCGACGATTCCCGGGCACTGGATCGTCGTGTTCAACCGTGACGTGTCCGACCCCGTCGGTCTGGCGCGTTCGGTCGCCTTGCAACACGGGTCAGCACCGACGTTCACGTATACGAGCGCGCTCAAGGGCTTCGCCGCTACCCTGTCGGACGCAGCCGTCTCCGCACTGAGGCGGAACCCCAACGTGGCCCTCGTCGAGCAGGATCAGGTCGCGACCGCCATTGGGACCCAGACGAACCCGACCTGGGGGCTGGACCGAGTAGACCAGACACAGTTGCCGCTCGACAACAGCTACACGTACGACAACGAGGGGACCGGGGTGGAGGCCTACGTGCTCGACACCGGGATCCGGATCACGCACTCGCAGTTCGGCGGGCGCGCGACGTTCGGCGCCGACTTCATCGGTGACGGAAACGAGATGGTGAACAACGGCGACTGCGAGGGTCACGGCACCCACGTGGCCGGCACGGTCGGCGGCTCGACCTACGGGGTGGCCAAGGACGTCGGCCTCATCGCGGTGCGCGTGCTCGGCTGCACCGGGAGCGGATCCTACTCCGGTATCATCTCGGGGATGGACTGGGTGGTGAACAACCACGTCGGACCGGCCATCATCAACATGAGCCTCAGCGGTGGCGTCTCCAGCAGCGTGAACCAGGCGGTCGAGAACACGATTGCGGCCGGCGTCGTCGTGGCGGCGGCAGCCGGGAACCAGAACATCGACGCCTGCAACCGCACGCCGGCATCGGCGACCGGCGCTCTCACGGTCGGATCATCGACATCGTCGGACTCTCGCTCCAGCTTTTCCAACTACGGGACGTGCGTGGACCTGTTCGCGCCCGGCTCCGGAATCACGTCGTCCACACACGACACGGACAACTCGACGGGAACGTGGAGCGGGACCTCCATGGCCACGCCGCACGTGGCCGGAGCGGCCGCGTTGATCCGTGCCGGCGACCCGTCGCTCACCGCCGCGCAGGTCATCGCCCTGGTGACGCAGAACGCCACGCCGGGTGAGCTCAGCAACGTGGGGACGGGCTCGCCCAACCTCCTGCTCTACTCGCGGCTGGGTGGGACGCCCCCGCCGCCGCCTCCGCCTCCGCCACCACCCCCGTCGGATACCGACGTGCATGTGAGCTCGATCGTGGTGACGGCGACCTACGGGAAGAAGAACGCCAACGGCACGGCGATCGTGAACGTGGTCGATGACACCGACTCGCCCGTGGCCGGCGCCACGGTCGTGGGCGATTGGCGGGTGAACGGCTCCGTGCTGAAGTCGGGAACCTCCGGCATCACGGACGGGACTGGAGACGCCACCATCACCTCGGGCGGTCTCCGCCAGACCGGATCGAGCGATCTGATCGAGTTCTGCGTCACCGACATCACCGGAAGCGGGCTCGCGTACGATCCGACCGCCAACGTGGAGGACTGCGACGCGGCCACGGCGCCGCCGCCACCGCCACCGCCGCCGCCGCCACCCCCCGGAGAATTCACCCTGGATGCCAGCGTGCGGGGTCACAACGTGGTACGGTTGTCGTGGAGCGGCAGTGGGGCGGCCAGCTTCGACGTGTTCCGGACCGACCTCGGTTCCGGTGGGCTCGTCCTGCTGGGCACGGTGTCGGGGTCGACCTACACGGACGATCCTCCCGCAGGAAGCTGGCGGTACCAGGTCTGTGAGGCCGGATCAACGACTGAGTGCACCAACACGGAGGACGTGGCGACTCGACGCTGACCGGGGCTGACACGTCCTGACTCGGGCACTGGCCCTGTCAGGCACCTCCATGACGCATCGACCCCCCGCGCCCGGATGGCGCGGGGGGTCGTGTCGTGGTCAACGTTTTCCCTCGGCGAAGCGCTCGGGGACTAGAGGCCGCCCGGTCTGTCCGTGGGCGTCGGCTTCCCGGTCTGCGGGAATCCAAGTGCGGTGCGGACGCGGCCCCAGGCCCGGCGACCGTACTCGAGGGTCATGAAGAAGCCCCGCTCCCAGGGGTAGGAGCGAGCAGTCACGTTCACCCGCTCGTACGCATAGTACTCGAGCCACTTGCCGGCGGCCGACTCGAAGAGTCGGTGGTGGTAGGGCTTCATGCGGTCACGCCACTTGTCGAAGTTGCGACTGCGCGACCCCTGGGTGATCTCCTCGACCAGGCGCGCCCGGTCTGCATCGCTGAGCCGGTGGTCCAGAAATTCCTCGATCGTCCTGCTGGAGCCTTCCGGGTCGCGCAGTAGGTCCTCGTACCTCACGAGGAGCAGACGCTCGGGCGGCATGCGAGACCGGAAACGCTCGATCTTCTCGCAGCACTCGGCCCAGAATCGCGCGTTGGCGTACCACGAGTTCTGGCCCCAGGGCTGCTCCTTCATCGAAAGCGTGACGTCTCGGCCGTCGCGGACGACGCAAAGGTATTTGGCCTCGGTCGGAAACAGCCTGTCGAGGACGTCCAGGTCCTGGGTAAATCCCGGGTTCTTGTTTCCGACCCGGCTCCTGCGGAGCTCCTTGGTGAGGCACAGGAGTGCCGCGTACACGACGCCCCGATACGAGCGCTCCGGGAGCGCCTCCAGGACCATCTCCGGGGTGACGTCCATCGCCCATCCGTGCGCGCGCTCGTACCGCTCGCGCACGATCTTGAACATCTCCTCGCTGAGCACGGCCTCGACGAGGCGTCGGAGATTCTGAGGCTCCTCCAGATCGCCGAAACGGCCGAGACGCTTGGCGAATGGGACGATCCAGTGTCCCTCCGGCCCCATTCCGTAGTCGAAGTAATAGAGAAGGATCCGGCTGAGAAGCGTGGTCCCGCTGCGGGGCGAACCCAGGACGAACAGGACCGGCCCGATCTGCTTGCTGGCTTCCGTCTCCGCCTTCTTCTCGGCGCTCAGTACTGATCCTCCAGGCAAGATTCTTCTGGCCTCCGGCTCAGCCCTCGCCGCGAATGTTGGCCGATCGGCCTACAGTGCGGCAAGGATGGGGTTCTCGGCAGTTCGGCGCGCTCCGGCCTCGCGACATGTACGCGGAAGGTATTCATTTGTTTACGATGAGGGCAAGCGCGGTCGCGCCCAGTGCGCAATCCCCTTTGGAACAACACCGTGTGGTCGGTCCTTGCAGGGTTTGGGCCGGTGCGTGGCTTGGGCTCGAAGCACCCCGCGGTCGACGTGAAACCCGGGGCTCAGGACCTCACGGCCCCCCAAATGACCACGCTGGCACGGCCCCCGCTGGCAGTCGGCCCGTGGTGCGGTCGTCCACGCGTCGCCCTAGAAGGCCACCATCTGGGTGACCTTGAGTGTCAGGCTCCGACCGGGCCGAATGCCCTCGCCGGTCTCGAACCGCTGTTCGTTCCAGACCAGGAACAGGTCGCTCAGCGCATGGTGGATCAGGTTGAAGCGGACGTTCGAGTTGAGCAGCTTCGTGGCCGGATCGTACTGGACGAGCACATCCATGAACATGTTCTTGTTGAACGAGTAGTTGGCGCGGGTAGTCCAGAACGTTCGGACGAAGGACGCGTCCGGCTCGTCGAGGTCGGCGGACGTGCGGTTGACGGAGACCGTGGTCTGGAAGCGGTACGACGGCCGCACCGTGATCCCGCCCGAGACGGCGCGCTGAGTTCCGCTCCAGAGCCCCCCGACCGTGCCGCGATAGTTGAGGGAAACGGGCCGGCTGGAATCTGTCGCGCCGCTCAGGACGAGTGTCGTCCAGTCGTGTCGCCCGGCCGGGATGGGATCGATCCGCCGGTCGATTCGAAAAGGTTGGTCGATGACCTCCGTGGACTTGTCGCTCGCGATCTGCACGTTCCCGCCGGACTCGAGGAAGAACGTAACGCCCGAGTGGAGACGCTTGGCCACGATGAAGCCGTCGAGGTCCTCGTAGTAGTTCCAGGTCACATGCGGGTGGATTTCGCGGAAGCCGATGCTCCGCCAGGACTCGGGCCGCGGCCGCACCCCCCAGTCGAGGAAGTACTTGCGGACTCCGGTGCGGTTGAAGAAGCCGAGGTCGTTCGTGAACCCGTCCCCCAGTTCCATAGCTCCGAGCTTGATGTGGTGGAAGTTACCCTCGCGGTTGATGGAGGTACGCCAGGCGTAGTCGCCACCGGTCACGCCCGGCGCCTCCGAGCGGACCACGTAGGTGCTCCAATCCACTTCGCCGGGGAAGCGGAAGTAACCATCGACGCCGTATACCCGGTTGTAGCCAGCGTCGTCGCCCACGGTGTTCCGCACCATGAAAATCCCCCCGATATCGGACCCCCGGAGGATGTTGCGCCGCAGTCGCAGCACCGCCCAATCGCTCCCTGGCGTGTCGCCGAGATGGCCGGTGCGCATCCACAGTCCGCCCACGACCAGCCCCGCCGCCTGGCCTGTCAACCGCACGCCGCCCCGGATGGGTACGGCTTGACCGTCGTCGCTGATGCCGATGCGCCGGCTGAAGAAGAGAAGCAGGTCTTCGTCGGGCGTGGGGGTGAGGCGGATGCGGAGGTTGCGGGCGGCGTCCCCCACGTAGAACAGGCCCGAGTTCTCCAGGAAGAACTCCCGCTTCTCCTGGAAGAAGAGGCTGAACTGGGTGAGGTTGACGCGCTGGACGTCGGCCTCGACCTGTGCGAAGTCCGGATTGG
The DNA here is from genome assembly GCA_024638305.1 of Gemmatimonadota bacterium. Taxonomy (GTDB): domain Bacteria; phylum Gemmatimonadota; class Gemmatimonadetes; order Longimicrobiales; family Gaopeijiaceae; genus JAHEKN01. The sequence goes on along the minus strand of JAHEKN010000174.1, from coordinate 2,600 downwards.
CGGTCACGTCCAACGTCAGGCCTTCGGTCAGCCGGTACTTCACGTCCAGCCCGACCTCGGTCCGACCCTCGAACTCGTCGCCCCCGGTGGGCCGCACGGCTCCGCCCAGGACGAACGGTTTGACCCTGAGGTCTCGGCCGCCGCTCACCTGTGGGAGGCCCATGAGATCCCCGGCCAGGGAGAGCCGGTAGAACGTGTAGGCACGTGGGATGGGGGCCCAGTAGGCAACCTCGTTGTTCCGCCGGAGCGAGCGGCCGAAGTTGACCCCCCAGCGGTCGCTCGCCGGGTCGAAGCGGAGCGCCCGGAAGGGGATCTCCATCTCGAGGGTCCAGCCACCCTGGAACCGCTGCGTCTCGACACTCCAAACGGCGTCCCAGGACGCATTGATCTCGCGCCCCTCGTTGGCCACCTGCTTGTCGCCACGTGCGCCTGCGGCGTTCGTCACGAACACGTACCCGTTCCTGCGGTCCCGGAAGGTGTCCAGGATCACCTGGAACACGTCCTGACTCGCCTCCGCGAAATCCTTCTTGATGTCGTTCACCACGGGCTCCCGAGAATCGCTCAACCGGGCAGCCACGTAGAGGTTGGCGTCGTCGAAGGCGACCCACACTTCGGTCTTCTCGGTCGCCGGCTCGCCCTCGCGGGGCTCGGCCTGCGTGAAGTCGGTCGCCACCGGCGGCCCTTGCCACGCCGGCTCGTCCAGCGCCCCATCCAGCCGGATGGGACCCGCGAGTCGTACCGCGCCGGCGAGGGGTCGCTCGGCATCGGTGCGTGTCTCGGGCAGGTCCTGACGGCCCGATTGCGCCGAGAGCGTGCACGGCGCAAGTCCGATCGCGGTCAGGAGTACGAGGATACGCACGCAGGGTCTCCGCAGTTCGGGTCGAGGATGAACGTACGCCCTCGCCCCACACCACCCAATCCGGCGCTTGTGGGGGCTCTCCCGCGCTGCCGGGTGGGACGGCGCCGGACGTGCCATCTCCGATCCGAGGGTTCGTTGCTGGGGCCCGGGACGGCCATCCGGACCGGAGCGGCATCGGGTGAGTCCCTGTACCTTGCCGGGAACCATCCATGGCCCCTGACGGGCGGCAGCCGGGCGGAGCACCAACGGGCCAACCAATGATCGGACCGAGGGGACTGACATGACCGCACTGAGCGCCGTGACCCGAGTCCTGACCCTATTGGCCGTGGCCGCCTCTGCCTCGGCCTCGGCGCCGTTCCACATCGAGGCCCAGGAGTCGCCCGTCAAGGCCATCGTGGGGGCGACGATCATTGACGGAAACGGGGGCCCGCCGATCCAGGACGGCGTGATCGTCATCGAGGGGGAACGGATCGCCGCCGTGGGGCCGCGCGCTTCCGTTTCCGTGCCGTCGGGCGCCCAGGTGATCGACGGAACCGGGAAGTTCGTCACGCCGGGCTTCATCGACACCAACGTGCACGTGTCGCTCTACGGCGCCGGCGAGACAATCGTCCGCTACGAGCACCGGAACGCCGACGTCACCCTGGAGGCGGCGCAGCTCCATCTCAAGCACGGGGTGACCACGATCCGCGACAGCTACGGCTCACTGCTGCCCCTCATGCAGATCCGCGACGCGATCGCGCGCGGGGACACGGTAGGGCCCCGCATGTTGGTGGCTGGCAACATCGTGGGATGGGGCGGTCCCTACTCCATCAGCTTCTCACTCAGGCGAGAGCAGGGACTGACGCTCTTCCAGGAGCAGTTCAACGACTTCATCACCCAGGGCTCGGGCGAGGAGCTCATGGACATGGAGATCCCGGAGTTGCGCACGGCGATCGACGCCTACCTCGACAAGGGGCCCGACTTTCTCAAGTACGGAGGGACCGGCCATTTCTCCAACCCCGTCATGATCGGATTCTCGCAGAGAGCTCAGGACGCGATCGTCGAGGAAGTGCACAAGCGGGGAATCGTCGCGGAGACCCACTCCACCAACTCGGAGGGGCTTCGCATGTCGATCCTGGCCGGGATCGACCTCATCCAGCATCCGGAGGTGCTGCCCGGAGAGATGTCGGACGAGCTGGTCGGGATGATCGTGGACCGCGGCGTCGTCTGCGCCATGCTCACCAACACCATCACCGGCGACGTCTGGAAGGAGCACGTCGAGGAACAACAGAAGCGGGCCGAGGGTGAGGCCGAAGAGCGTGACGAGGAAGGCAGTGCCCAGGAGCGCACCAAGACCTCGGCGGAGCTGCGCGCCGAGCGGAGGGCCAGCGGAGAAGGCATGGAGGTCCGGCGACTCAATGCCGAGAAGCTGATCGAGCGCGGCTGCATCGTCACCATCGGGACGGACAACTATCTGGGGTCCGCGCCCGAGTTCCGGCGGACGGCCAAGCGCGAGAACCAGGAGGCGGGGATCGGGAGCATCATCGCCATCGAGGGTCTTGTGGAGCTCGGAATGACGCCGTCCGAAGCCATCACGGCCGCCACCAGGAACGGCGCCGTCGCCTGCAAGATGATCGACGACCTGGGCACCATCGAGATCGGGAAGATCGCCGACCTCGACGCGCTCGACGCCGATCCGTTGGCCGACATCGCCAACATTCGTGGGCTGTCGATGGTCCTCAAGGAGGGCCGGATCGTCGAC
>JAHEKN010000173.1 GCA_024638305.1 Gemmatimonadota bacterium | reverse complement strand
CCGAGGGCGTCCGTTCCCATACGATCGTCGAGTGCAACGATGCGGTCGTCGGGCGGTTCCGTGCATGGCGGGAAGGATATCGCGACCGAGACATCCGGCTCCTGCACGGGCGCTGGCAGGACGTGACCGACCAGTTCGAGCATTACGACGCGATCTTTTTTCACACCTATCCCCTGACCGAGAACGAGTACTTCGATCAGGTGGTGCGGAGCGTCACGTTCGCCGAACACTTCTTCCCCACGGCGGTGGCGCATCTGCGCGATGGTGGGGTGTTCACCTACCTCACGCAGGAGATCGACTCGCTCTCTCGAGCCCACCAAAGGCTCCTGCACACGCACTTCCAGCGACTGACGCTCGAGGTCGTGGGTCCACTCCACCCCCCCGAAGACAGCCGAGACGTACTGTGGGGATCGTCCATGGTGGTCGTCGGAGCGGAGAAGTAGGAGGGCCCGTGGAGGATCTCATCCGACGTGTGCGCGCCCTCTCGGAGACCAAGCGTGCGTTGCTCGCCGACCGGCTCGACGGCCTCGGGAATCGGGCCGACTCGGTGTCCGTGCCGGGCGACCGTGACGGCGACGGGGATCGGGATCGCCCCGCGCCCGAGCCTGATCGTCGGCTCGTCGCCTATGTCGAGGCAAAGGAAGGCATGGCGCTCGACGCTTCCGAGCTTAGAGAGCGGCTCGAGCGCGAGCTTCCAGGCCACCTCGTACCTTCCGCGTTCGTGCTCATCGACGCCCTTCCGCGGGGACCTACCGGGAAGGTCGATCGGGCGTCGCTACCCGATCCGGACACTCCACGGCCGTCGTCGGAGCCGGACTTCGCCGAGCCCCAGACCGAAGACGAGCTCCGTCTGACCGAGATCTGGAAGGAGGTGTTGGGCCTCGAGATCCTGAGCGTGGACGACAGCTTCTTCGAGATTGGCGGACACTCCCTACTCGCGATCAGGCTGCTCGGGCGCATCCGCGAGGCGTTCGATGTGGAGCTTCCCATGGACGCCCTGTTCGAATTCCCGACCGTGCGAGGCACCCTCGAGAGCATCGAGACGCTCCGGTGGGCCACGAACGAGTCGGAGCCGGACTCGGAAGGTCACGAGAGCGTCGAGCTGTGAGCGCTCTGGAGTTGCTCGCCCGCCTGCGCGGACTCGGGGTCACCGTCGCGAGCGAGGACGGGCGGCTCCGCCTCCAGGGTCCACCGGGTGCCCTGACCTCCGAGCTCAAGGACGAGCTCGCACGTCGAAAGCCGGAACTTCTGGAGTTGATCTCGGGCCGGGGTGGAACCACCGACGCCCTGTCCCACCCGTTGGAGCCGACGGACCGGTCACGACCGCTTCCGCTCTCCACCGCCCAGGAACGACTGTGGCGCCTGATCGCGCGAGCCCCGGAATCGGCGACGTACAACCTGCCGCTAGCGTTCAGGCTCCTTGGCGATCTCGACGTGGACGCCCTGGGGCGCAGCCTGGCCTTGATCGTGGAGCGCCACGAGGTGCTTCGCACGGTATTCGACGACGGCGACGGCGTCCCCGTGCAGATCGTCCGCCCGGCCGTGGACCTCGCGCTCGCCGTCGAGAAGCTCACGGACGCGACCCCGACGCCCGACGAGATCGATGCCTGGGTGGCGGACGAAGTGGGCGCCCCCATGGATCTGCGGCGCGGGCCCCTCTTCAGGGCCAGGCTTCTCGCGGCTGGACCCCGGGCACACGTCTTGACGGTCGTGATGCACCACATCGTGTCGGACGGCTGGTCCTTCGAGCTCTTCTTCGACGAGCTCGCGGCAACCTACGCCACGCTCGTCTCCGACGAGACGCCCTCGCTCACTCCCCTCTCCATACAGTACGGCGACTATGCGGTCTGGGAACGCAGCGGACTGAGCGATTCCAGGCTGGGGGAGCTGAGATCGTACTGGGAGGCCCAACTCGGCGGTGCGATCGAGACGCTGCGGCTGCCCTTCCGTTCGCCGGCCCGGAGCAGGGACGTGCCGGACGCGCGTCGGCGCCGGTCGATTCCTGCGCCCGTTCGTGGGCGGCTGGAGCAACTCGGGTCGACCCACGGAACTTCGCTCTTCATGACAGTCGCGGCGGGACTCGCCGTGACGCTCCACCGGTTGACTGGGCAAACCGACCTGGTGTTCGTCACGCCGTCGGTCGGCCGGCCTCGCCCGGCGCTCGAAGGGCTCATCGGGTATTTCAACAACCTGCTGACCATCCGACTCGACGTCTCCGACGACCCCACCATATCCGAGCTTCTGGCGCGGACGCGCCGGACGACGCTGGGTGCTTTCAAGCATCAGGAGTACCCGTTCCAGCGACTTCTCGAGCATCCCAACCTGACGCGGACCTCGCTCGCACGGGCGATGGTCGCTGTACATGCCGAGCCGGCACGTCGCCTGAGCCTCGTGGGCATCGACGTGCAGGAGCTCCCCGTCTTCACGGGCGCGAGCAACTTCGAGCTGGGGCTCTCCGTCGAGGGATCCGATGAGGGACTGGACGCTGTCCTAACGTTCAAGACCGATCGCATCGATCCCACGGACGGCGGCCAACTTCTCGACACGTTCGTCGAGACGCTGGAAGCCATCGCCCTCGACGGATCGCAGCGGCTGTCGCATCTGGCTCCCTCGGAGGGCCGGGCCGCCACGGCATCCGAGCCCGGAAGCACCAGAGCCCGACCGGATGGTACGAGCTGGGTTCGACATGCACCGCTGGCCAGGGACGCTGGGGCGGTCCCGCGCGACCCGCTCGAGCTCCAGTTGATCCTACTCTGGGAAAGGGTGCTCGACGCGCGCCCCGTCGCACCGGAGGACGACTTCTTCGAGCTCGGCGGCCATTCCCTGCTCGCCGTACGGCTCCTGGAAGAGATCGAGTCGGAGCTTGGCCGTGGGCTGCCCCTCTCGGCGCTTTTCGAGCGCCCCACTGTGGCGTCGTTGGCCCGGGCGCTGCGCGACCAGGGGTGGGAGCCAGGCGGAGAATCGCTGGTGGCCATGCAGCCCAGCGGGACCACGAGTCCGATCTACCTCCTCCACTCCTATGAGGGCCACGTCTTCTTCTTCAACGATCTGGCCTTGGCGCTTGCGCCGGACCAACCCGTATTCGGACTACAAGCACCCGGGCTGGATGGTAGTGGGACGCCACTCGGGACGGTCGAGCAAATGGCAGCGCACTACCTCGCTCGCATTCGCACCGTCCAGCCAGTCGGGCCCTATGTGATCGTTTCGATGTGCTTCGGCGTCAGCGTGGGGCTCGAGATGGCGCAGCGGCTCGTGCGAGAAGGCGAAGAGGTCGAGCTGGTCATCCTGGACGGGGGGTTCCCGGCGCTGCTGCCCGTGGGCCCTGCGCCGAGCCTCCCGGTGCGGTTCCTACGCCGCGTCCGCAATCACGCCAGGGGCCTCCAGTCGCGCGCGTCGCGGGCGCTCCGCTTCCTGCGCGCCAGTCCCTACGTCCGACGTGAGCTGAGGATGCGAGCGCGGCTGATCCGAGCCTGGTACGGGTACCAGCCGCGCCCATTCGCCGGCGGGATCACTCTGATTCGGTGCGAGGACACGGCTGCGGATCCCGCCAATGACTGGCACCTGGTCTCCCTGGACGCTCTGGCCGCAGGCGAGAAACGCATCGTACAACTGCCCGGTCACCACTTCTCGATGCTGCGGCATCCGCATGTCCGATCGCTAGCGGATCGGCTCCGCGAGGTGGTTCTGCGTTCGACCGTGGTCGCCCCCCGATGATCCGCGGCCTCGCCGACCGGCTCGTATTCGGCTGCCTGGTGGTGGTCACGATCGCAGCCTATTTGAGTCCGATCGCGCCCTCGCTGGGTTCCGCGATCGGGCACACGGCCTTCCACTTCGTCGACGAGGCGCGGGCCCACGCCCGTTGGGCCGGCACCCACGACCTGGCGGTGGCCGCTCGCGCCCTCGAGGCCAGGAGCCCGACCCTGACCGAGGGGGCCCGCTCCGTCGAGCTCCACGCCCATGGCCAGGGCTCCGCGCCGCATAGCCATTCGGCGGTCGTGGACGCGCTGCTGGTGGCGGTCGCCGGTGACGGGAGCGAGCTCCGGGCCGCGCCGTCGGCGCCGCCGAACACCGGAAGCCACCTGCCGCCGCCGGCGCCGGATTGGGATGTCCTTGGCGCGTGGTCGACAGCAGCGACTCGCACGCTCCCCTTGCCGCCCCCGGCATGGCAGGTCCCCCCACCCCTACCCCCTCCCCGGGCCTGACGGGACCCGAACCACACGGCCACGGCGACCCTCCCGTCCGGTTTTCCCGGGCAGCGGCGTGGCATCCGTCGACCGAGCCTCGGTGCGGCCTCCCGCTGGGAGCGCTCGCGCCCTGGCCATCCTTGGGGGACATCTCATGCGCAGTGCGCTGCACGCGGCCGTGCTCGCGGTCACACTTCTGACGTTGGCTGTGAGCGAGGCCACCGGCCAGGAGCGCCGGGTACCGGCATCCGAGCCGAGCCGGCCGGACAGCCTGATCGTCTACCTGCTCGATCCCCTCCTCGTGGAGGGAAGAATCGACGACCTCGTCGGACTCGCGTCCACTGCCTCGGAGGGATTCGTAGGATCTCGCGACCTGTTGCTCCGACCGCTCACCCGGGAGGGTGAGCTGCTCGAGACCGTGCCGGGGATGATCGTCACGCAGCACAGTGGCAGCGGGAAATCGAATCAGATGTACGTCCGGGGCTTCAACCTGGATCACGGCACGGACTTCTCGACCCGGCTCGAGGGGATGCCGCTCAACCTGCCGACGCACGCGCACGGCCAGGGCTACACGGATCTCAACTTCCTCATCCCCGAGCTGGTCGACCACGTGGAGTACGCGCTCGGGAACTACTACCCCGAGATCGGGGACTTCGGCAGCGCCGGTGGTGCGCACATTCGGCTCCGACGATCGCTCGCGAAGCCCTTGTTCGTGCTCGCGTCCGGGGAGGGCGGCTTTCGCCGCGTGGTGGGAGCAGCGTCGAGGCCGATCGGCAGCCGAGGAGCGCTGATGGCGGCGGGTGAAGCCAGGCGGTACGACGGTCCCTGGGAGAAGCCGGAGGATGCCCGGAAGCTGAGCGGCGCGCTCCGCTACACATGGCAGGGAGAGACCAGCAACATCTCGCTGCTGGCCCTCGGATACGACAATTCATGGCAGGCCTCCGACCAGATCCCGCGACGTGCCGTCGAGGCGGGGACCGTGGGACGGTATGGTCAGGTCGACCCCACGCTCGGGGGGGACAGCCAGCGGTACAGCCTGTCGGGCGCCTGGACCCGTTCGACCGGGAGGTCGAGCCAGCGGATCGAGGCGTACGCCGTCCGGTACGGGCTCGATCTGTTCTCCAACTTCACATACCTGCTGGACGATCCCGAGGGTGGCGACCAATTCCGCCAGCGGGACGACGGCCGCCTGACGCTCGGGCTCCACCTGGCCCACCTCCGGCCCCTGGGCTCGCGTGCTCGGCCCCACTCCATGGAGGTGGGCGCGGACGTCCGTCGCGACGTCGCGAATCTGACCTTGTCGCGCACCCGCCTCAGGACGCCGACCGAGACGGTGCGGGCGGATGTGGTCACGCAGTGGAGCGGGGGAGGCTACGCCCGGCTCGAGTCACGCTGGTCCCGGAAGCTCAGGTCCACGTTGGGTCTGCGTGCCGACGCATACCGGTTCGAGGTCGGAAGCGACCGCCCGTCCAATTCAGGCATCTCCTCCAGTGCCATCGTGAGTCCCAAGGCGTCTTTCGCCTGGGCGCCGCACGCTCGCGCCGAGCTCTACGCCAGCGCTGGATTGGGCTTCCACAGCAACGATGCGCGGGGGACCGTCACGACCGTGGATCCCGTGACGGAAACGGCCGTGGAGCCCGTGGACCCACTCGTTCGGTCCGAGGGAGCGGAGGTGGGCATGCGTGCGACTCCAACCGATGGCCTGCGGATCACGGCGGCGATCTGGGGCGTGGACCTCGACAGCGAGCTCCTGTTCGTGGGCGACGCGGGGACGACCGAAGCCAGTGCTCCGAGTCGGCGAATCGGAGTCACTTTGACGAGCTTCACCCGGCTCCCCCTCTCCCTGACCGCGGACGCGGACGTATCGCTCACGCGCGCCCGCTTCCGGGGCGCCGCGTCGGAGGGAGCAAGAATCCCAGGCGCCGTGGAGAGCGTGGTGGCGGCCGGTTTGGGCCGGGAGCCCGAGAACGACGGGGCGGCGTGGTCACTTCGGCTCCGCCGGTTGGGCGCCTACCCGCTCGTCGTGGACGACTCGCAGCGTTCGCGGGCGAGCACCTTGGTGCACGTGAACATCGGGTACAAGGTGGGTAGCGCAAGGATTACGCTGTCGGTGCTCAATCTGCTCGATTCGGAGCAAGCGGACGTGGAGTACTTCTACCGCTCCCGACTGCCCGGGGAAGCGCTTGCCGGCTTGGCGGACGTGCATTTCCACCCGGCCGAGCCTCGTCAGCTGCGGGTGAGCCTCGCGTGGGGAACGTCGGGCGGGTAAGCCCGCCCGACAGCAACGCAGACGGTTTACACGGTTACCGAGTGGGCCGGCAACGGAACCGTTGCCGGCAGTGGAGCCGGAGCCGCTTCGGAGGTGCCCGGGAGCGGCCAGCCCGAGGGGGAAGTCGGGCTTGCCGACCGGTACCGTCACCGGCGACTCCGGCGGGGTCGGTCGCGAGCACTCCGGCTCGTGCCCCGGCCCCCGTGCTGCGTCGGGCGACTGAGATAGCCACCCGTTCTGGTGGGTTAGTCGGCGACCCGGTCCTTGAGGCCCTTTCCGGCCTTGAACGTGGGATACTTCTTCGCCGCGAGATGGATTGCCCGACCCGTAGCCGGGTTACGGCCCATACGTGCCGAACGGTGCTTCGTGGCGAACGTCCCGAAACCAGTGATCCCGACCTTACGCCCGGCGTCGAGCTCGATGGCAATGATGCCTTTGCCCGGGGCGGTGTCGAAGATGCAGTTGATGACTTCGAGCGCCTTCGCTTTCGAAAGGTCGCACCGGTCAGCCAGCTTGTCCGCCATCTCGGTCTTCGTCATGTGTGGCCTCCTGAAGGGTTGTCATGCGTGAGAGTCGGCTCACGCGCGCGGATCTCGTAATGCGCGACCAGGTCCGCGCGGCCTAGGGGTGTCCGGCCAACGTGTCCCCCGAGAGGGCGACGCCGCAAGCCTCGACCGGGGCGTACGAACTCGCGCAATGGCCCTATTCTACAACGGTTCTCGCTTCCCGCCAGTCTCGACCGCGGGGCGTCCGCGGGATGACGGGAGGACCTGGCGCCCGTGGGCGCGACGGGCCGACCTCCGACGGACCCGGAGAGCGGTCCCAGGACACGCGTTCAAGGCGCCCTGAATCGCTGAAAAACCCGTCGTTTCGGGCGTTTTCCGACATTTGTTCCTCTGCGGTCATGGCGCCGCAGGATGCACGCCGCCCCGGGCCGATCGGACTGTTCTCGGGATGGGCGGCGCGTTGGCATCGGGCGTAACTCGTTGTCACACTGGAGGTTGCACCTAAGGGGTCGCCTTGACCGGTCCCCCGGAGCCGACGAGCCGACCCGGCCGAGCGCGCGGCGATGGGCCGCCCCGCCCCTCCGGAGCCCGACCCGCCGGGCCGAAGTCGGCCGCCCAGGCGTCACCGGCTTCGGGGCGAGGTGCTGGTCCCCTCCCGGCCCTCGGCAC
>JAHEKN010000027.1:10090-29144 GCA_024638305.1 Gemmatimonadota bacterium | reverse complement strand
CTCGCACTCCTCCGCGCGCGCCGTGACCGACCATCCCCGCAACGTTCCCGACGACGTGCTCCGCCGCCTGCCGGATAACGGCGGGGTCGTGATGGTCACGTTCGTCACGAGCTTCGTGAACGCCGACCCGGCGGCCGCGTCGCTATCCGACGTGGCCGACCACATCGACCACGTGAAGAACGTGGCCGGCGTGGATCACGTGGGCATCGGGAGCGACTACGACGGCATCGACGACACGCCCGCTGGGCTCGAGAGCGTGGCCACGTTCCCCGACCTGTTCGCGGAGCTCCACCGCCGTGGATGGACGGAGGCGGAGCTGGCCAAGCTGGCCGGGGGGAACATGCTCCGCGTCATGCGTGCGGCGGAGGCGGCATCCGCCCGGCTCCGCGGTCAGCGGGGCCCCTCCACCGCGACCATCGAGGCGCTCGACGGCGTGGCGGCAGACGGAGCCGCTCCCGGCATGTAGGCTCCTCGGGACTAACGGATTCCGACGATCCCGCGCACCGAGTCGATCAGCTTGGGCGAGTCCCAACCTACGCCCTGCCTGAAGACGATTCGCGTGTTGCGGATGTGGCCGTCCGCCTCCACGTCGCCCTGGATGACCACCAGGTCCGCGACCTTCCCCGCCTCGATGGTGCCGACGTCGGCGTCGATCCCGAGGATCTTGGCGCCGTTGGCGCTCATGATCTGCACGACCTCGGGCGCGCTGAAGCCGCCCTCCAGCAGTAGCTCGTAGTTCCGCTGGTCGCCGAATCCCGGTGGTGCCGCGCCGTACCCGGTCGGGTCCACCCCCGCGCCCAGGAGCCCACCGGCCCTGACGAACGCGCGGTCGTACTCGAGGGCCTTCTTGTAGATGCTCGGATGGATGCCCATGCCGGAGGACGGGTCGGAGCCCCGGATGCGCTCCGCGATCTCGCGCACTTCGGCCGCGATGTCGGGTGCCAGGATGTCGTAGATGCGCTCCTCGATGGGCGGCCTGCCCGGCACCGAGATCTCGTAGACGACCGGCGTGGAGGTCATGGCCACACCGTTCTCGATCATGGCGCGGAACGTCGACTGCACCGCCTCGCTCTCGATATCGAGATCGCCATAGGTCGACCGGAATCCCGGCGGACACTGGTCGGGCTCCTTGTTGGGCGCATACTCGCTGTTGGCGAAGAGCGAGTGCTCCAGATTGTCGATGCCGAGGGCCACCGCCTCCTTGTACCCGACCGAGCACAGGTGCGCGGTCACCTTCACACCGTGTTGGTGGGCCTCGTCGATGGCCGCACCGAGCTCCGCGCGCGAGATCCAGGTGTAGGCCTTGAACCAGCTCACGCCCTCCTCGGCCCAATAGCGCACGACCCGGCGTGCCTGCTCCGGACCGTTGAGCTGAGCCATCGTCTGGGAGCCTTGCTCACCGGTGAGATAGGGGCCGGTCGTGAACATGGTGGGGCCGATCATCCGTCCGGCCTCGATGTCCTGCTTTAGGTTGAGCTCGGCGTAGGGCTGCTGCGCCCCGGTGGTGCGGATGGTGGTCACACCGGACGCCAGATACATGCGCGACCCCGAGAACGACAACTGCGCGGCCCGCCCGTTCCCGCCCGTGTAGTAGCTGTGGTTGTGGAGTCCCACGAGCCCCGGGATCACCGTGTGGCCGGACAGGTCGAGCGTGCGTGCGCCGGCCGGCACCGACACGCTTCCCGTCGGGCCTACCGCCGCGATGCGGCCGTCGCGGATCACGATCGTTCGGCCGGACGCGGCGGGCGCGCCCGTTCCGTCGATCACCTTCACGTTGGTGAGGGCCACGACGGGGGCCTCGACGGCCACGAACTGCTGGAGCTGCGGGGAGCGCGCGGCCTGCGCGGTGAGCGGCTGGACCGGGAGCAGGGTGAGCGCCAGGCCCGCCAGGGTGGCCAGGACCGCCAGAGCCATCGTCGACATCTTCATCGACGTTCCTCCACGTCGAAGACGAACTTCATGCCGGCCTCCAGATGCTCAGCGATGTGGCAGTGCACCATCCAGCGGCCGGGGTTGGTCACTTCGAGCAGGATGTCGGTCGTGGTCCCCGTGGGCAACAGCACCGTGTCCTTCCAGACCCGGTTCTGCTCCGGAACGCCACCCCGCGCGATTATCAGGAACCGCTGCCCGTGGATGTGCAGTGGATGCTGCATGGCGTGGAAGGCGCCGCGGTCGTTCGTGACCCGCACCTTCACCAGGTCCCCGACCGCGAAGTCCCAATCGATGTCCATGTTCTCAGCGCCGGTAACGGGATCCCGGAGGATCCAGCGCACCTGGGTGCCGGTCGACGCCCAATTCATCCGCGGCATGGTGCCCGTCCACTCGACGGGGTTGAAATAGACCCAGTCGTAGAGCATCCCTTGCTCCGTGGCCGCTGGTAGATCGGACACCTCGAGCGTGAGCACCAGCTCCCGATCGGGCGGATCGTCGAACCGGTGTCTGACGCGGTCCACGTCGGCAACCACGGCCTCGTGGCGCCGGAGCGTTCGGAACTCGGCCGCGTGGTCGTCGGCGACTCCCTCGTCGGTGACGGTGACCGTCCCGAGCTGGGTCGCCTCCGCCAGGAAGAGGCCCATGCGGTGGTTGATGCCCTGCACGTGGTTCACGAGCGCATAGCGCCCGGGCTGCTCGAACAACACGTCCACCACGTAGCGCTCCGCGGGCGCGATCGCGACGCTCTCGACCAGCACCTCTTGCTCGAAGCGGCTCACGTCGGACGCGACCACCTTGAGCGGGAGCGGACTCCCGCGAGCAACTCCCGGGCGGGCGTTCGGGCCAGCGTCCGAACCAGCGTCGGGGCCGGCGCCGTCCGCCCACGGCCGCAACGACACGTTGAATGTGCGCGTGTTCGAGGCGTTGGTGAAGAAGAAGCGAACCACGGCTCCCCGTTCGGCCATCAGCTCGTAGCCCGGCTCGCCGTTCACCAGCAACGTGTTCCCGAAGCGGCCCATGAGGGCAAAATTGGCTGCCTGATTCCCGAAGGGGACCAAGCCCTCCTCCCCGATCAGGAGGTCGTCCAGGATCAGGATCTCCTCCCGGTTGGCCGGTCCGTAGTAGTCGGGCTCCAGGGCGTCGACCAGCATGTTGCCATAGAGCCCGAGCTCCTGCTGTACGTCCTCGCGGTGATGCGGGTGGTACCAGTAGATGCCCGCGTCGGGGAACCGCACCTGGTAGCGGAACGTCTCCCCCGGGCCCACGGGGTCCTGCGTCACACCCGGGACCCCGTCGAACCGGTTGTCGTGGCGGAGCCCATGCCAGTGGATGGCGGTGGGAAAAGGCGTCCGATTCTCGAAGTTGACGAATATGGTCGAGGCCTGCGACACCCGAATCAAGGGTCCGGGGTGCTGCCCGTTGAAAGCCAGCATGAGCACGTCCTGGTCCCGAACGCGCCCACGCACGAAGTCCGCGACCAGATCGAGCGTCCCGCCATCGGGCAGGCTGACCGTCTCGCGTGGCCGGACTCCCGGCAGATCCGCGAGCGCCACGCCGGTCGGGAGGAGCGGGGCGACGTCTGGCCGGAGCGTCATCACCCCGGGAAGCATGGGCACGCCCGGATAGCCCGGTGGGTCGGGCCAGCCGTCTCCATGGTCGTGGGCCGCACCGGTTGGCATCTGCTCGGCGGACGGAGCCCGCGCGAGCATGTCGTGCGCCTCCATGAGGGACGATGGCGACCGGCCCCGTAGGACGAGTGGGCCGGTCCGCTCGGTCACGTCCGCCGAAGACTCCGCGGTCACCAGGATCATGTACTTGTTGAAGGCGACGCCGCCGAGGGCGTTCACGCCGTTCCCCATGGGGCCGAGCTTCACCACCGGATCCAGCACCAGCGGCGTGGCCCAGGCGACATAGGTCGTGTACGGGCCCAGCTCCCCCGGATCGGGAAGGCCGCCGACCCAGGCGGTGAGGTCGTAGCGGTGGTGGCCGTCGGCCGTGACCGAGACTCCGAACGGCGAGGGTGACGGCGTGAGCTGCACCACGCCCGCTGCCGCCCGGACCCCCGAAGTCGGGAAGAGCTCGATGCAGAACAGGTCGGCCGCCGGACGATCCGGACGGCCTCCGGCCTGGGCGGGCCTGGGCGCGGGCTGGTTGGCGGTACGCCGGGCGAAGCTCGCCGGCAGGACGTCGGAGCAGACGGGGGAATCCGCAGCAAGCGTGGTGAGCGGGCGCTCCTGCCCCGTCGCCGTGGCCACGAGCCCAATCGACGCCACCACCCCAATGACGGTCACGGAGGCCGCGCGCAGCGGACCCGAGCACTTTGCCAACGGTAGGACCAACCGAGTAGATCTCCGAGAATTGCAGGCCCCCGAAGGTGGGCCCGTTCGGGGCCCGTCAGCAACGCTGCCCACGGCACGCATGTTCGTTCCGGACGCCATGGCCCCCACCCTGCTCCGTTCCGGCGCCGCCGCCCTCGCGGTCGCGCTTTCGACGGCGGCGGCCACCTCCGCGTCCGCTGCGCAGGAGCCTCTGTCCTACACATGGGGGTCGGATTCAGCGGCGGTTGTCGTAGTGGAGTTCATCGACCTGGGTTGCAGCGCGTGCGCCACGTTCCACCGTGAGAGCTACGCGACGTTGTTTCGCGAATACGTATCGACCGGGAAGATCCGCTGGACTCTGGTGCCCTTCGTGAGCGGTCAGTTCGCCGGATCGATGGAGGCGGCGGAGGCCGCCAGCTGCTCGGCCCTACAGCAGGGGGGACTGACCCTGATGACCGCCAAGCTGCTCCACGCGCAGCGGGAGTGGATGGTCGCCTCGGACCGGCCCACGCTCTTCGGCGACTACGCCGACGAGCTCGGCTTGGACCGCGGGGCGTTCGAGGCCTGCGTCCGGGGCCACGGCAGCGAGCCCGGAATCCGGGCCGCTGGCGAACGCGCGCGCGAGCTCGGAGTGCGGGCCACGCCGACCTTCTTCATGGACGGATTCCCGATCCCGGGGGCGCTTCCTCTCGACTTCTTCCGGGAGCTCTTCGACAAGCAGATCGAGCGCACGCGGGGGAGTGGAGCGGCGTTAGGGAGCGTCGGTCATCGGACGCATGGTCTCGGTCGCTCGTCCGTAGCTCTGGAGGATCGCGGGTAGCAGGCGCGCGAGCTCGGCAGTGGGATCCAAGCGGGTGTCACCGTCTCCCGGGACCGGCAGCGACTGGAGCACGGCGGGCAGACTTCCCAGTCCGACCAGCACGGCTCGAATCACCAGGATCATCCGGAGCCCGTCCTGGGGGCTCGTGGCGGGCAGGCGCACCGCGAGGAGGTCGCCCAGGCGACGACCGGCCAGGAGAAACGCGGCCTCCGACTCGACGTCCGTACCGGGTCCACGCTCCGGCCGCACCGAGGCCTGGAGGCCGAGGCGAGCGAGGATTGCCGGGTCTTCGACGATGGGACGGATGAACGCAGCCGCGACCGGGCCGACGTCGCGGACGCGGAGGTCGGCCCGCATGGCCCCGTCCACCCGGCCCATCCACCCGAGCAAGGCGCGATCGGCGACGGCTGTGAGCAGATCGGACCGGTGGCGGAAGTAGAGGTAGAGCGTCCCTTTGGCCACGCCGGCCTCGGCCGCGACGTCCTCCATGCGGAGGTCCGCAGGTCCGGCGGCCACGAGGATGCGAACCGCCGCGTCGAGGATCGAATCCCGCCGCTCCCGCTTGGCTTTCAGGCTGCGAGCCCGTTTTTTGCCGACCATGAGTCATTAAAGTAACTGACGCGCAGTCATTTTCACATCTCCGCATGCACGGTGTAACGCGACAGGGTCGGTGGCGCGCTCGCTTTCACCGCACCTTGCGACCGGACCGCCGCCCGTCCCAGCTTCCACCATCCGCCCGCCGCATCCGTCCGCCGCGTTCGTCCGGACAGCGTCGGGCGACGGCCAACTCCCTAGACGTTCCGCGCATTCGGCCCAGCGCCGTGAGGCTACGATGAACCGACTCGCCCGTCTCCTTGCAGTGTCCATCGCCTGCTCCTTCCCCGCATTGCTCTCCGCGCAGGGTTTCGGGGGCGCCGTTGCCGTCTCCGGCGATCAGGTCCTGGTCGGGGAAACGGCCAATCGGATCCTCCCAGGCGTGGTGTACGCGTACGCCCGCGGCGCGGATGGCTGGCAGGAGTCCGGCAGGCTTCGGGCTGAGGGTGAAGCCGGCCCGCCGGACGGCTACGGGAGGGCGCTGGCCGCGAGTGGCGACCTGCTGTTCGTCGGTGCTCCCGACCACGCCGCGGGGCAGGGCACGGTGTTCGCCTACCGGCGTAGCGGGAGCGGGTGGTCGGAGTTGGCGCGCCTACAGGCGGCGGCGGGCGCTCCGGGAGACGGCTTCGGCGAAGCCCTGGCGGTGAGCGGTGACCGCGTGCTGATTTCCGCGCCGGGCGCGGGCAACGGACGGGGAGCCGTACACGTCTTCGCTCGCGACATGAGCGGGGGTTGGACCGAGCGCTCGACGCTCTCCCTCGCGGCCTCCGAGGGGGCTCAGGGCGCCGGGTTCGGCGCGACCATCGCGCTCGCCGGCGACCTGGCGCTGGTCGGCGCACCCGACCGCCGAGACGGCCCGGGCGAGGTGCACGCGTTCCGCCGCGACCGGTCCACGGACGAGTGGAGCCACGTCGGCGCCCTCGAGCCGCCCGCTGGCTCGGAGCGCATGGGCTTCGGGGCGTCGCTCGCCATCGAGGAGGAACTGGCGATGGTCGGCGCGCCTGGCGCGGCCGGGCGGGTGGGCTCGGTCTTCCTCTACCGCTGGGAGACAGGGCAGTGGGTCCCCAACGGTGCGCTGGCTCCTTTCCATGGCACCCAGCGCGCCCAGTTCGGGGCGTCGATCGCCTTCGACGGTGAGGCCACGCTGGTCGGCGCGCCGGGTGAACGAGAGGGTGTCGGAGCAGTCTACCGCTTCACCAGGTCCATGGTGGACGGCTTCACGTCCGCCATGCGGGTATCCAGCGCCCTCGTGGAGGGCCCGATCGGATTCGCCGCCACGGCGGCGTTCGGCGAGCGCGTGGGGGTGGTCGGCGCGTCCAGCGTGGACGGGCGCGCGGGAGGGGCGGTAATCCTGGAGCGGACGGCCGCGGGCACGTGGACCGACGCCGGCTTCGTCGTGGGTGACCACCTCGGCTTCCCCGCGATCGCCGGGGACGAGGTCACGTGCGAAGAGAACCGCGCCGCCGCCTTCGAATGCGACAACGTCAACGTGATCGCGTTCATGCCGATCAAGGACATCGGTGGGGCCCGGGGCATCCGCGTGAACGACATCTGGGGCTGGACCGACCCCGAGACCAGCCGCGAGATCGCCATCATCGGCCGGACGGACGGGACGTCGTTCGTGGACCTGACGAATCCCTCGCAGCCCGTGTTCCTGGGTGATCTGCCCAAGACCGCCGGCTCGCGGAGCAGCATCTGGCGGGACATGAAGGTCTATCGCGACCACGTGTACATCGTGGCGGACGCGGCTAACGAGCACGGCGTTCAGGTGTTCGACCTGCGGCGGCTCCGCAGTCCGGCCGCGGTGCCGGCCACCTTCGAGCCGACGTACACGTACACGGGCATCCACAGCGCCCACAACATCGTGATCGACGAGGAGTCGGGCTTCGCCTACGCCGTTGGAAGCAGCTCCGGAGGCACCACGTGCGGGGGTGGGCTCCACATGATCGATCTGAGGAACCCGTCCCGTCCCGAGTTCGCGGGGTGCTTCGCGGATCCGTCGACCGGCCGCAGCGGCACGGGCTACTCGCACGACGCGCAGTGCGTGATCTACGACGGTCCCGATCGGGAGCACGCCGGCAAGCAGATTTGCCTGGGCTCCAACGAGACCGCCCTCAGCATCGCCGACGTGACCGACAAGGAGAACCCGGTGGCGCTGGCCAGCGTGTCCTATCCGAACGTGGCATACACCCACCAGGGCTGGCTGTCGGAGGACCACCGCTACTTCTATCAGAACGATGAGGGCGACGAGCCGCAGGGACTCGTCGAGGGTACCCGGACCCTGGTCTGGGATCTGGCCGATCTGGATGACCCCGTGCTCGTGAAGGAGTACATCGCCACGACTCCGGAGACCGATCACAACCTCTACATCCGTGGGGACCTGATGTACCAGTCCAACTACGGGGCCGGACTGAGGATCATCGACATCTCGGTGCCCACGGATCCGGTGGAGATCGCGTTCTTCGACACCACGCCCTACGGCGGTGGTGGCGGCTCGTGGAGCAACTACCCGTACTTCGAGAGCGGCCTGATCGTCGCGACCAGCATGGGCGACGGGTTCTTCATCCTGCGTAACACGGGACGGAGGCACCTCATCCCGTAGCGTCAGCCTCCCCGGTCCAGCGGCCAGACCTGCACGTGCTCAACGTCCAGGTCGTCGGTGGCGTGCGCGATCACGTAGTCCGCTCCGATCTCGTACACCTCGAGCCCCGCCGGCATCTGGACGCTTCCGAGGGTGGTGCCTTCGCGGTCGAGCACCACCCAGCGATCGGGGCCGGGGTCCGCCTGGGGCTGGTACATCCGGACCCAGAGGTGTCCGAGCGCGTCCGAACTCCATTCGGCCAGTGCCGGCAGCGTGTCGGGCATCGGGAAGTCCTCGAACATCACCCGAACGCCGGCGTGCCTATCCACCGGCGTGTTCGCCAGACGACGATCGAGCTCGGCGCGCCGCATGGCGTCGGTCACGACCACCGGAGGCTCCGCCACCCGTACGATACGCAAGAGGGTGCCTGCCCCATCGAGGAATCGGAGCTCGAAGCGTGCATTGTCGGCGATGACGACCCGGTCACCGAAGCCCCCCACGAGCGACCGACGGGCGAACGCGACCCGGAGGATCGAAATGGACCCATCTCCCACCGTCATGAAAAACTCTTCGCCGGGAACCTCGCTGAGCTCGGAGACCAGCTCGCCGGTCGGGCCGACTACGGATACCGCCAGCGGATCGCGCCGGAGGCCCGTGACCGGCTCATCCGCGAATCTCTGGGCCGTGACCACGAGATTCCCGTCCTCACGTACGTGGCTCAGGTCCGGGAGCGCCATCGCATCGCCCCGAATCGCGAAGGTGCGCCCGAGGGCGCCGTCCGGACCGAAGAGGGTGATTCGACGCGTCTGCCGATCCCACACGGCGATCGAGTCTCCGGGCCAGGCGGCGAGCGCCGACGGATCCATGAACTCGCCCGGACCCTCGCCGGGGCCACCCCACGAATCGAGATAGGTGCCGTCCGCGGTGTAAAGGCGGATCTGCTGCGTCCCGGCGTTCAAGACCACGAGGCGGCCGTCCGCGGAACGCAGCGCGTCCCGCACACGAAAGAGCTGGTATTCCTCGGGACCGGCAACCCGGCCGAGGTCGAGGGACGGCGCCGGACCGACGGTCCAAAAACGCCCGGAATTCCCGGTCACCGCCGGGTTCTCCACGATCGTCACGCCCGCGCTGTCTCGGACCTGCACGGCTCCCGCTCCCGAGCTCGGTCCGCCTTCGCACGCGGCCAGCAGGATCACTGCGGTCAGCAGTCCCGCGCGGCGGCGCGCCGGACGAGGCAGGCGGCTCTTGGCGTTCATGTTACCCAGTTTTTCGTAGTTGGCCGCCGAGGGCAAGGGTTGACACGCGTTTTTCGCGGCACGGATGTTCGTCGCCGCCCCCGTTCCCGACCCGGGAGCCGGGACACGCTCCGGCGCTCCCAACCCCGAACCGGCCGAGGACCCCCTTGTTACGATTCGTAGGGCACGTCAGGCGGTCGGCGCCGCTCTTCCTCCTGACGATCGCGCTCACGACCCCCGCTCCGGGCAGCGCTCAGATGCGTCCGCTCGAACCCGTCGACTGGCAGGCATTCTCCGCTTCCGGCGGCCGCGCGTCGCTCGGAGCCGCCATCCTCGCCGGCCAGCGTGCGGCGCTCCTCGGGAGCAAGGGTCGCCTCCTGGACCTCGGGGTGGTGCACGCGTCTTTCCGGGTCGACCGCGTGCTCATCACGGTCGGCGGCTCGGCCCGACGGACGTTCGTCCAGGAGGAGCGGTACTCGGAGCCCGCCGAAGGCGTGCGCGCGGGGGACGACGACCGGAGCGACTCCGGAACCGTCTCGGTGAGCACGACGGTGGCGCTCGGAATCCCCGCAGGAGCCAACCCGGGCCGAGCCGCCTGGGCCGTCCGGTTCGGGGTGCGACTGCCGACGACGGACGACGTGCAGGGGCTGGAGCGCGACGAGACCGACGTCTTCGCTTCCGTCGCGGGCCGTCAGCGGCGG
Organism: Gemmatimonadota bacterium; assembly: GCA_024638305.1. Classification (GTDB taxonomy): domain Bacteria; phylum Gemmatimonadota; class Gemmatimonadetes; order Longimicrobiales; family Gaopeijiaceae; genus JAHEKN01. The sequence goes on along the minus strand of JAHEKN010000027.1, from coordinate 18,963 downwards.
GGTGCCTGGGAGGTCGACGGTGAGCTGGGTGCGAGCATCTTCGGAGTCCAGGGCGACCGCTTCGCCCAGACCGACCCCTATCAGTACGCGGGCGGGGTGCGCTGGCTGGGCGGAAGCGCGCGGCCGTACGCTCGGATCACCGGGCACGTCGATACGCGCACGCACGGGCCGCCCCGTGGGAACGAGAATCTGAGCGAGCTCCGCTTCGGCGCCGAGATCGGCGGCAGTCGCTGGCTGGATGCGGAGGCGATCGTCGGCCTCGCTCGACACAGCCCGGCTTGGGGCGTGCGAATACGGGCGGGTGTGACGTTCTAGCCCCCGACCGCGCGGAGCGGCCGGGGGCTGAACCTACCCCGGACGGTGGGGTCCCGCTCAGCTTCCGCCGCGACCCCGCGCCAGCGCCCGGTAGTACTCCTCGACCAGCTCCTCGAAGCCGGGCGGCACCTCGTCCGAGCCCCGGAGCCGGATCTCGTCCCCGTCGCCTTCGATCTGGCGCCTGAGTCCGAACTCGAACCGCTTGGCCACCTCGAGCATGGCGGCCTGTAGGGCCTGGATTTCCTGCATGTCGTTGTAGACGCGGCGGTCGTCCATGCGGCGCATCGCCCGGATGAGCTCGTCCAGATCGGACGTGTCGACCCCGAGATCGCGTAGGCCCTGTCGGAGCTCCTCCGCGTTGGCGCGGCGCTGCCCGAACTCGCGCTGCAACTGGCGGATCTCCTCGGGCGTGAATTGCCCGCCGGCGCGGTTTACGCCGCCGTCCACGCCGCCCTGGTCGGATCCGGTGCGTGCGCCCCCGCCCCCGGCTTGGTTGGCACCCTGCTGGTTGCCTCCCTGCTGACCGGCCTGGCCCTGTTGGCCCTGCTGGCCTTGTTGCCCTTGCTGGCCCTGTTGCCCTTGCTGGCCCTGTTGCCCCTGCTGTCCTTGTTGTCCTTCCTGGCCCTGTTGGCCCTGTTGTCCCTGCTGGCCCTGTTGCCCCTGCTGTCCCTGTTGTCCCTGCTGTCCTTGTTGTCCTTCCTGGCCCTGTTGTCCCTGCTGGCCCTGTTGGGACTCTTGTCCCTGGTCTCCCCGGCGCGACCCGTCGAGTCGGCGGTTGGCGCGCTCCTGGTCCGCGCGGTCGGCCATCCGTTCGTCCATCGATTCGAGCCCGCGCACCAGATCGCGCGCCTCGTCCAAGGCCTGCGAGCGCTCATCGGCGCGCCCGAAGCCCGAGGAGGCCTCCGCTGCCTGCTGTAGTAGGTCCTGCAGGTTCTCCAGGTCGCTCTCGATCTCCTCCTCGAGTGGCCGTGTGGTCTGATCGGGCCGCTGCTGGATGACGCCCCTGGTGTAGCGGACCTTCTCCTTCAGCTTGGAATCCCGAATCCAGTTGGCCGCGTCCTCGAGCGCCCGTCCCGCTCCCCGCTGGGCCGCGTCTCGGTTGGCCTCGCGTCCCGCGCGATCGAGCTCGCGCTCCATGTCCTGGAGCGCCCCTTCCATGGACTCTTTTCGTTCGCTCAGCCGGCGGATGCGGTCGGCGCGGTCCGTGGCGACCGGCAGCTCGTTGACCTCGTCCTGAACATCTTCCTGCTGGTCCAGGAGCTCCTGCGTCCGCCGGAGCGCGTCCTGCGCGGTCTGGCTGGCCCGCTGGGACTGGGACTGCTCCATCAACCGGCGCGCCTCGCGGAGTCGTTCGAGCGCGTCCCGGGCCTGCTGTGCGCTGGAGTTGCCCTGGCTCCCGGCCGACCGGCGCATGGACTGCGCGGCTTGATCTAGCTGGCGTGCGATTTCCTGCAGGTTGTTCTGTTGGTTCTCACGGCCCAGCCGCTCGAGCTGGCGGGCCGCCTCCTCCACCTCGTCGGCGAGCTGACGCTGCGCGTCGCCCCCGCCCGAGCTGCTCTGGCCGGCGGCGGCCCGGCGCCGCTGGCGCTCGGCCTCCTGCTCCTGCCTCCGCGCCAGCTCCTTGAGCCGCTCCAGTTGCTCGTCGACCGAGGCCTGCATCTGCTGCTGGGCTTGTCGCTGCACGGTCTCGTACTGGTTCTTCATCTTGTCCAGCTCGAGCTCGAACAGGTCGGCCAGGTCCTCGGCGGCCGAGCCGCCGCCCCCCCCGCCCCCGCCGCCCTGCTGTCCCATCGCGACCTGGACGTCGCGGTAGGCTTCCTCGGCGCGAAGGAGGTGCTGGAGCGCGCGCTGCTCGAAGGGAAGCGCCGCCTGCGGCTTCATCGCGGCCAGCGTGTCGACGACGATCTTCATCTGCTCGACGGCCTTGGGCAGCTCCTCCACGATCGTTTCGAACGCGGGATCCGATCCGGCGACCCCGCGCTCCCGCATCTGCTGGACCAGGTTGTCCACCTGGTCGATGAGGCGCTGCTGCGCGAGTGAGACGGTGACGACGTTCTCGCTGAACTCCTCGTTCGTGTAGCGAGCGCGGTCACGATTCACGTTGAACGTGCCGGCGATGATCTGGCGCTGCTGCTCCGGCAGGCCGCTCTCCATGGGGCTGCCGCCCCCGCCGCCCCCACCGCCGCCCTGCTGCTCGGCTTGGGTATAGTCCTTGAGGAAGGAGCGAATTTGCAGCATGTAGATGTCGCTCTCGACCGACTCGCGCCCGCTCACGCCGTTGTTGTCGGTGGCGCGAGCGTAGTACGCGATGACGTCTCCGGGCTCGAGGTCGAGATCCTCGAGGAAATACGTGTGCCCGGCCGACGCCTCTTTGAGCGGACGCGACGCCGAGAACAGGCGCTCGACGACCTCGTCGCCGCCGTTGACCGAGTAGACCAGCTCGAGCGAGCTGATCCCGTAATCGTCCCGACCCTCGACCTCGACGTAGACCTCCTCCAGCGAGCTGGCGCGGGTGTCGCGGCCGGGGTCCCGGATCATCACGCTCGGAGGCTGATCCTCGAGCACGTCGATCGCGTACTCGGGCGAGCCCGCGACCGCCACGCCGGCGCCCGTGCGGAGCTCGATGCCGTAGATCCCGGGGGACGTGACCTGGAACTCACCGGTCAGGATGCCCTCCTCACCCTGCGTGAGCTCGACGCGCGACGAGTCGCCGAACACCACGGCGCCCGCGGGCGTCGGCAACGTGGGCGTGGCCTGCACCTCGATCCTGGTGCCCCGCAGCACGGCGATATCGCCTCCGCCCTCGACCGTCTGGGGCGGGAGTCCCGTGTGTGCCGGGAAGTGGTAGACCAGCGTGAGCAGGTCCACGTAGGGAAGGTCGGCTACGTCGATGCGGAACGTTTGGGACCGAATCCCCGTCGACTCGACGAAGTACTGGGTTGGCTCGTCCACCTGGAAGAGGAGCGCTTCGTACCCGGTCGAGTCGGTCTCGATCATGGGAACGGCCTCGAAGGTCCCACCATCCTCGACGCGGCGGAAGAGCGTGACGTCCTGGGACGAGAAGCCGCCCAGCCGGGCCACCACCACCTGGTCCGATCCGCGGGAGATGGTCGTGTCACCGGGCAGCACGGCGATGCTGTACGGATTGGCGTCGACCGCGCTCACGGTCGGGAAGAACAGGGCCCGCGCGCTCGGCCTGAGCCACGGCGGCCCGTAGAACAGCGTGAGCAGCGCGGCGACCGCCGCCGCTCCCAGAATCGCGCTGGCGCGCCGCATACCGGAGCGCTCGATGCGGCGACCCTCCTCGACGCGGCGGCAGCGCTGGACGGCGTCGCGGACGATGCTCTCCGCCAGCGACCCCTGGGCCGAATCGTCGAACACTTCCTTGGAGACCGCGCTCAGCAGGGAGAGCCCCAGCTCCGGCTCGTTCTCCTCCAGGTAGAGGGCGACCTGCTCGTCGGAGACGCGCTTGAACAGCGGCAACAGCGCCCGCACCAACAGGATCGCCAGAAGCGCGAACCCGACCACGCGGAATCCGATGATCGCGCCCGGCGAGAACCGCCACTGTTCGAGTCCGGCTCCGGAGACCCAGACGAAGGCGATCAGCGCGATCGCCAGGACGGCCAGCCTTTGCAGGACGTGGCGCATCCGCCAGCGCAGGCGGACATCGTGGACGATGCGTAGAAGCTCAGCTCGAGACCCACGAATGGTCGTCATCGTCATCCTCCGGTTCGAACCGGTGCGACGCGTGTGCTACGCATCATCTGGTTCGATATCAACGTCTCTAGCATGAGTAGGGCCAAGACCACCCACAAGAGGTACCGCCACACCGACTGTCGGCGTTCCCGTTCTTCGAGATCGAGCCTCGTGGTGGCGGCGGCGCCACCGGCCCCGTCCCCCGTCGGCGTGAGCGCGGTGACCAGTTCCGCGGGGTCCATCCCCGTGAGGTTCGACTCGGCGCGGTCGGCGTTCACGGCTACGGGAGTGCCCACGGCGCCGGCTTGATCCGAACGGATCTCGTAGTACCCGTGCTCGGCCAGCCGGAGATACCGTGCTCCGGAGGTATCGGGCAGGATACGCACTTCCCCTCCGCGAGGGGAGAGGGCAATCAGATCGCGCTCGTCGCTTCCGACCCCGAGCACCGCGACGTCCACCAATTCCCCCACCACGTGCTGGGTGGGCCGCGCGCTCCGGCCGGAGAGGTGCCGGACCAGCGACTGCATGAACGGCAGATAGACCGCCTGCACCGGGAAGTCCGACCAGAAGCTGTCGATCCCGCCGGCCCAGACGAGCACGCGGCCGGCGCCCCGCCGGGTCTCGGTGAGCGCCACCGCCCCGTCGTCGAAGCGAGCCAGCACGTCGGCCGTGGAATCGGGAGCGAACGGACGGTATCGGAAGAAGCGGGCGCCGGTGAAATCGCCGCCCCGCGTGGTCTGGAACAGCTCGAAGGCGGGGTGGCCGAAGTCGATGAACCCGAGCGCGCCGCCCCGGCTCTCGCTCCGGCTGACCGGTGAGCCGAACGATCCACCGAGGACCGCCGCATCGCCGTTGGGCCAGGCCGAGCGCTCGTCCAGCGCGACCAGCAGGCCGCCGCCGTTCTCGACGAACTGCACCAGCGCGTCGAACGCGGCTCCGCTCGGCGGCGCGGTCCCGTTGAGCACCACGACCGAGCGAGCGTCCAGGTCCGAGAGCTGGAAGGCGCGCGTCCGCTTGACGTCCACGTCGAACCCGGGCTCGCTGCCGATGGAGAGCGCCCGGGCCAGGAAGAACGACTGTTGGGGTCGGGCGCCGTCGGGTTCCAGGACCAGAACCGAGAACCCGGCTTCCGGCGTGAGGACCATGTGGAACGCGTCGTCCACGGAGAGGTCGTCAGACCGGATGCTCACGGTGGCCCGCGCATCGACGCGCGCCAGCACGAACGGCTGGAAGCGGACGGCGGCGGTCTGGTCACCCGAGTCGCCGGCGCCGAGGTCCACCTCCACGGTCTCGAGCGCCTGGCCGTCGAGGGAGAGCCTCACCGGTAGGCGCTGGATCTCGTTGGGGCCGTCGTTGACGATGCGCGCCGATACGACGGCCGTTTCCCGATTCCCCGACTCGGACTGCTCCACCGATACCGTGGCGATCATCACGTTGCTGGCCGTCGCGTCTCCGGCCACGTCGCGAGTGACGACCCGGGTGCCCGGTGGGAGCAGCACGTCTTCGGTGGCGGACCAGGCGCCGCTCTGGAAGTCCGAGACGACGACCACCTCGAGGCCGGCGCGCGGGCTCTGATCGAGCACGGACTGGGCAACCTTGAGCGCCGGCCCCAGCCGCGTGACGGCCGAGCCAGCCGCGAGGGTGTCGACGGTAGCGCGGACACGTGCCGGCTGCGTCGAGCTGCGCTCCAGGATCTGCGCGTCGGAGTCGAAGGACACCAGCGTGATCGCGTCGCCCGACCGGAACCCGTCCACGACCGTCCGCGCCTCGGCCTGGGCCCGCTCGAAGCGATCGCCGTGCGCCATGCTGTAGGAGCGATCGATCAGCACCACGATCTCCCGCGCTCCCTCCTCGGAGCCGAGCGCCCCGACGCCGGTGAGCACGGGACGCGCGAACGCGCCCACCAACAGCACCAGAGCCAGCACGCGCAGCGCGAAGAGCAGTGGATTGCGGAGCGTTTGCCGGCGCACCGTGCGGAACGGGATGCGCTCGAGGAACATGAGCGAGGGGAAGCGGATGGGGTCCTTACGGTGCCGGTGGAACAGGTGCACCACGATCGGCACCGCGATGGCCGCCAGGCCGACCAGGAACGCGGGGGCCAGGAGTCCCATCAGGTCGTCTGCAGGCCGCGGTGGCGGGCCAGCAGGAAGTCGAAGAGCACGCGATCGAGAGGCTCGCCGATGTTCACGAGCACGTAGTCGATGCGGTTCCGCGCGAACCGGTCGGTCAGCGCGGTCACGTGGTCGGCAATGAGCCCGTGGTAGCGGAGCCGGTGCTTCTCGGGGACGATCGGGAGCCGCTCACCGGTCTCCAGATCCTCGAACGAGGAGGGGGCGTCGTAGGTGAACTCGAGCTCAGCCGGATCGAGCAGGTGGAACACGATCACGTCCTGCCCCGAGAACCGGAGCTGGTTGACCGCGCCGATCACCTCGTCGGGGTCCTCGTACAGGTCCGACAGCAGCACGACGATCCCGGACCGCTTGAGCAGGTTGGCGGCACGCTCGAGCGGTGGCTGTAGTTGCCCGGGCCCGGTGCACTCGACCCTGGCGATCGTGTGGAGCACCGTGTCCAGGTGCTTGGCGGAGGGCGGCACGTAGTCCACGACCTGGTCGCGGAACGTGAATAGCCCCACCCGGTCGCGCTGGCGAGAGGAGAAGTACGTCAACGAGGCCGCAAGCAGCCTGGCGTAGTCGATCTTGCTGATGTCCTTGGACCCGAACCCCATCGACCCCGACACGTCCAGCAGGACGGCGAAGTTGGCGTTGGTCTCCGCCTCGAACAGCTTGAGGTAGTAGCGGTCGGTGCGCCCGTAGAGCCGCCAATCGATACGGCGGATGTCGTCGCCCGGCTGATAGGGTCGGTGCTCGGCGAAGTCGGTCGAGAAGCCCAGGTACGGGGACCGATGGAGCCCGGTGATGAACCCGTCCACAACGGTCCGCGCCACCAACTCCAGCGATCGGATGCGCTGGAGCGCGATGGGATCGATGAACCGGACTGCAGTGCCGGCGCTCCGGGTGGCCATCTACATCTCCGACTTGGGCAGCGGAACGTGCTCGAGGAGCTGGTCCACGATCTGGTCGGTGCTCACGCCCTCCGACTGAGCGTGGAAGTTGGTGAGCAGGCGATGGCGCATGACCGGATGGGCCAGAGCCTGGATGTCCTCGAACGACACGTGGTGGCGACCCTGGGTGAGGGCGCGTGCCTTGCCGCCGAGCACCAGGTACTGAGCCGCCCGCACGCTGGCGCCGTAGCCCAGCCACTTCTTGATGAAATCCGGCGCGTCGGGTGCTTCCGGCCGCGTCATGCGCACCATGCGCACGGCGTACTCCATCACGGCGTCCGCCACCGGCACCCGGCGCACGAGCTGTTGGAACGCCACCAGGTCCTCACCGGTCACCACGGATTCGAGCACCGCGTCCTGCACCTTGGTCGTGCTGCGCACCACCTCGACCTCGTCGGCCTCCGGCAGGTGCTCCATCACGATCTCGAACATGAAGCGGTCGAGCTGGGCCTCGGGGAGCGGATAGGTGCCTTCCAGCTCGATGGGGTTCTGGGTCGCGAACACGTAGAACGGCTGTTCCAGGGTGTACGTGCGACCCTGCACCGTGACGCGGTGCTCCTGCATGGCCTCCAGCAGCGCGGCCTGCGTCTTGGGGGGCGTTCGGTTGATCTCGTCGGCCAGCACGATGTTGGAGAAGATCGGGCCCGGCTGGAACACCAGGCTGCGCTCTCCGACGTCCTTGTCCATCTGGATGATGTCGGTGCCCGTGATGTCGGACGGCATCAGGTCCGGCGTGAACTGGATGCGCGAGAAGTCCAGATGGAGGACCTGGGCGATGGAATGGATCAGCAGCGTCTTGGCGAGCCCCGGCACGCCCAGGAGCAGCGAGTTGCCGCCCACGAACAGCGTGAGCAACACCTGCTCGACCACGTCCTCCTGGCCAACGATGATCTTGCGGAGCTCCGACAGGATCTGCTCCCGCCCGCTGGCCAGGCGCTCCGCGAGAGCGACATCGTCCGGAGCCTCCACGGCAACCGGTCCCTCCTCTAGCATCGCCAATCTTCTTCTCCCTTCGTGGAAGGCGCGGAGCCGCTCGGAAGCGCTCGGTCGCCGGTCGTGGTCTCGGGTTCCTTCGGTGCGTACTCTCGTGCCGGGGTCAATGGGTCATCGCGTAGACTACATAATTGACACCCAACTTGTACGCTTCGTTGGAGAGGTCGATCGGCACGAACCCCGCGTCCGACCACTCCCAATAGTCTCCGATGTCGTTGTTGTAATTCGCGATCAGCATCAGGCGCTTCTCGGGGTCGTTGTCCTCGAACACGCCCCAGTACGACGGGTTGCCGTAGGTGGCGAAGCCGCGTCCGCCGCCGCGTCCGCCGGTCGGGAGCGAGAAATCGAGCGACTCGATGTGGAAGAACGAGTCGAAGACCGGGTGGCTCACGTCCAACTGGACCAGCCGGTGCTCAGGCAGGACCCGCATGATCGACTCTTCGAACTGCCACCAATCCCGGTCGCGGAAGTCGTCGAAGATCGCGAACCCACCCTTGAGCAGATACTCCCGCAGCCCCTCCACCTCAGCCGGAGTCGGACGCCAGAATCCGGGCTCCGAGAAATAGGCGATCGGATACTGGAAGATCTCCGGGTCGTCGGTCGTGTAGATGTTGCTCCCCTCGAGGTACGGCTGGACGAGGGTCGTTTCGTCCAGGATCCGCACGAAGTTGCGCTCCGCCCTCGGGTAGTCGTGCGCCCAGGGTGGCTCTCGCCCGAAGCCGCGGAGCCCGGTGTCGAACCTCACGCGGACGAACACGAAGCCCCCCGTGTAATCCGTGTTGGGCATCTGAGCGACCGGCGCCGCGTC
>JAHEKN010000027.1:0-9990 GCA_024638305.1 Gemmatimonadota bacterium | reverse complement strand
CTCCAGCGCTTCGTCGAACCCCGGCGCGATCTCGAGCGCCTCGAGCACGGCCGCGCGGGCCTCGTCGTTCCGCCCCGCCCGGTGCAGCACCCGTCCCAGCTCGTAGAGCGCTCCCGCCCGGTCGACCGGAGCCAGGGCCACGAGCGCTGCGCGCTCGATGGCCGCGTCGGACCAGCGCTCCTGCCGTTCGTACACCTGGGCCAGCGCCGAGTGCGGCGCCGGCCCGAACGGCGCGATCTCGATCACCCGCTCGAGTGCAGCCGAGGCGCCGGCGTCGTTTCCCATCTCAGCGTGGATCTCCGCCAGCTCCTGCGCGCCCGGGAGGTGCTGCTCACTGACCGTCATGAGTCGCTCCAGGTACTCGGCGGCCTTCGCGAGATCGCCGTTCCGGTGCTCGAGTCGAGCCAGGATGGCGTACGGGCTGTCCGGGCCTCCGTACTGCGGGTAGAGCTCGACCGCGCGGAGCAGGTGGCGCTCGGCCGCCTCCGTCTCCTCCGCCTGGAACGCCTGGATGCCGAGCCTGAGCTGTGCGAAGAAGTTGTTGGGGTCCTGACTCCCGAGGGCCTCGATCGGAGCGTCCAGGAACATCTGCTCGGTGGACGCGAGCGGCGCCTGCAGGCGGTCGCGGAGGTAACGGTCGAACTCGCGGTCCAGGTCCTCCGGGTCCATGCCCAGCACGGACTCGATCAGATCGGCCGTTGCCCCGCCGCTCGCGAACCCCTGCAGGAACGCGACGATCGCGCGGAACCCATGCCGCTCCTCGATCATCTCGAGCAGCACCGAGGCCTGGTAGTACGAAAACACCACCTGCTCGGGATAGCTGGGACGCACGAACCCCTCGTTGAGCTGGCTCGCGGGGTGCAGTCGCTCTTCTCTCAGCGCCGCGACGAACGCCGGCGTCACCCCGTGGCCCCAGCCGGGCCGATGACGACGCTGCTCCCAGACCGCCAGGCCCTCCGTGAACCAGCGCGGCACGCGGTTGGCGCTCATCCCCAGGTGAAAGGAGTGCGCGACCTCGTGCCAGAGGGTCGATGCCCAATTGAACTCGCCTTCCTGGCGAGCCGAGGGCGAGTCCATCGCCAGAACGGGCCCGAAGCTCACACCCAGCGCGCCGATTCCCGCGAGCCCCACGGTCCGCACCGAGAAGTCGGCGTGGCTGGGGAAAACCTCGAGCCGGATCGGGACGTCGGGCGTGAAGCCGTAGCGCTCTGATAGCGCCGCGAGCGCCTCCTCGGCGATGTGGCCGATGTAGACGGCCAGCAGGTCGGATTCCCGCTGGTCGAGCACGAGCCGGAAGTTCTCCGTGGGAATCACGTCGAAGCGCTCGAACGTGTCGAGCAGCTCGAGTGTGTTGAAGAACCAGACGTTGAAGGGGTCGCGGGCGAACGCCTCGGTGAGATTGCGACGTCCCTCGTCGATCTCCCCGATCCGGAGCTGGTTGAGCCCGAGCAGCCCCTGGACGCGGGCGTCGTCGGGATCGCGCCGAAAGCCCTCCGCGGCCAGATCGGCCGCGTCGCGGTACAGCCGGCGGTTGGCGGCCAGGTCCGCCAGCTCCGCGAACAGTGTGGCGTAGCTCGGATTGTCGGTCAGGATCGCATCCCGCATCCGCACGAACGCGTCCTGCTCTCCCGACAGGAAATGCGTGGCGGCCAGGACCGTGCGCGCCTGGAGCGAGCCCGGATCGACCTCCAGAGCGCGCTCCGTCAGCTCACGGGCGCCCTCCATGTCCTCGACCTCGATACGCGACTGGGCCGCGAATACCAGCGCCGGCACGAACGCCGGGTTCACGTCCAGCGCCTTCTCGACGGCCTCGCTCACGCCCGGCTGCCCGTTGAACCGGAGCGTGCGCGCCAGCCCCACCTGTGCGGCCGGGTGGTTCGGGTCCATCGCCAGCGCGCGGTTGAAGTGCGTGGTGGCGTCGCCTCCCTGGTACTTGGCCAGGAACAGCTCACCCAGCCGCACCTGCGGCTCGGGGTTGTCCGGATCGGCCTCGACCGCCTCGTCGAACGCGCGGCGGGCGTCGTGGAACAGGTCGGGGATGCGGACGCCCAGGTAGGTGACTGCCGATCCCACCGCCATCAGGTCCTCGGCGTCCAGATAGCCGCCGCCGTTGTAGACGTCGATGAAGCGGTCGAAGCGGGCATAGGCATCCTCGAGGGCGCCCCGCCTGAGCTCGATCTCTCCACGCCGGAGCTCCGCCATCAGCCACCCGGGGGATCGCGCCTCGACCGCGGCGGCGAACGCGGCGGCGGCCTCGTCCAGCCGGCCCTGTGCCAGCAGTGCTTCGCCCAGGTGTCGTTGGAGCACGTCGTCGCCACCGGACCCGCGCGCGACCTCCTCCGCCTCGCCGTATCGACCCGTCCGGATCAGCACGCGGGCCAGTCCCGCGCGGGCGGCGCCGCCCAGCTCGCCGGTCAGCTCGCCGGTCAGCCGCCGGAATCCGCGCTCGGCCTCCGCGTAGCTCCCTGAGCGGAAGGCCGCCACGGCCGTCTCCAGGGACGCGGGATCCTGGGCGCCGCACGCGGCCGGGATCAGGGCGAGGGCCAAGAGGCAGGAGCTGGTACGGCCGCGCATCAGCTCGCTCCGCCACCCTTCTCGCGGATCTCGCGGTTCTTGAGCGCGAGCTCGACCAGCAGCGCTTCCAACTCGCGCTGATAGAGCTCGGGGTCCATGCTGCCCCGGAGGTCGCGCAGGGCTTGCACGCGCGCCTCGAGCTCGGCCCGTTCCTCCAGGAGCCGCTGGAGGGCCGGGTCATCGGCGCTCTCCGTCAGGACCGCTTGGACGGGCGTGAGGTAGACCGCCCGGGCTACGCGCCCTTCGGCCGCGTCCGCCGCGACCTCTCCGCTCCCCTCACCGTCCCCGTCGTCCTCCAGGAGGGGGTGCTCGGTGGCGATCTGGTTGTCCCGCTCGTAGCTCCGCGCGGTCTCCTGGCGCGCGTACTCGAACGCCTCCAGGACCGAGACGCGTCCGTTCTTGTCCACGTCCGCGTCCGCGCCCCCGTTGGCGTAGGCGGCCACGAAGTACTCGGGAAACCGGGTCAGGTTGCGCTCGCTGCCGCTCCGGGTGGCGGTCATCACGATGCGCCCCGGACCGGCGAGGGCGGGCACGAAGTCCCCGGACGCGCTCGAGGTGTTCACGAACACGATCCTTCCCGCCGGCACCGCGTCCAGGAGGGTGTCGAACTCGGCCGCCGACAGGTCCGGTCCCGGCAGATTGAACTGCGCGTCTTCGCCCCGCGAACTGCCGTGCCCGATAAGCACCACGAACAGTTGGTCGTTCGCCCCGACGACCCCGGCGAGTCGGCCCAGCTCGGACTCGACGCGCTCGCGGCGGGACTCGCCGACGATCCGCGCATCGCGCTCGGGACGCTCGGCCAGGTAGGTGACGCGGTCGGCTGGAAGTCCCGCCGCCAGGACCGCGTCGATCAACTGGATCGAAAGGTCGTGGAAACGCTGGCGGTACTCGGCCTCGCCGCCGGCCCCGCCGATCACCAGCAGATGTGTGTCCTGAGCGGTCACGGCTCCGGGGCTAACCGGGGGGAGCGCAGCGCAAAGCGCGAAGACCGCGAGCAGGCCCCTCGTCACGTCAGATCCCGGACGCGGCGATACGACCACTCGGCGGCCAGGAGCGCCAGGAGCGAGAGCAGGACGATCGGCATGTCCCAGAGGTCCTGCTCCTCGGTGATGGTCACGCCGCCGCCCGTGTACTGGATGTCTTCGGGCAGCGTGCTCACGTCGTCGCTCGAGTAGAAGCGTCCCCCAGTCTCGTCGGCGACCCGCTCGAGGAGCGTGGCCCGCATGCCAGCGTCGAAGTACTCCGCGTCCGTCGGGGCCGCCCTCACATACGTCTCGTCCGTGCCGATGACCGTGCCTGCCCGCTCGGCCGTGACGCGAACGCGGTACAGCCCCTCGGCGTCGGGCGTCAGCGTGCCCTGGTATTCTCCGTCACGGTCCACCGCCCAGTCGAGGGCGTTGGTGACGTCACCGTTCGGACCCGACACCTCGACCGTGACCCGCGCGCCGTTGACCGCCGCGAACGCCGAATCCTCGACCTGGGCCCGGAGCTCGACCCCCTCGCCGGGCTCGACCCGATCGACCACCGCCGACGCCCGGACCGGATTCGGCGAGCCTTCGACCAGCCAGCGGAGCATCTGCCGCCAGAGGATCTCGTGCGTCTGGTCCTCCAGGTCGATCGTCGCGTCCATTTGCCAGAGCCACAGATCGTTGACCGAGAGCACGATCGCTTTGCCGCGGCCATAGCGATGATGTGCCATGATGATCCGGTCCCGGCCGTCCGGCTCGGCGGCGGTGAGCAGCGCCGTGGCCCCGGCCCTCAGCTCGTAGAGCGGGTTGTAGCTGGAGAGCGCGGGCAGGTCCTCCCAGCGCGCCGCGGACGTCTCCTCGGTGTCGGCGATGCGGAGCACGGGATGGGTCAGACCGGCTCGAGTGGGCCGGATCCGCAGTCCCTGGGTGAGCCGCGGGGACGTCGGCGGATCCTCCAGTTGGACGGGGAAGACCTCCTCGACCGGAGTGCCCTGGTATCCCCCTTCGGCCAGCGCCAACCGGCCCCCGAGGGCCAGGAGGCTGCCACCTCGCCGGCTAACGAAGTCCGCGATCATCTGGAGTTGATCGTGCGTGAAGAAGCTCGCCTCCACGGAGCCCAGGACCAGCCCCCGGTACTTGAACAGCTCCTCGCGCGTCGCGGGGAAGCCGCCGGGCAGCTCGCTCGCGTCGTCCACGTTGAGGCGGATGAACTTGTCGTCCGCCGTCCGGTTCAGGATCACGAGCTGCAGGTTGGGATCGCCCCGCACCGCCCGTCTCGTGAACGCGACCTCGTACCTCGGCTCGCCGTCGAAGTAGAGGATCTTCTCTGTCCGGTCCTCCACAGTAAGTAGCAGGTCGCGCCCGTTGTTCTCCACGATCGCCTCGCCCTCCTGGGCCGGCACCCGTACGCGGAGCAGGCGCGGCCCCGCGTCGGCGGCTCGGAGCAGCACAGGCACGGTCGTGGGCTCGCCGGCCCGGCCGAGCGTCACGTCCTGGGCACTGATCACGCGGCCATCGTCCTCGACCAGCAGCGAGACCGTGCGGCCGGTGTACCCCGTATGGGCCAGCACCACATCGACCATCAGCGCGCCCCCTTTGAGCGCACGCCGTGGCGCGTCCACCCGGCTCACCTGTACGTCGGGCTGGATGACCTGGGCTCCGAGACCCACCGTGAACACCGGCACTCCGTCCACCTTGTAGGGCAGCAGTGCCTCGGTCAGCGCGCCGCCGGCGTTGTCCGCCCCGTCGCTCAAGACCACCACGCCGGCGAGCGGCACGCCGGCCAGGTCCGTCTTCACTTCGCGGAGCGCCGCCGCCAGGTCGGTCCGGCTACCACGGAACGTGAGCTGGGCCACCGAGTCCACACGCGAAGCTCGGTCGTCGAACGCGAACATGCGGACCGCGAACCGCTCGGACAGGCCCTGGAGCACGGTGCCATCCTCGCCGGAGAGCTGGGCGGCCACGTAATCAGCCCGGTCTGCCGTCACCTCGCCGAGGGCCATGCTGCGCGAATCGTCGACCAGAACGGCCACGAAGTTCTGCTGCGGAAGCGTGCGGGTCAGCACCAGGGTCGGGCGCAGCAGGCAGAAGGCCAGGAGGACCAGAATCCCAGAGCGGAGCGCCGCCAGCACGATGCGGTCGGTCTGGGTGCTCTTGGCCCGGACGGAGCGATAGCTCAGCGCGACCATGACCGCGCACACCCCGATCAGCGCGATCAGGATGGGAGCGCCCGACCAGGCCAGCCGGATGGACCCCTCCTGAAACAGAAGAGGCCGGAACTTGAAGAGGAAGGAAAAGACCGACTCTAGCATGGACTACCGGCTCGGGGGGTCCGCAGTATGTGAGATGGACGAATCGGCTGGGTGGATGCTCCGATCATTCGCGTTGGCACGGGTCCGCCCCCCATGCTCGGTAGGCAAACTTACGGGCGTCGGCACCCGAACGTACAGCCGGCGCCCATCCATTCCCTGACCAGGCTCGTCTCCGGAATGTTCCCTCGCGCCGGTCGACACCCACCGGCTTGATGCCGGCGCCCCCGCCCGCCACAATCACCCCGGCCCGACACGCGACCCCGAGCGGCGCTGGACCCGAGGGGGCAGTACGCCGCCGACCGGTGCCCGGCCACTCGGGCGAAAGGCCCGAAGAGCGCCGTCCCCGATGACCCGCGGAGAACGCCCGTGAAGTCAGCCCGTCATCGCCTTCCCCCGAACACCGCTGCCGCTCCGGAAAGCCGTCGCCGGACGCCTCTTCGGACCTTGGCCGCCCTCGCGCTCGCGACCGGCGTCCTGGCCGGGTGCCGGGCCACGTTGGAGCTCTCTCCGGACGACTCGGCAGTCGTGCTCGCCCGCCACAGCATCGCGGGGGACGATCCGGCGGAGCCCGGTCCCTTATCGGTGCGGCGGCTGTACTACGGGAGCGGCACGGACAAGAACCGGGTCGAGTATCGGGATTCGGTATCGATCGTCACCGGGACCGTCGACGCGTCGAAGCTGGTGGACCTGGGCGCTTCAGCAAACGAGCGGAACGGGTACTGGGGGTTCAGCCCGGATTCGTTCCCCATCAACGGCCGGGTGTGGTATCCGGACGGTGAGGGTCCCTTCCCCGTGGTTCTGATCGTCCACGGCAACCACAACATGCGCGATTTCTCGGACCCCGGGTACGGATACCTGGGCGAGCTACTGGCCAGTCGAGGTTACATCCTGACCTCGGTGGACATGAACTTCATCAACGGCGGCATCCGAGGAGAGAACGACGGCCGCGGTTGGCTCCTGCTCGAGCATCTGCGGGCCTGGAAGGGGTTCAACGAGGATCCCGATTCTCCGTTCTTCGGCAAGGCCGACCTGGACCGAGTGGCCCTGATCGGCCACTCGCGGGGCGGGGAGGCGGTCGGCCACGCGGCTGCGTTCAATCGGCTGCGCTACTACCCGGACGACGCCTCGCTGACGTTCGACTTCGGCTTCGGCGTCCGGTCGGTGATCGCCATCGCGCCCGTCGACGGCCAGTACCTCCCCACGGATCGCCCGGTCCCCGTGGAGGACGTGAATTACCTGGTCTTCCACGGCTCGCACGACGGGGACGTGACCAGCTTCCACGGGCTGCGACAGTGGTCGCGCGTGACGTACACCGAGCCCAGCGACCTCTTCAAGTCGGCCGTATACGTGTACCGGGCCAACCACGGCCAGTGGAACTCGGTGTGGGGGCCGCACGACAACGGGCCGCGGAGCCCCCGCATCCTCGACCTGGAGCAGCTCATCCCCGAGGAGGACCAACGCCGGTTCGGCGAGGTCTACGTTTCCGCGTTTCTGGACGCCACGCTCAAGGGGGCCAAGCAGTACCTGCCGATGTTCCGCGACCACCGGGTGGCCGCCGACTGGCTTCCCAAGACGATGTACTTCAATCAATTCCAGTCGGCCTCGTTCCGCCCCCTCGCGGACTTCGAGGGAGACATCGACATCACCACGGGGAGCCGGGCTGGGGTCACCCTCGCCGGTGACAGCCTGGCGAACTGGAGGGAGTCGGACCTCAAGCTCCGCTCCCAGAATCGCGCGAACACTTCGGCCTCACAGCAGAACCAGGCGGTGTGGCTGGGCTGGAATCGGCGGTACCGCGGGCACACCGAAGGGGACGAGCTGGGCCGGCCGGCATCGTATGAGATCCGGTTGTCGGAGCAGGCCGTGCGCGAGCTCGAGCTCTCCGATGCGAGCGCGCTCGAGTTCCGCCTGGGACCGTCGGACGACGAGCCCCGGCCCCGCGTGCGGGACGGGGAAGCGGAAGGCGGAGGCGAGCGGAGTGGCGATCGCGATCGTGCGGCGCGGGTCGAGGACAGCGACAGGCCCGACCGCGCCGCCCCCAAGCCTCCCATCGACCTGTCCGTCGAGATCGAGGACGCTCACGGTCAGCGAGCCTCACTGGCGGTCGGCGACTACGGGGTTCTCAGGCGACCGCTCACGATGTCGATCCTCAGGCGGCGCGACCGTGAGGAGGAGCGTTTCCCGCAGCAGTGGGAGCTGGTGCTCCAGAGCTTCTCGATACCGCTCCGGGATTTCGCCGCCGCGAATCCGGCGCTGGACGTGATGAATCCGCGGGCCGTGCGATTCGTGTTCGACCGGGCGGAGGTCGGGACCGTTGCGCTGGACGACGTGGGGTTCGCCGAGACCTACCCCGCGTTTTTCACGGAGACCGAGAGGGCCCGCTCGAACAGCCGCTGACCCGCCGTCCGCTCAGCGCCAGGTGAGCCCGAAGCGGTGGACGCCGCGCCCGTCGTCGACCTCGGCGTAGGCGTAGCTGACGCCGATCTGGTCGCCGCGGAAGGCGGCGCCCAGGGTCAGCCCGCTGGCCGGATCTTCGTCCACCGGACGGCCGAAGCCGACGCGCGCGGAGAACGTCCGCCCCTGGACCGGCCACCAGGCCACCTCGATCCCTCCTCCCGGCTGAACGTCGCCGCTGCCGGTGCGGTCGACGCGCGCCGAAGCGCTGAGGTCGAGTCCGCGCACCTGCACCACGTCCGAGGAGGCTCCGAGCGAGACCGCTACGGGTGCCTTCAGCGTGCCACTGGGAGCGCGCGTCTCGGCGCCGAGGTTTCGTAGCGAGAGCGCCACCAGCGCCGGTCCGGCGTCCAGCGCCGCGCCGACGTCGAGCGCCGGGGCGTGGTCCTGCTCGATTCCGGCGCGCGTCGTCAGCCATTTGCCGGCCATGCCCACCTGGACCGGACCGGCGTCGCGTGCGAACGCCAGCGACAGGACCGTCTCCGAGTGCGTTTCCGCGGTCCGAGCGCCGAAGAGCTCCGCCTCACTGCGCGCGCGACCCACGAGGCCCGCCGCTCCCCCGTAGGTGAGGGACTGGAGACCGACCGCGACCGTGCCGCCGAACCAGGCCGTGGCGCCCGCTACCGCGCTCATGGCGCGGGATCCCCCGTAGGACGCTCGGTAGGCCGCGATGCCCTGCGCGCCCTCGAGAGCGCCCGGATGATAGAAAAGCACGTCCGGCGTGCCGGCCCCGAGCGGGAATGCGCCACCCATGGCCGCGGCGTGCGCGCTGGTGGGGATCTCGAGCACCAGCGGTCCGGCGGACGTGGATTGGCCGTCCGCGGGCGCGGCCCAGCCGAGCAAGGCCGCGGTCCCGATCGCGACGGCCCGGCCGAGTGCGCCGGATCCCGCCCGCGGCGCCGCCGTCATGGCGTGAATGTTTCGCACGGATTACCCCGACCGTAGCGTGGCGGACGCGAATCGCATCCAGTGAGGGAGACGCCTGAGCTGTCCCCATACGGAGGCGGGTTGGCCGATTCCGGTGCCCATGGTCGGTCCACCGAGCTCGACCACGTCCCAGGGAGCGCTTCCCTCGTGACCACTCCAGACCGGCCGGATTCCGGTTCGCCAGAGCACGCGGAACAGGGCTACCGAGGGGCAGCGGCGATCGGCGGTGGGAAACAGACCGAGCGCGAACACCCGCTCCAGCCGGTCCAGGCGCCAGGCCGAGCCGGGCGGCTTCATCGCCTGGAGCGGCTCCTCGGGAACCGGTGACCCGAGCAGGCTGCGCGTGAGGCGGAGCGCCCAGTAACAGCACGTGCCGGAACGGGTTCGGAGCGCGAAGTCGACCAGGTCCTCCCAGTCCACGCTCTGCGTCTCGGTGATCCAGGCCAGGTCGCGGAATGTCCGCCATCCGGCCGAGTCCATCATGTGCGACCAGGCGAAGTGGGTGCTCAAATGCACGACTTGATGGGAGAGCCGCGGCACCTTCACTGGTCGTCCGACGAAGCTGGCGGCGCCGGCCTCGCGCCAGAAGTCCACGGCCGCGAACCCGAACGGGCTCTGGCCGGGGAGTAGCTCACGGTGCACTTCGAGCACCGTACCCGCGCCGGCCGGGTCCGTCAGGGGCGGGAGATGGTGATGGTGCGTCTCGTAGAAGTCCTCGGCGGCCCGCACGAACGCCTCGTTCCACCCGTGGTCCT
>JAHEKN010000026.1:3485-29148 GCA_024638305.1 Gemmatimonadota bacterium | reverse complement strand
GATCTCGTACCGGTCCTTCACCAGCCGCTGTCGCTCCACCAAGGGCGTGGCGTCCGCCACGTGGACCCCGGGGAGGAGACTCCGGATGGAGGCCTCCATCTGCTGCTGATAGCTTCGCGGCACCGTCATTCCGGGTGGTGCGTACAACCGCCCGCCGTCCCGGAGCAGGTATACTGTCGGCGCGCCACCCACCAGCGCCCGCAGTCGCTCAGCGAACTCGTCGACGGGATAGGTTGCGTCCACGCCCAGCCGCGTGGTGGCGCCTGGGCCCGGAGAATGCCTGAGGATCGTGCGATTCCAGGCGGCTCGGCGGAACCGACCGTCGTCCATCGGATATTGCGCGCCGGCGAACTGGAACGAGTCCGGAAGGAACAAAACGCTTGCGCCGTCGGGTGTGCCGTCGTCGTGGACGACGAGCAGCGCATAGGGCGATTCGACTCCGCTCAGATACCAGAAGTTGGGCTCCTGCCGCCCGACCCCGCCCGAGCGGATCAGATACTCACCCACCGCCACGATCGGTGCGCCTGCCGTCGCCTGGAACAGCGTCGCGCGGCGGGCGGCATAGGCCTCCCCCGGCACGTCGATCGGCCGTTGGCCCTGAACGGCTCCGTCGGCGACGGCGAGCGCCAGAACCGTAAGCGCTGCGGCCCGAACTGCGCGCAGACCCTCTCCCGTCATCGAATCTTCACCGCGGTCACCATGATCTCCACCAAGATCTGCCCCAGCTCCGGCTCGAGTCCGCCGGCCACGAGCTGCCCCGTCGCCGGGTCGCCTCCCGTCGCGCCCGAGAGGTAAAGAGTGTTTCCGACCATGATGCCGGGCGAGAGCGGGGACGGTGTGGGCCCGGGTGGCGCGCACGCGAGCGCGAGCAGCAGTGCGAAGGGGCAGAGACCAGCGATCAACTGGCGTGTCATGCGGGCTCCAGGCTTTCTTTGGGCGGGGCCGGCTCCTGGCGTGGACCGGCGGGACTCGTCTGGAGAGGATGCCATGAAAAGCTCGGGGATGTTGGTGTTGTTCACGCTCATGCTGGCACCCATGGCGGCGGCGGGCCAGAGCAACCCACTGTGGACGCAGGACGAGGTGAAGAACTTCCTGCCGCACATGACGGTGCCGGAAGTGCGTGACCTCCTGACGCGCACGGACATGGTCATCATCCCGGTGGCGTCGCTGGAGCAGCACGGGCGGCACCTGCCGATTGGGACCGACTACCTGAACGGCGTGGAGAGGGCCAAGCTGATCGCCGAGCGCACCGACGTGCTGGTCGCGCCCATCTTGCTCCCCGGCCAGTCGCCATACCACATGGGTTTCGAGGGAACCATCACCTTGCCCTCGGAGCTCGTGCAGGAGGTGTACGTGGAATCGGCCAAGAGCCTCCTTCGGCACGGCTTCAAGCGCTTCCTGATCCTGAACGCCCACGGGGGCAACCGAGCCATCACCACGTTCATCGTCGACCGCATCAATCAGGAGACGGCCGGCATCGCCGTGGACCTGGGCGCGGCTGCGGGGCCGCACATGCCCGGGAGGCCGGCGGCGGGTCAGCCTCCGTCCCGGCCGCGCGTGTTCGATCGCCACGGCGGGGTCGGCGAGACGTCGAACTCCCTCTACCTGACGCCCAACCTGGTGCACATGGAAGCGGCCGAGGTGGCGACGCTGACCATGCCGCCCCACCTGGAGGCCATGGTGGACGCTGTGGTGGCCGGCGATCCAACGGCGACGACCGTCTTCCTGGCCGAAGGGCTGAAGGCCGCGGAGACGGGGAAGGGGACCAGCGCGGCCGAGATGTCCACGACCGGCGTTTGGGGGATTCGTGATCTGGGCGATGCCTCCGCGGAGCAGGGACGACTCGAGGCCGAGCGCTTCGTGGAGGGCGCGGTCGCCTTCATCGAGCGTTGGAAGGAGCTCCGTCCGGTCGGAACGCCGTAGGCCCCTGCGAGTGGACCCCGCCCCTCCTCTGCAACCAACATCGGATACGGTCCACTAGGCGCGGGCCGCGGCCACCATCTCGGTCGGTCCGACCCTCCGGATCCACTCGGAGCGGAGCAACGTCAGCCGCAGCCGCTCCGTGGGGGGCTCACGCGTGAACAGGAGACGCAGCCTGGCTTCCCGTCCGAAGCCGTAGCGGGTGGCCCGAACGTGCTCTTCGAGGCGATCCAGCCACGACTCGCTCGGCCGGCGCCCGTGCCAATGGCATGCGCCGTAGACGACCGCGCCGCCCGTTAGCGTGCCCGCGACCGGGAGGTCGTACCCGTCGCCCCAAAGGGCGCCGACCTCGCGAGTCGTCGACCCCGTCGGACTCAAGCCGTAGGACTCCAGGAACTGACGACACAGGAGCGGGAACACGCGCGCCACGTGCTCGTCGAGCCGGGGCGCCACGTGATCGGACCAGGCGCGGGCCGGCTCGAGGTCCCCCGCCGCGAGGCGTGCACGCAGCGGGAGCACGTGGCTCCACCAGAACGCGTCGAACGGGTCTGTCAGGCGATAGCGGCTCTTTCGCGACCGCGCGGACGCGTCGAGCGAGCGTTCCACCCTTACGATGTCGAGTGCTTCCAGCCGCTTGACGTACGGTGCCAGCGGCCCCGGGCCCGGCAGCTCAGAAACGTGCTCTCCCAGCGCCTTCCACGAACGGGCCCCGCGGGCCAGGGCCTGGACGATGGCGCCGTAGCGCGTCGCGTTGCGGAATCGAGCCCGCAGGTGTCGGAGCGGACTCGAGAACAGCGGGCCTGCCGGGTCGAGGACCAGGGCGGTCACATTCCGATCCAGACGCTGATTGGGATCGATGGCCCGAAGCCGGGATGGGAGTCCCCCGAAGATGGCGTATCCCGCCACGATCTCTTCGGCGCTCCAGCCGCGGCAACGGCGCGCAAGCCGTCCGTAGGGAAGGGGCTCCACCCTGTGGAGCTCCGGCTCGTACGAGGAGGGGATTCCCGCAACACCCGCCAGCGGATCCCGAAACGGCGACCCGTCGCCGGTCAGCTTTCGAACGACATCGGCGTCCTCGTCCACGAACACGAGGGCCGGTCCGCCCCCGGATTGCTCGAGGGCGAGCCATCCACGTCCGACCTCCTGCAGGAACCGACGGTTCGCGTCGAGCAGCTCTCCAAGCCCGTCGAAAACGATGGCCTGGACGCGTTGGGCACGGAGCCAGTGCAGTAGCTCCGGCCAGTCGGCGTCGTCCGGCAGCGCTTCAGTGACGCCGGAGCCCCCGAGCGACTCGCGAACGAGCGCAAGCTGGTCACCTTCTGGGAGGGGCGCTGCCGCGATATAGAGGTGGCGGACCCCGGCAACGATTGTGGCGGCCAGGCGGCTTTTTCCCACTTCGGCGCGGCCGTGGAGGCCCAATACCCCTCTCGGTGCCGCCTCACCCGCGCGTCCGTCCTCTGGAACGAAAGACGGGGCATCGGAGTTATGCACCAACCCTCCGCAAGTTATCTATTACTCTTAATATCACAATAACATAAATAAACATAGCGTATCGAAAACAATCTACCTATCCCGTTTACCGCGAGCCCGATTGGAATAGATTCTGCTCTTTCGTAGGCGATTCCGCCCGAGCGGCATACGCACGGAACGAGGGTCTGGCCCCCACACGGACGAGGACGCACCACATGACGAAAGCGATTCATCGGTTCGATGCGCTTCAGGCTGCCAAGGCCTGGAGCCCCGACGTCGGCACCAGGAACGGGGACGCGTCGGACCTGACCGAGATCTTCGGCACCAACACGTTCGGCCTGGCGGAGATGCGTGCTCGCCTGCCGAAGCACGTGTTCAAAAAGCTGCTGGCCACGATCGAGGACCACAGGCCCCTGGACCAATCGGTGGCCGATGCCGTCGCGGTGGCCCTGAAGGACTGGGCGGTCGCCAGGGGCGCCACCCACTTCACCCACTGGTTCCAGCCGCTCACAGGGCAGACGGCCGAGAAGCACGACTCCTTCGTCTCGGTGGGCCCCGAAGGCCGCGCGATCGACGAGTTCAGCGGTGCCGAGTTGATCCAAGGGGAGCCGGACGCCTCTTCATTTCCGTCGGGTGGCCTGCGAGCCACGTTCGAAGCGCGCGGGTACACGGCCTGGGATCCCACGTCGCCGGCGTTTCTGGTGGAGACCGAGAGTGGACCGTTTCTGTCCATCCCGACGGCTTTCAGCTCATGGAAGGGCGACAGCCTGGACAAGAAGATCCCGCTGCTCCGCTCGATCGACGCCCTCGACGCGGCCTCTCGGAAGGCATTGGCGCTGTTCGGCATCGAAGCCGACAAGGTGTGGCCATCGATGGGGCCCGAGCAGGAGTTCTTCCTGATCGATCAGGAGTTCTACTTCCGCCGGCCGGATCTCTATACCACCGGGCGCACGCTATTCGGCGCCAAGCCCGCCAAGGGCCAGGAGCTGGACGATCACTACTTCGGGTCCATTCCGGAGCGAGTGATGGCGTTCATGAACGCCGTGGAACGGGAACTCTACAAGCTGGGCGTCCCGGTGAAGACCCGCCACAACGAGGTGGCACCGGGGCAGTACGAGATGGCCTACGTGTACGAGCACGCCAACCTGGCCGCCGACCACCAGCAGCTTCTGATGCTTTCCCTGCGCAAGCACGCGCGGAAGTACGGGCTGGTGTGCCTGCTCCACGAGAAGCCCTTTGCCGGCGTCAACGGCAGCGGAAAGCACCTGAACTGGTCGTTCGGTACCGCCGACCGCAACCTCTTGGATCCCGGCGACACGCCCCACGAGAACCGCATCTTCCTGTTCTTCTGCATGTGTGTGCTTCGCGCCGTGGAGCGGCACCAGGACCTGCTGCGTGCCTGTGTGGCCCACGCGGGCAACGACCACCGCTTGGGAGCCAACGAAGCCCCACCGGCGATCATCTCGGTGTTCCTGGGCGATCAGCTCACCGACATTCTCGAGCAGATCGAGAAGACCGGGAGTGCCGAGTCATCCGGCGCGGCGGGCCTCCTGGGCCTCGGGACCAAGGTGCTGCCCGATCTGCCCAAGCACTCCGGGGACCGCAACCGCACCTCACCGTTCGCCTTCACGGGCAACAAGTTCGAGTTCCGAGCGCTCGGCTCGACCCAGAGCGTGTCCACGCCCGCAATGGTGCTCAACACGGTAGTCGCGGAGTCCGTCGACGAGATGGCGACCGAGCTCGAGAAGGCTCTCGAGGGTGGGGCATCGCTACGGGATGCGGAGCGGGACCTCCTCGCCAGGGAGATGGGCCGCATCAAGCGGATCATCTTCAACGGCGACAACTACTCTGCCGAGTGGGAAGCCGAGGCCGAGGCGCGCGGGCTCCTCAACCTGAAGTCCACCATCGACGCACTACCGAAGTTCACCGCCAAGAAGAACGTGAATCTTTTCCAGAAGGCGGGCGTGCTCTCGCCCGAGGAGCTGGAATCGCGCTTCGAGGTGAAGATCGAGCAGTATTTCATCACGATCAACATCGAGGGAGAGACCGCCGCCCGGATCGCTCGGACGATGATTCTGCCCGCGGCGGTCCGCTTCCTCGGGGAGCTGACATCGACTGCTGCCTCCGCCGAGAAGGCTGGTGTGAAGGTCGGAGGGATGACGGGCGAAGCCAAGGTGCTGGGAGACACGATCGAGGAGCTGATCAAGCGTCTTGCCAAGCTCGACAAGCAGAACGCCGAGCTCGGTGGGGACGAGGTCCACTCCAAGGCCAAGCACGTGCACAAGAACGTCATCCCGGCCATGAACGCGGTGCGCGAGACCTGCGACAAGCTCGAGCGGCTGGTGCCGGATGACCTCTGGCCGCTTCCGACCTACCAGGAGATGTTGTTCGTCAAGTAGAGGGGGGAGTGGTTCCGCTCGCAGGGGTGGGGCCACGAGGATCAGTCTCCTGGTGCGGTCCCGGTCGCCGAGCGCGGTCGGGACCGCCGTGCGTCAGGGCATCCCGTCCGGGCTCAACGCCGACAGCAGCAGCATGGCCAGGTCGTCACGGTGCGCGCTCAAGCGATTGCCGAAGTCGCGGTTGACCTGGATCGCGATGGCGATGTCGAACTCCGGATAGTAGCTCACCATCGAGTTGTAGCCCGGGAACCAGCCGGTGTGCCCGTAGGCGCGCCCGAGCTGCGTCTGGTCGATGAACACGCCCAGGCCGTACTCGCCCGCTCCGACCTCGGGGGAGCGCGGGACGGCGGAGCCCAGGAGCTCGTCCAGATAGGGCTCTGCGAAGGCGTCGCCCCGGTAGAGGATTCGCGCCCAGGCGGCCAGGTCACCCGCGTTCGAGGTCAGCCCGCCGCCCGTGTACTCGATGTCCGGGTTGATCACCATCGCGCCATCAACGACGATCCTATGGGGCAGCCCGAACGCGTTCGCCGGGTCCAGGTAGCCGGTCGCCAGGTACGGCACGTGCCTCGCCGACGGCGTGGTCTGCTCCAGCCCGTGTGGATCGAGGACACGGTGCTGAAGCACTTCGTAGAAGGTCGTTCCCGTCACCGCCTCCACCGTCAGACCGAGCAGAACGAAGCCGGTGTCGGTGTAGGAGAAGCCCTCGCCGGGTGAAAAGAGCGGGGGGTCGTCCACGATAGTGCGGACGAGCTGGGGCGGTGCAATCGATGCGTCCGGATCTCCCGCTGCCAGGAGTCCGGCCACCAGCGCGCCGAAGTCCTCGTCAGCCACGTGGTCCACGAGCCCACTCGAATGCGTGAGCAATTGCCGGATCGTGATCTGATCGAAGCCCGGCAGGTCCGAGTACGGTGGCCCACCCAGGTAGCTCGCAACAGGAGCGTCGAGCTCGACCAGACCCTCCTGTGCGAGAGCAAGGACAGTCGCCGCCACGAAGGTCTTTCCGATACTCCCGGCGGGCATGCGGTGGTGGGGTCCCATGCGGGCCCCGGACTCGAAGTCGGCGAAACCGGCGCTCGCGACTCCGACCCGGCCGGTCGGCAGGGCATAGGCCGCAACCGCGCCCGGAAGCGAGTCCGCGCGTACCATGCCCTCGACGGCACGACGAAAACGCTCGGCGAGCGCCCGATGCTCGGCCCCGGTCAGATCGGTCCGGAGCGTCTGACTCGGTTCCGGGGCGGGGTCCGCCGAGCACGCGGTGACCGTACAGGAGACGGCCATCCCCACGCTCAGCAACGTTGTCCGAACAAGCCTCACGCCGGTCGCGGGACGTCCACCGAACGGGGCACTCTGCCCCGGGTCAGTCGGACCCTCCGTCGTTGGTTACCACGGGCTCCGGCGGCTCGAGGCTCCGGTGATGGAGCAGCGTGTTGAACACGAGCCCGAACGAGCCGTGTGTGTGCCCGCGCCAGAAGGGATTGAAGCTGAACAGCACCACATGTCCATCCCCGAGCTTCACGTCCACGAGAGCCGGGGCGCCCGCCAGCGGCTGGCCATTCCGGAGGCCCCCTGATATGAGCAGCTTGCTGACGTCGTTCTCGAAGCGCATCACCACGTTGATGCTTCGTGAAGTGGCGGCGCCCCCGGTGCCCCCGGGCTCTCCGGCCTCTGCCTCCTCGCGCTGGTGCTCGCGGAAGGCCTCGACACCCGCGGACCCGAGGTCGCGCGCCCGACCCTGAACCACGTCCGCCTCCTCGACGCCGCCCCGCCCGGAACGCCGCGCGGTCGTGCTGCCCTCGGCTCCGAGGTCCTCACGGCCGCCCCCGCCGAACTGGCCGCCTCCAAATCCGCCGCCTCCGCCCATGCGGAAGACCGGCCCCGTGTTGAACGCCACACCCAGCTCCGCCCCATACCCATACGCGATGGGGCTGGTGGCGGCGGCCTTGCGGACGCGGAACACACCGCCACGGGCCCACATGTCCGGCGTTTGCCGGATCGAGAGCCCGTCCGCGAGCCCGAAGTGGATGGGAAGGGCCGAGCTCCCGGCCATCGTCACGAACACGCCGCCGGCCTCGACGAAGCGCTTGAGGTTGAGAACGCCCTCCAGCCCGAGCCCGCCCCGCATGTCGTCGGTCGACGCCTGGCGGCCAATGTTGGGTGTCACCTCGGTCGCCTTCCAGGGAATCGGATCATCCCCCGTGACCCCGCGGACGATCCCCATCGCGTCGCCCCGCACCTGGCCGAACAGGATCACGTCGTACGAGCTCCGGAGGTCGGGGTCGTCGCGCACGTCGTGCACCGAGATGTAGTCGAAGGGCACGCCGTACTCGTCCAGCCCCATGCGGAGCCAGCCTTCGTCCTGGGTATTGGTCCAGGTGTGCATTACGGCCACCCGTGGGGTCCCCACCGGAGTGACGGGCACCTCCAGGTCCTCGTTGGTGCCGTGCGCGTGGAACCCGTACTCGCGGCCCGCGTCACGCAACAGCGCCTGCAGGTCGATGCCCGGATGGTCGGCGGTCTCGAGGACGAAGCTCCCAGGCGCGAACGTCCGCTGATCCTCCGTGAACGCGCCGCGGAGGGCACCGATCGTCAGGTCGGCGTGCGCGTAGCGGAAGGCCGTGAGGTCGTTGTCCGCATTGTACGCGATCAGGTAGCGATCGCCCGAGCCCTCCACGCCACCCGCGGCGCGAATCGACCCGGTCACGAGCTCCATCTCCGCCTGGAGGATGGACGTGTCTTCCACGCGGTGCGTCACGGCGTTGAAGAGCGGACCCACCGTCCAACCCACGTCGTCGTAGGGTGAGGGGTCGTTGGGATTGTAGTACTGCTTGTCCAACAACATGTCTGCGCCGCGCGAGAAGGGCTGGTCCATGCGGACCACGTAACTGCCTTCCGGAAACTCGGTGTCCCCCACGCTCAGGGTCTCAGTCGCGCGATGAACCTCGAACGCGTGCTGCTGAAGGAGGCGTAGCAGCCGTGCCTGTTGGCCGGGACGGGGGTCGTCGGCCGGGAAGACGTATGCCGCTGGACCTTCGTTGTAGGCCTTGGCGACGGAACGCTGCGACTTCAGATAGAAGTTTCTGAGGAACTCCTCCCGGTTGTCCGCGACCTCTCTGAGGGCGATGAGCAGGGCGCTCTGCTGGAGGTTCACGTTGTTCCGAATGGACCAGACCACCTCTTCGAGGGGCGGACTCGGCCGGTGCCACTCGCGCTGGACGTTGTTGCGGATGATGCGGGTCGACGCGTCACCCGCACCCTGTGTCTCGTAGAACCGGCCCACGGAGTTCCGCATGTGGGCCACCCACATCATGTAGTTGGCGCCCCAGCCGTCGTAGAAGTTGTGGGTGTACACTCCGGGCACACCCATCGCCGTCATATCCTTGACTTCCTTGTAGGCGAGGCGATTCC
This sequence comes from Gemmatimonadota bacterium, assembly GCA_024638305.1. Lineage (GTDB taxonomy): Bacteria > Gemmatimonadota > Gemmatimonadetes > Longimicrobiales > Gaopeijiaceae > JAHEKN01. Next base: position 19,954 of record JAHEKN010000026.1, on the reverse strand, counting down.
ACTCGTTGATCACGATGGGGTCGAGCCAGGCGTTGTAGGGGCCGCGCCCGGTGGACGTGTAGAGGTGTGCGGCCGACTCGTGGTGGTCGTGGAAGACGGTCGGGCGCCACTCGATGTACGTGTCCACCACGTGCCGGGAGAGGGCCAGGCCCAGTCCGATGTTGTCCCGGTTGTTGTCGTGGGCGACATACTTGCCCCAGTAGAGCGGCCGCGTGGGCAGGTTCAGGCTTTCGTCCTTGCGCTTGCCCATGTGCAGGTCCACGACCTTGGCACGACCGTCTACCTCCACGACCGGCGTGTTGATGAAGACCAGATTGTCCCTGATCGCCCGGATCATGGGGTCCTCGCTCACGGCCAGCCGGTACACCAGCTCCATGAACATCTCCGGGGCACCGGTCTCGGGGGCGTGGATCGCGCCGGTGGACCAGTAGATGGGCTTGGTCGTGCGGATCAGCGACTCGGCCTCCGCGGCCGTGGTGGAGCGCGGATCTGCCAAGGACCGCAGGGCCGCCTTGTTCACTTCGATGTTCCGGATCGCCTCCTCGGAGCCCACGGCTACGAGGATCATCTCTCGGCCTTCCTCGCTCATGCCCATCGAGTAGACCTCGACGCGTGGGGACGCCGCCGCCACGGCACGCATGTACGCGGCGACCTCCTCCGGGTAGTGCAGCACATCCGGAGCGCCCGCGATCGTGCCGAAGTGGTCGAGGGGGGTGGGCACGGTAGACGACGCGGGGAGGTGGTCGACGAAATGCGTCGAGAAGAACGGCTCCGTGGTCGCCTCGCGGATAGCGGCCGTATAGGCTTCGTCAACGGCCTGCTGGGCGGCCGCGCTGGCCGCGCTGGCCGCGCTCAGCGCGGTGGCGAGGCAGATCGAGGCGAGAAGGCGAAGGGGGGCGCCGTGGTCTACCGAGCGCATGATCGGACTCCTGGGTGAGAAAACCAACGAGCGTGCATCTGCGTGGGCGGCGTGTTTCAAGGCAGTCTCGCGGGGGCCGAGCCCCGCTGCAAGCAGCTACATGCCCGCTCCATCGAGACGAGCGACCATGCGTCCGCCCACGAACACGAGCTCCCGCGAGCGGGAGTTGGCGATGTCCGCCAGGGGGTCGGCGGTGAAGACCACGAAGTCCGCCCAGTTGCCGGCTTCCAGGGTACCGAGGTCGGGGCGCCCAATGCAGCCCGCTGCGTCCCGGGTAGCCGAGAGCAACGCCTGCTCGGGCGTGAGTCCGGCTTCGACCATGACCCCCAGCTCGTGGTGCTCGAAGTAGCCCTGAAAGCGACCGAGCGGCCCCGTGTCCGTTCCCATCGCGATCGTGACGCCAGCGTCCGCCAGCGCCTTCACGTTAGCCATCGCGACCCCCATCGCCTCCTCGTACAACGCGGCCGAGCGACTGGCCGCCACCCGAGCCTGGGCCTCCGGGTCTTCCACGGCGGCCACCTGTGCCGAGTCCACGTCCGTGGTCAGGAACGGGTCGCCCATGAAGCCCGGACGTTCGCGGTATACGAACGTCGAAGCCTCTCGCATCAGCGTGGGCACGTAACACACGTCGTTCTGTACGAGGAGGTCCGCCAGCTCCTGGTCGACCGGCCGATCGCGCACGCTGTGGGCGACCAGGTCGGCGGCGGAACGGAGGAGATCCTTGGCGTCGTCCAGGTAGAACAGGTGGGCCGCGAGCGGCAGGCCGTGCCGGTGCGCGGCCTCGATGACGGCGCGGTACACGTCCGGAGCCATCTTACGGGTGGCGCCGAGGTTGTCGTCGACCCGGATCTTGATGTAGTCGACCCCCAGTGCGGCGTTGGCGTCGACCACGGCGATCGCTTCTTCCGGCGTGTCTCCCGTCACCACCGTGCTCGCCATGAGAAGCCTGGACCGGGGTGACTCACCTTCCTGCTCGGGTCCGTGCACGTCGCGGAGCGACTCCGCCGCGTCGGGCTCGCCACCGAGGCTGTTCACGGTGGTGATCCCGAACCGGGCATAGCGCTCCAGATCCGACCGGGGCGGATTGATCCCACCCACGTGGCCGTGGGCGTTGATCAGTCCGGGCGTCACGAAGCGGCCGTCGAGGCGCACCTCCGTCGCGCCCTCGGGGACCGCGACCTCGTCGGCCGATCCGATGGCCTGCACTCGACCGCCCCGCACCACCATGACCGCGTTCTCGATGGCCGCCGTGCCGGTACCATCCCAAAGGGTTGCCCCCACGAAGGCGGTCGGCGGCTCCATCCCCGTGACGGGTGGGTCCCCTTCTTCCGGTCCGCCGCAGGCCGTGAGAGCCAGGAGAGGGAGCACGCCGAAGAGCAGGCCCGCTGGCCCGCCCCGAGCCGGGAGCGTAGTGGGCGCGTCATCCGAGGGGTGTCGAGTGTCCATGGCTGAGACCTGGGACAGGGTGTGGCGCCACGACCGAAGGACGCTTCGATTGTGGCATGGGACTTTCCGCTGGCAATCTGCGGGCGCGGCCGGGTGCCCGCGAGTCGAAGGGATGCGCGGGCCGGCGGGCCTCGCGACCGATGGCGTTACACCCTCGGGGATCGACACCGATGGGGTTCCGGTTCGCCTTCGCTGGAGTCGGCTGCCTCGCGGTTATGGCATGCACCGGCGACGCGGACGCGGGTCCACCGCCACTCACCGCTCCGACCGATCCGTACTGGACGGCACCGGCGCCGGCCACGTTCGATGTGCGATTCGAGACGACGGCCGGCGACTTCGTGGTCCGAGTGACCCGCGAGTGGTCCCCGCATGGCGCCGACCGGTTCTACAACTTCGCGCGCTCGGGATACCTCGACGGCCAACGCTTCACCCGTGTGGTGCCGGACTTCATCTGTCAGTGGGGCATCCACGGGGACCCGTCGGTTGCTCAGGCCTGGCGAAACGCCGCCATTCCGGACGACCCCGTCCGGGTGAGCAACACGCGGGGCCGGATCGCGTATGCGATGACCGGTCCGGACACGCGCACGACGCAGTTCTACGTCAGCTTGGTGGACAACTCCCGCCTGGACCAGCAGGGCTTCTCGCCCTTCGGCGAGGTGATCGACGGCATGGAGGTGGTGGATCGGATCTACTCGGGATACGGCGAGGAATCGGGAGGGGGGGTGCGCCGCGGGAATCAGGACCCTCTCTTCGAGGGAGGCAACGGGTACATCGACCGACTCTATCCGGAGTTGGACCACGTCGTCCGGGCTTCGATCGTCCGATCGTCGTGACCGCAGCCGGCTCCGGACGTCGGCATGAATGGGGAATGGCAATGGACCTAGAGAGAATCGCGCGCGCCACGTTGATCCTGTCGGCGGCGCTCGCGTACGTCGGCATGGGGCCCCTGGCGGCGCAGGAGACGGACGCCACGACCGTCGCCACAGCGGCCGAGTCACCCTGGCCGCCCGTGGCGACCTTCTCCATCGTCGGGTACGATCCGGCGACCGGCGAGGTGGGTGTTGCCGTGCAGTCCCGGGTCTTTTCGGTCGGGAACGGCGTCATCTGGGGAGAGGCCGGAGTGGGCGTGGTGGCTACGCAGGCCATCGTGGACGTGAGCTATGGTCCGCAGGGCATCGAGCTCCTGAGGCAGGGCATGGCCCCGGACCAGGTCGTGCGGACGATCCTGGCGAACGATCCCAACCCCGACCCGGAGCGATGGACGGTCGAGGGCCGCCAGTTCTCGGTGATGGACGCGCAGGGGAACGTGGCCACCCATACCGGGCCCAGGGCCAGCGAATGGGCCGGCCACCGTATCGGCGAGCACAGCTCGGCGCAGGGCAACATCCTGGCGGGTCCGGACGTGGTCAACGACATGGTCTCGGCGTTCGAGAGCACGCAGGGTCACCTGTCCTTCCGTCTCCTCGCCGCGCTCGAAGCCGGTCAGGCCGCCGGGGGCGACACCCGGGGTATGCAGTCGGCCGCGATGCTCATCGTGGGCGATGACATGGGCGTGTGGCTCAACAACGACGTCGTGCTTCGCCTTCAGGTCGACGATTCGGCCCAGCCGATTGCCGAGCTCCGCCGTCTGGTCGAGATCGCGGCCCAACAGCGCGAGCGGATCCGGCAGCGCCGGAGATAGGGCCGCTGAGCGAGCGTTCGGGACGCGGGTTGGACGCCCGGAGACGACGGGGAGTGGGAGTGGCACGGGCCGCACTCGTGGCTCTGGGCGCGGTCACCGTGAGCGCAGCGGGAGCGACGGCGATGCAGCAGGCCGCCCACGAATCGTGCGGACTTGTGGATCTCGGGACGCACCGCTTGTACGCGTGCGAATACGGGGTCGGCCCGGTCACGATCGTGCTCGATTCGGGGATGCGCGAGGACTCGCGTGCGTGGGGCTCCGTCGTGCACGACCTGGCGTCCTTTGCCCGCGTGATCACCTACGACCGGGCCGGGCTGGGGCAGAGCGATCCGGGTCCCGAGCCCCGGACCGCAACGGTGATGGCGTCCGAGCTGCGCGAGCTGCTCGAGCGGATGCGGGCGACCGGGGACCTGATTCTGGTGGGTCACTCCGCGGGCGGTTGGCGCGTGCGGAAGCTTGCCGAGATGATCCCCGACCGAGTCGCGGGCGTGCTCCTGCTCGACAGCCCTCACGAGGACTTCGAGTCGTTCCGGCTCTCCACCTTGGACGAACGTGCGCGGGCGGAGCGTGCCCGCGACCTGGCCGCGTCCAGGGCAGATCTCCCCCGCGGGGTCCGTCTGGAGTACGAAGGACTGGAGAACGTGGCCGGTGAGCTCGAAGGCTCATTCCCGGACGTGCCCCTCGTCGTGGTGTCCGCGGGAGAGCACGCGTGGGTCCCCCCGGCTCTGTCGGAGACCCACGAGTCGGGCTGGCTCCGGATGCAGCGGAGACTCGCGGAGCTCAGCCCTCGGGGCCGACTATTGGTGGCCGAAGGGGCCGGACACGGCATCCAGCGGGACGATCCCGCCCTGGTGGTTCGGCTGATCCGTGAGCTCGTGGACAGCACACCGGTGATCATGGGGCAAGCCCCGCCCCCGACGAGCGCTACGAACGCGTTCTACTACTACGCCGACGTGGAGGCGGCCTGGACGTTCTATCGGGACGTCCTCGGATTCGAGACGGTCGTCGACTACGGGTTCGCGAAGATCCTGAGAGTCGCACCGGCCTCGTACCTGACGCTCGTGGACGCGGAGCGGGGGATGCACTCCGCCGATGAGCCCAAGAGCGTCACGCTCGCGATCGTCACGGAGGACGTCGAGGCGTGGTACGAGCATCTGACTGAGCGTGGCGTTCCCATGCGGAGCGAGTACGCGTTCCGCGAGGGGCAGCCACACGACGGTTTCGTGGCGGTCGATCCCGAGGGGTACTACCTGGAGTTCGAGCGGTTCAACCCCCACGCCGAGAACGAGCGGCTGATGCCGGTGCTCGGCCAGATCGAGCCACTGAAGGGGCCCGGACGGGCCCCGGAACTGACCGTGCAGGCCACCGTGCTCTGGCTCTACTACGACGACCTCCGGCCCGTCCAGGACTTCTACGAGGCGTTGCTGGGCGTGGACCTGCTCGTCGATCAAGGTTGGGCCAAGGTGTATCAGGCCTCGAGCACGGGCTTCATCGGACTCGTGGACGGCAGTCGCGGACTCCACCAGGCGACTGAGGAGAAGGGCGTGACGGTTTCCTTCTTCACGGCTGACGTCGACGCGTGGTTCGAGCGCGCCCAATCCCTGGGCATGGAGCTTCGCACTCCGGAGCTCACGGACGAGAGCGGCCGGGTACGGGTGTTCGTGGGGTACGACCCCGACGGCTACTTCATGGAATGGGACACGTTCCTCGATGTCGAGGGCAACGAGCGCCTACTCGAGCTGCTCCGCGCCGTTGAGCCGTAACCCAGGCTCCAATCCGTACCCAGAATCGGAGGAGTCGAAGAGGCTCTCATGGCCAATACTTGGGAACGATTCCCGCACCGCCCCCCAAACCAGGAGAACCCATGCACCAGAACATCATTGACGCGCTGCTCGCCGCCTGGAACGAAGGCGACTACGACGGGCTGGACGCCGTCGTCGACCAGAGCGCCGTTCGCAGGAGCCCGGCCTCCGTCGGGTCGGATGCCGACGGCCTGGCAGAGCTGAAGGACGTGATTCGCACGTTCCGGACGCAGTTCCCGGACGCCAGGGTGGACATCGACGAGATCCAGTTCGTGGGGGATCGATCGTACGCGCGCTGGACCTTCACCGGCACCAACACCGGTCCGGGCGACTTCCCTGCCACGGGTAAGCCGGTGTCCATACAGGGCGCGTCGCATGCGCGGTATGCGGGCGGCAAGCTCACCGAGGAGCTCGTCTTCTTCGACGGTATGGAAATGCTCGGTCAGCTCGGCTTGGTAGACCTTCCGGGAGCGGACGCGTAGCGTCGGGCTCGGCCCGCTCCGGTGCGACCCCGGGGCGGGCCCGGCTCAGCCGAGGGCGCCGAGCCCGAGCTGCAGCCCCATCAGGATCAGCGCTGCCGCTACCGGCACCACCAGGTTGTCGTCCAGCGGTAACCGGGCGGACTCCGCCGCGGCCATGAGCGCGGCGGCCGGAACGGCGAGCGCTGGCGGATGACGAGCCAGCAGGATCGTCAACGCGACGAGCAGGAATGCCGACGTTCCGAGCACCGTACCCGACCCCAGACGCCGCCGGCCCCACAGGCGTCCGATTACGCTGGCGGTCGGGTCGGCGAGGGCGAGCACGAGGATGGCTGACACCGCATGGGAAATCGGGGCGATGATCAGCGTCGCGATCACCCCGACCAGGTACCACGTCGACGACGCGACCCGGTCGCGCTCCCGTGGCGAGGCGAACGGCCGTAGCAGCTTGAAGAAGCGGACGTTGGCCGCGGGCGAGCGCAGTCGAACCCAATCGATCGAGAGCGCGGCGACCAGTGCCGTCCCGAGGACGATCAGCACGCCCGTTCGCCCGAGGGGAGTGGCTACGAGCAGCGCCACGATGGTGAGCCCCGACACCGCGTGAAACAGCCTCCGGCCCGGCTGCACGCCTTCGGTTCGAAGCACCGACTCGTCGAGGTCGGTCGCGATGTCGGACGCACCCGGCCCCTGGCTGGTCTCCCCGGTCATGGCTGTCCTACTCGGTGCTCGGTCGGGTGATCTCGTATTGGGCCGGCGGCTCCTTTCCGAGCAGGTGCCGGACGAAATAGTCCCATCGGCGGCGGATGAAGTACGGTTCGTTGAGTCCGTGCGCCCGGTCGGGAGCCCATATCAGGTCGAAGTCCCGGTTAGCCTTGATCAGCTCGTCCACCAGTTGGACGGTCATGGCGGGATGCACGTTGTCGTCCATGTCGCCGTGCATGAGGAGCAGCTTGCCGCGCAGGCTGGCCGCGTGGGTCTTGTTGGCCTCTTCCGTGAAATTGGTGGTTCCCGCGGCCGAATCCGCCGTCAACAGTCCCTGGTACTTCTCCGCCCAGTAGATGTTGTAGCTGGCATTGTCGTGATTACCGGCGCCCGACACGGCCACGTGGAAGAAGTCGGGAAAGCGCAGAATCGCGTCCGTCGACGCGAATCCCCCGCCCGAGTGGCCGTAGATGCCGACACGGTCCAGATCCATGAACGGGTAGCGGGTCGCGAGCTGCTTGATCGCCGTGATGTGGTCCGGGATGCCGTTGTCGTTGAAGTCGGCGTAGTAGGCGTCGTGGATGGCCTTGGAGCGGTGCGGCGTGCCCAGATGGTCGAGCTGGATCACGACGAACCCGAGCTCGGCGAGCGCGAAGTTCTCGCCGCCGCCCTTGAAAGACCAGGCGCCCACACTGCCACGCTGCGGTCCGGGGTAGATGTGGTCGATCACCGGGAACTTGGCTCCATCGGCCAGGTCCGGTGGGAAGTGGATCAGCCCGTAGATGTCCGTCACCCCGTCCCGGGCCTTCACCTTGAACACCTCGGGCGCGCGCCAGCCCAACTCGACGGCCGCGCTGACGTCGGCCTCTTCGAGCGTTCGCACCGTCGTCCCGGTCGCCCGCTTGAGCTTGGTGACCGGCGGCACGCCGATCTGTGAATACGTGTCCACGAAGAACGCGCCGCTGGGGGAGAACTCCACCTCGTGAAGGCCCTCTTCGTCGGCGACCGTGGTCAGACCGCTCCCGTCGAACCCGACCCGGTAGAGCCGGCCGTAGTAGGGCACGCCGGGCTCACGGCCATAGGCGGTGAAGTAGAGATGGCGGGCGCCCTCGTCCACGCGAAACACGGCGCCCACGGCCCAGGCGCCGGACGTGATCTGGGTGGCGGTGCCGGCGCGTCGGTCGTACCGCCAGAGGTGCGCCCAGCCGTCACGCTCGGACCACCAGAACACCTCGGGACCGCCCTCGACCACGTACCAGCTCGCCGGATTCCGCTGGCTGAGCTCCACGTAGGTCCTGCCGACGTCGGAGGCCAAGGTGGTCTGTTCCCCTGTGACCGCGTCGATCTCCGCCAGGTAGGCGCCCTTGGAGGCTCGGGTCTGGAATGCCACGTAGAGCTTGCCGGAGTCGCGGCTCCAGAGCGAGTCGACCGCCGAACCCTCCATCTGGATCTGATGCGGGCGCGGTTCCAGCTCGACTCTGACGTTGGTGACGAGGGACGGGTCGAAACCGTCCGAGTCCGACTCGGCCTCGGCCACGAGCGCCGGCTCCAGATCGAGCACGTGGAACGTGGGAACAGGAATCACGGAGTCGCCGGGCAGGGCGTACGGCTGCGAGAAGTGCTCGGGCCGCTGCGGGGTGTACGAGAGGTAGTGGTGGTGCGCCACTCCGCGCTCGTCCATTCGCTCGACCGCCAGCCTGAGGGAGTTCGGCGCCCAATGGATGTCCGGCGTGCGCGTCACCTTGTTGCGCTGCTGGTTGGCCCGCGGGAATGCCAGCCCATAACCGTAGAGCTCCTCACCGTCGTCGGTGATGCGGATGGTGTCCCCGCCGGCCTTGGGACGGATGTAAACGTCGTGGTCCATGACGAACGCCTCCCAGCGCTCGTCCGGTGACTCCACGAATGGGGTCGAGTCGGGCAGGGTGTCGCTTACCATGCAGGTGTACGCGCCGATGTCGCACTGGAAGCGCCGTTTCGACGCCGTGAACTCGATTGCGCCGCTACCTCCCTCCGAGAACTCGAAGGCGTCGAACGGCAGCTTGTCGGGCACGTACGACGTGTCGTTGGCGAGCGACATGGCCGCGGCCAGACGCGCGTGGTCGAACAGCGGGCCCTGCGTGTTCCGCACGGGATCGACCACCACGAACCCGTGGCCGCTCCCCGTCTTGTTGCGATACCAGAAGCGGTCGGACCCGTCGATCCACTGCGGGTCGACCTCGTCGCCCGAGATGAGCGGACCCGTATGCCAGTCGAGCAGGAGCTCGGCTCTGCGGTAGTCCACGCCTTGCGCCGCCAGGGGCGCGGTCGCGGCTGCCGCGAGCATCGCGGCGCCGGCCATCAATCCCGCGCATGCCGGCGTGACCGCACGATAGACGACTCGCCAACCTGTCATCGATTCAGCTCCTTCGAGGGCGGCCGGCGCCCAGGCCGTCGCTCCTTCGGGTCCATGGTGTCGGCCGCTGCGTCTCATCCGCTCGGCCGCGTGATCTCGAAGTCCTTCGGGGGCTCGAGCCCCATGAGGTGCTCCACGAAGTAGTCCCACCGCCTCCGGATAACGTAGGGCTCGTTCAGATCGTGTGACCGGTTGGGCAGGATCAGGAAATCGAATGTCTTGTTGGCCTCGATGAGCGCGTTCGCCACCTGGATGGTCATGGCGGGATGGACGTTGTCGTCCATGTCGCCCGTCATCAGGAGGAGCTTTCCCTTCAGGTTCTCCACCAAGGACGCATTGACCTGGTTGGCGTAGCTGTCCGTCCCCTGGACCGTGTCCCGCACCAGGAGGCCCTGGTACTTCTCCGCGTAGGCGGCGTGATACGACCTGTTGTCGTGATTCCCCGCAGTGGAAACGGCGACCTTGTAGAAATCCGGATAGCGGAGAATGGCGTCGGTCGAGGCGAATCCTCCTCCCGAATGACCGTAGATGCCCACCCGGTCGAGATCCATCCAGCGGTAGCGGGCCCCGAGCTGCTTGAGCGCGGTCACGTGATCGGGGATGCCGTTGTCCCCCATGTTGCCCCAGTAGTTGTCCTGGACCGCCTTGGACCGGAATGGCGTTCCCAGGTGGTCCATCTGGACGACGATGAAGCCCAGCTCAGCGAGCGCGTCCTGGTCGGAGCGGAACGCCGTGCCCAGCCGGCCACCGCTGAAATTCCAACGCCCCACGCTTCCGATGAACGGGCCTGGATAGATGTATTCCACGACTGGATAGCGCTTGGACGGATCGAAGTCGGAGGGCTTGTAGATCAGTCCGTAGAGCGTGGTCACGCCGTCGCGGGCCTTGTAGGTGAAGATCTCCGGGAGGGACCACCCCATGCTCTCGAGCCGGGACACGTCCGCGCGCTCGAGCTCGCTGATCACGCGGCCCGAACGATCCCTGAGCACCGTCACCGGAGGCATGTCCGGCCGCGAGTAGCTGTCCACGAAGTAGCGTCCGTCGGGCGAGGCCTCGACCGTGTGGTCGGCGGCCTCCCTGGCCAGGCGCGTGATGCCGGCCCCGTCCAATCCGACGGAGTAGAGCTCCGCCATGACCGGCAGCCGTCCCGGCTCGCGTCCCCGCGCCGTGAAATAGATCCGGTCGGTGGCCTCGTCGATGGTCAGGACGTCGCCGACCGTCCAGGCCCCGGACGTGATGCGGTTTTTGAGGTTGCCGGCGCCGTCGAATCGATAGAGATGGCCCCAGCCGTCGCGCTCCGAGAACCAGACCACGTCCTGGCCGCCGTTCACGACGTCCCAGTTGGGCCTGGTGCCGACGATGTCCAGGTTGAGCTCGACGTGCGTGGCTTGGCTGTCGGCCACGATGAACCGCGCTGCGCCGGTCTCGAGATCGGCCTCGTAGAGCCCGATGCGCTTGGCGCCCCTGAGCGCATGGGTGAAGTACAGCCGCTCGCCTCCCTCTTTCCACTTCACCGTGATCCACGTCGAGTCGGCCAGACCGGCCGCCGTGAACGTCAGGTAGGGTTGCGGCTCCAGATCGAGTCTGACGTTGCTCCGGGCCTCGACGTCCACCACGTGCACGTCGAACCGCGGGATGATCGTGTCTCCCGGGAGCGGATACGGATACGTGTAGAACTCGGGCCGCTGATGGGTGGAGGAGTAGAGCGGCATCCGCGCCACGTTGCGCTCGTCCATGCGCTGAACGGCGACCCGGCGTGAGTCCGGTGACCATTGGAGCACGGGCCGCTGGGGCGCCTTTTGAATGATCTGCCCCGGTCGGGGCTCCTGGATGCCGTAGGCCCAGCCCTCCTCACCGTCGGACGTGAGTCGGACCGAGTCGCCGCCGGCCACCGGGCGGATCCAGAGGTCGTGCTCGTGGATGAACGCCTCCCACTGCCCGTTCGGTGACTTCACGAACGGCGTGCGGTCGGGCAGCGTGTCTCCCACCTGGCAGGTGTAGGCGCGCGTGTCGCACGTGAAGCCCCGCTCCCCCACGTCGAACAGGATCGAGCGCTCGTCCCCCGAGAGCTCGAACGTCGTGAACGGGAGCTTCACGGGATCGAAGGCCGTATCGGCAGCCACCGACATGGCCGAGGCCAGACGGGCGTTGTCGAAGAGGGCGCCCCTGGAGCCCGCCACCGGATCGACCACGACGAACTCCGCCCCCGAGCCTGTCTTGTTCCGGTACCAGAAACGGTTGCCACCCGCCATCCACTGCGGCGCCACCTGGTCCCCAGTGATGAGCGGGTCCACGTTCCAGGCCAGAAACTGGGCCGCTCGGTGGTAGCGGCCTACGTCCATTCGCGTCTGCTGGGCAGAGATAGGCGTCGTGGGCCACACCGTGGCCAGGAGCACGAGCACGGCAGCCACCGCGACCGGCTTCCGGAGGCGCAGGGGTCGTCTGGATGCTCTCGCGTTCGAAGCCACGCGCATGCCTAACCCTCCGGTCGCTTGAGAGGGTACTCGTGCGGGGGCTCCTTCCCGAGCAGGTGGGTGACGAAGTAGTCCCAGGTCCGTCGGATCACGTACGGCTCCCCCCCGAATCCGTGGTTCCCGTTGGGGTAGACGATCATGTCGAAGTCCTTTCCCGCCTTGATCAGCTCATCGACCACCATGAGGGTGGCGTTGGGATGGACGTTGTCGTCCAACGTGCCGTACATCAGCAGCAGCTTGCCCTTCAACTTCGACGCGTAGTTCTGGTTGGCCTGGGAGTCGAAGCTGTCTGATCCGTCCGGGTTCTCGGTCAGAAGGCCCTGGTATTTCTCCCCCCAGGTGTAGTCGTAGCTCCGGTTGTCGTGATTGCCGGCTGTCGAGACCGCCACCTTGAAGAAGTCCGGGTAGCTCAGCATGGCGTCCGTGGAGCTGAACCCTCCGCCCGAGTGCCCGAAGATGCCCACGCGGTCCAGGTCCATCTGCGGATAGCGGGCCGCGAGCTGCTTGATCGCGCTGACGTGATCCGGAAGTCCGTTGTCGTGCATGTTGCCGTAGTACGCATCGTGAAACGCCTTGCTGCGCCCGGGGGTGCCCATCGCGTCGATCATGAACACGATGAAGCCGAGCTCGGCGAGGGCGGCAGCGTTCCCGCGAGGTGACACCATGACTTGCCTGGTCCCGAGCGCTCCGACCTGCGGTCCCGGGTAGATGTAGTCGATGACGGGGTAGCTCGCGGTCGAGTCGAAGTCGGAGGGGAAGAACAGCAGTCCGTGCAGGTCGGTCACCGCGTCCCGGGCCTTGACCACGAAGTGGGTCGGATAGTGCCAACCCGTGTCGAGCAGGGCGGAAAAGTCTCCCTCTTCCAGAGTGGCGACCACACGACCGGCCGTGTTCCTCAGGACGCTCATCGGCTCTGTCTCGAAGGTCGAGTAGGTGTCCGTGAAGAACCGCCCCGACGGCGAGACACGGACGTCGTGGTCCGCGTTCTCCGGCGTGAGCCGCTCGATGCGCCCGCCATCGAGCGCGGCCCGGTAGAGCTGACGGTAGTAGATGTCCACGCCGGGCTCCCGCCCCTGGCCGGTGAAGTAAACCCAGCGTCCCACCTCGTCCACGTGGAGCAGATCGACCACGAGCCAGGGGCCCTCCGTGATCCGATTCCGGAGCGTGCCCGTCCGGGCGTCGTACAGATACAGATGTCCCCAGCCGTCCCTCTCGGACCACCAGACCACCTGCGAGCCGTCCGTCGTGACCTGCCAGTTCGGTAGTCCACTCCTGGCGCCGTTCGACTCCACGTAGGTCTTGCCCGTCTCCGTCAGGACGGTGCGCGCGGTCCCGGTTTCGGCGTCGGCCGCAATGAGCTGCAGGGTGTCGAAGCTCCGCACCCCCCGCGTGAAGAAGACTTCGGCGGAGGACGCGGCCCATTTCACGTCCTTCCAGATCGTGTCGGACGCGAGCTGGCAGCACGACGTGTTTACCGCCTCCATCGCGCCGATCGTCACGGGTGTGTGTGTCCTGCTCTCCACGTCGAAAACGTGCATCTCGTACGTGGGGATCACGGAGTCGCCGGGGAGCCCGACCCGGTAGGAGTGGAGAACGGGCCGGCCAGTCTTGGCCTCCAGCAGATGGAGTCGCTCGACGCCCCGCTCGTCCAGGCGATGCGTCGCGATCTTCCGCGAGTCCGGTGACCAGCGGAGCAGGGGAGGCGCCACCGTCCCCTGGCGAGAGAGAGTGACGTGGCTGCAGCATCCCTCGGGCGGCGCCGCGTATCCAAAGTCAGGCGAGCCTCCCGTTGACAGCTGGACCTCCTCGCCGGACCTGGTCGACCGGATCCAGAGATTCTCGTCGCGGTGAAACGCCACCCACAATCCATCGGGTGAGCGGATTTCAGTCCGTGGGGGCTCGGCGATCGAGTCGGGTGGCGTGCAGGCATAGGAGGTGATCGAGCACGTCCAGCGCACCGAGTCCGCGGTGTGGAATCGTATCGAGCCGCCCCCACCCACGAACTCGAACGACGTGAACGGGAGCTTGCGCCCCTCGTAGCTCGTATCCGCCGCGACGGAGAGGGCCGCCGCCAGGCGGTCGTGGTCGAAGGCCGCCCTCTGTGTGGGTCCAGCGGGATCGACCACCACGAACTGGCTACCGGACCCCAGGCGGTTCTGGTACCAGAACCGGTCGCTGGCGGCCCCTTCGAACCAGTTGGGCACGACCTGGTCGCCGCTCACGAGGTTGCGGGCATGCCAGCCCAGGAACTGCTCGGCGCGGGCGTAGTCGCTCTCGGTAACCTGATCCTGCGCGGCCGCCATGACGGGTGGCGGCGCCAGCAGCAGGAGCGCCAGGGCCGTGATCGTTCCCGGGGCAGAAGGGCGTCTCGTCCGAGTCGCGGCATCTCGGGTTCGCAGCGATGAAAGCGGTGGACACACGATGGGGTTCCTCGTTCGGAAGCGAGAGACGCTGGGTTGTGGGGATCTGCCCAGTAGACAGTCGATCCGCGTTCGGACCATCCCATGGGCGAGAACATACGTCGCGGTGTACGGGGACGCCCGCGCGCCAAGGCTCCAATATTCCGATCCGGTGTATTAAGATTTCTACACCACCGCTTGAACCCGAGGACTCGAGGTAAGCAGAAGATGAGCGTGTCGGAGCGCTTCCGCGGCGCGAATCTACCTGGGCGTCTGGCCGTCGCGCTGACGCTCATTTCCATGGCCCCGTTGCTCGGTGGCTGTGATTGGTTGCGTGGGACCAAAGAGCCCGAGATGGTGCGTCTGGAGATCGGCGGGGATGCCCAGTCGGTGACCCTGGTCATGTCCATGCTGTTCACACAGGTGCCGGATTCCGAGTGCCCGGCCTGCGAGCCCGTCATCCAGCTGATCGAGGCGGACACGATGACGGTGTCGACGCCGTTCGATCAGACGTTCAGCTTCACGCAGCGCCTACAGGTGTTCTTCTCTCTGTATCCCACGGAGGAAACGCCGGCGACGCTGAGCATGCGCGTGAACATCGACGATGCCAATTGGGCGGACGAGTCCAGGATGCTCCAACCCTTCGGGCCCGACGGCAAGCGCGAGGTCATGCGCTTCGTCTACCAGTACCGCGACATCTCCTTCTAGGGCAGCACCGTCCCGCGTCAGCCGCGTCAGCGGTTGATGGGCACCTTCGTCCAGATGAGGATGGAGCCGCAGACGTCGTTGAACTTCCCGGGGCCCCCGCCCGCGTAGACCTCGACGCCCTCGATCTCGTCGACGCGCATCATGTCGTAGCTCCGCATCGTGGAGCGGATGCCGTCCAACCAGAGCTCGGGGACGCAGCCCATGGGGTCGTCCGTGAACGTCACCCGCTGGTTCACGAGCACCTGGGAGCCGTAGATGCCCCCGTACGACACTCGGATCCCGGGCAGGGAGCGGAAGAGGTCCGTGGTCATGCTCGGTCTCTGGCTCCGGATCTCCTGGGGGTCGAGGAACGTCCCGCCGAACCCCTGAGCCTTACGAGCGTAGAAGCCCGCCCGCTCGAGGACCAGCGAGCGGATCACGGCCACCAGCGGCTCGAGCTCGATGGGCTCGATGGACAGGAGGATCTGGAGCTCCACCACCGTTCCGGCCGTGACCGTGATCGAATCGACGCGGGTCTCGTAGCCCAGTCGCTCGACCCTGAGAACATGGTTGCCGGCCGGTACGCGATTCAGGCGAAACCGGCCGTCCGGACCCGTGAGTACCGCCAACTGGGTACCGTCCAGACGAACGTCGGCCTGCGAGATCGGGGTCTCATCGTCGACGGCCATGACGCGTCCGGTGATCGCCGCCTCCTGGAGCTGGGCCGAGAGCTCCTGGGCGGCCAACACCGAGGCCATGGCCAGGACCAGCGCACTCCCCCAACCCTTGCCACATCGGGGCTTGGCGGCGGAGCGAAGGCAGATTTCCCGGGGACCCCGCAACGGACGGGCAGAGCGCGACATCTCCCCTCCTGGTTCCCGCACATCTCACGGGAACCAACGACGTAACGTACCTACCCTACGTACACCGCGACCACGGATTTCGTGGCATTCCGCCACGAGGAAGGAACCGATCCATATCCCCCCGAACGCACGAAGGGGCGGCGCGGACCTCCGCGCCACCCCTTCACACACATCACGGTGCAGCTACGCCCTCGGCAGACACCTCTGCGCGAGGTCGTTCGTGATCTCGGGGTTGTACGTGGCTTCCGTGTCCGTCAATGGGAACTTGAGCGGACGCCCCGTACCGACCCGTTCCGAATCGTTGAGCTCGTCGAACACCTGACGCATCAGGCCGAAGCGCTCGAGGTCTCCGAGCCTTCTGCCCTCCATGAAGTGCTCCGCAAAGCGCTCCCAGATCAGGATGTCCTGCATGCCCGCCGCATCCGCCGGGGTTGCATGGCCAGCCAGCCCGACGGCCGCACGCAAGTCGTTCAGGATCTGCGTTGCGCCAGCGTAGTCACCGTCCCTCATCCGCTTCTCGGCGATGATGAGCTTCATCCCGTCCGAGTGGACCATCGGGATCGGTGAGGTGTCGCGATCGTACTTCCACTGGCTGTAGTGCGGCGTTTCGTTGTCCGTCGCGATC
>JAHEKN010000026.1:0-3475 GCA_024638305.1 Gemmatimonadota bacterium | reverse complement strand
TGCAGAATCAGTTCACCCACGCGCCCATTGAGCAGTCGTTCCCAGAAACGTCGGCGTTGACGCCAGTTGCCGATTTCCGTTCGAATGCGTTCGCGATAGCGATCTGCCAGTTGCCCCAGCTCGCGGTAGGTGTGCGGCAGAAAAGCCTCGATCCTGGCGGTCAGCAGGCGGGCTAGAACCGGGGAGGTGCCACCGCTGGAAATGGCAATCAGCAGAGGAGAACGATCAACCAGCGAGGGAATGAGGAAGCTGCTGATAGCCGGCTGGTTGGCGACATTGACCCAGCAACCGGCCGCTTTGGCGGCTTCGGCGATGCGGGCGTTGTCCGTCGCGATCTCGCCGTCGAACCATACCGCCAAACGCATGTCATGCTCGCCCGTGAGCGGGTCGCGCATGTATGACGATGTCGGCGTGTTGTCGATCAGCGGCCACCACTTGTACATGAGGCCACCGGCCTCGTTGAAGTTTTTCGTGGTGAGCAGCACGACCGAGTTCGTGGATTGCTGGTTGAAGATCGCGTTGTAGCTGAACCCGTCCGGCACCATGGCCGCGTCGGCTGCCGCTCCGGCGTAGTCACCCATGTAGAGCTTGGCCGTCGCCCTGCCCGCGTACGATGCGTTCAGGAAGTTGGAGGTGCCGGCCGATTGGGCCGTACCGATGGCGGTCGTGAACTTGGTGACCGCCTGCTGGAAGATCTGCTGGTCCGGCACCGCCGGACCGTTGTTCTGGGCCGGCGCCTCGCAGTAGGCGATCGCGATGACCAGGTCGGCCATCGCTCCCGACATCTGCACCTGCGCCGTCAGCGGGCTGGACGCCGCCGCGCCCTCGAGCACCCGCTCGAAGCGTTCCTGCGCGTCACCCGCGAACCAGCGAGCCCGGAGCAGGGAGTTCATCTCCCCGTCCATCGAGCTGGTTCCGTACTGGAACCGGCCGTGGTCCACCTCGTCGTAGCCCGACCAGGTGCCCGTGTGCTGGTACACGTCCGCCAGCATCTCCATGTCGACCACGTAGCTGTCGTAGATCTCGTGTACCGCACCCTCGACGCCGTTGGCCACCGCCGGCAGGGCGGAGTCCAGGTCGTCGGCCGTGTAACGCTGCGGGTCCTGGACGTCCAGGATGTCGCAGCCCACGAGGGCCGCGGCCGCGACCACCGAAGTGATCGCGAGCCGCCCTCTCTTCATCGTTCGCATCCTCATGTGTCCGTCTCCTTTGTTACGGCGGATCTAAGAACGTGTGAAACGGCTTAGAACCTGGTTTTCACGGACAATAGGAAACGTCTCGGCTGTGGGAGCCCGAGGAACGGCGAGGTGCTGAAGTCCGCACCACCGCGGTACTGCTGGTTCGGGTCCGGGCAATGGCAGTCGTCCCACCAGTGCAGGTTGTACCCGGCCAGCGTCAGAGTCGTGTTCTCGAGCCGCGCGAACTGGTTGAACCCTTCCGGCAGCGTGTAGGACAGCGACACTTCCTGCAGCCGGATGTGGTCACGCGAGTCGATCGGATACGCCAACCGGTGACGGTTGAGCGTCGAGTCGCTCGCCGCCGTCGACTCTCCGTTCGGGCCCAGGTGCTGCAGGTACTCGTCATACGCGAGCTGCCGCACGCCGTAGCCACGGTCGGAGTTGGACATCGACGCGCCCCACTCGCCGCGCAGCTGCACGGCCAGGCGGAGCGAGCTGCCCAGCGAGAAGTCGTTGTTCCACGACGCCATCTGCGCCGGATACTGCTGCCCCTGCAGGAAGCTGTACGTGCCGCGGATGTGCGTGCGCGCGTTCGGATCCCAACCGATCACGTTGCGGGCGATCACTTCGCCGATCGGCAAGCCGACCCAGCTTCCACCGAGACGCATGTAGTGGTCCCAGCGCTCGATGCAGCCGTCCGCCGAGAAACGGGTCGCGTCACACTGCGACGAGTAGATCGGGAGCGAGTCGGCGAACGCCGTCTCGCCCAGGTCCAGGATCTCGTTCTTGTTCCACTCGAAGTTCACGCCCGACCGCCAGCGGAAGTCCCGACCGTCCACGATCGTGCCGTTCACCGAGAGCTCGACGCCCTGGTTCTGGATCTCACCGACGTTACGGAGCTGCGAGCTCGAGAAGCCCAAGCTCGGCGGCAGCGCGATCCCCAGCAGCGCGTTCTTGGTCTTGGCGTTCCAGTACGTGAAGTCGATACCGACCCGGTCATCGAACATGCCGAGGTCCGTACCGAGCTCGAACTCGACCTTGTTCTCCGGCTCGAGGTCCGCGTTGCCCGGGTTGTCCGGACGCACACCGGCCACGTCTTCGAGCACCGTGTTGGGCTCGTAGGTCGTGAACGAGTCGAACGCACCGGGGGCCTTACCGGCCATCCCGATTGCGCCGCGCAGCTTCGCGCTCGACAGGAAGCCCGGCAGCAAGCTGCCGGTCAGGTTGTAGGCCATGTCCGCCTTCGGGTAGACCTGGAACCCATAGTTCACGCCGAAGGCGCTGTTCCCGTCGATCCGGACCGCGGTCGTGATGAACAGGTTGCCGAAGTCGAAGCGGTTCTGCGCGAACGCGCCGACGTTGACCTCCTCGGCAAACTCCTCACCGCCGAACGTACGGGCCGCGCCACCTACGGTGGTCACGCCCTCGCCGGCGAAGTCCTTACCCGTCGCCATCGACGTCGAGATGATGTCCCAGTACCCCTGGCCACCGAACGCGAAGCTTCCCGACAGTCCCAGGAAGTCGTCGTAGTCCAGCGTGCCCAGGTAGTCCGCCGTGAACTTGCGGGCATTGCGGTACCCGATGTTCCGCTCACCGTTGCGGCCGATGTACGTGTAGTGACGGCCGAACGGAAGGTCACGCGTCTTCTGGTCGTTCACCGCGTCCAGACCCATCGTGGCCCGGTGCGCGAAGTTGGGCCGCGGGTTGTACGTGAGCGTCACCGCTCCCGTCCAGCGGTCCGTGTCCGAGAACGTCTTGATCGCCTGGGCGTCCGCCACGTTCACGTCCAGCCCGCCACCGTACGGCTCCTCGGCCGTCGCGTTGAGCGGGTTCGTCAGCAGTGCGTTCGTGTAGATGCCGAGCCAGTTGTTGCCCGACTGCAGCGACCAGATCCGGTTGCGCACGTACCCGGACGTCACACCGATCGTCAGGTTCTCGGCGGCCGTCCAGTTCAGGTTCACGCGCAGGTTGCCGCGCTTCTGGTCGTTCGGCTTGATCGAGCCCTCTTCGTAGCTGAACCCACCAGACACGAAGTAGGTGACTTCCTCACCACCACCCGAGGCGGTGATGTCGTACGTGTTGATCAGCCCGTTTTCGATCAGCGACTGATTCGGATCCAACGCCACCGTGCCGTCCGGGCCACGGAAGTTGGAGCGCAGGCTGGTCGGGAAGTTCGGACGGTGCCGGTTGAAGCCGGCGGTCGTCGCGAACGTGAAGCTGGCCGGGCTGTTCGAACGGCCGCGCTTCGTGAAGATCTGGATCACGCCGCCAGAGGCCTCAGAACCGTAGAGCGTCGA